>NZ_JAKUXJ010000001.1:0-362974 GCF_026782895.1 Streptococcus mitis
TGTAACAGTACCAACAACAGTACGTGTAGTTGATGCATATAGACAATATGTACCAGTAGATACAGATCCTAAGAAAGTAATTCCTGCAGAAAATATTGTCCCAACTGACTTCCCAGACGGAACAACATTTGAGTATAAAACTCCAGTTGACACATCAACACCAGGAGATAAAGATGTTGTTGTTGTAGCAAAACTAAATGGTGAACCAATTGCAGAAATCCCAGCGAAAGTTACTGTAGTAGGACCTAAGACTCAGTATGTAGCAGTAGGAAACGAACCAGATGTAAATAAATCTGTAGATCCATCAGTATTCCCTAAAGAAGCAGAAGCAAAACCTGAATATAAAGAAAAAGATATTTCTAAAACACCAGGTGAAAAAGATGTAACTGTAGTTGTTAAAGATAAAGATGGAGATACAATCGTAGAAGTACCTGCGAAAGTTAAAGTGGTACAAGGAAATCCACAAATTATTCCTGTTGATCAAGGTCAACCACTTGCAGAAAATAGCATTAACAAAGGTGATTATCCAGAGGGAGCAACTTTCGAATACGAAAAAGTTGACGGAAAAGATCCGGTAAATATTTCAGAAGCTGGAGATTACCCAGTAAACGTGATCGTTAAGGATAAAGATGGTAATAAACTTGTAACAGTACCAACAACAGTGCGTGTAGTTGATGCATATAGACAATATGTACCAGTAGATACAGATCCTAAGAAAGTAATTCCTGCAGAAAATATTGTCCCAACTGACTTCCCAGACGGAACAACATTTGAGTATAAAACTCCAGTGGATACAACAACACCAGGAGATAAAGATGTTGTTGTTGTAGCAAAACTAAATGGTGAACCAATTGCAGAAATCCCAGCGAAAGTTACTGTAGTAGGACCTAAGACTCAATACGTAGCAGCAAATCCTGAGAATACTCAACCAGATGTGAATAAATCTGTAGATCCATCTGTTTTCCCTAAAGAAGCAAAAGCAAAAGTTGGGTACAAAGAAGATGTTGACACTAAAACACCAGGAATTAAAGATGTAACAGTAGTTGTTAAAGATGAAGATGGAGATTCAATCGTAGAAGTACCTGCGAAAGTTATCGTGGTTCAAGGTAAAGAGCAAGAAGTTACAGTGAATCCAGATAAAGCTCCAGAAGCAAAAGATAATATTAATCCTAAAGACTTCCCAGAAGGGGCAACATTTAAATTCAAAGAACAACCTGATACAAAAACACCAGGTAAGAAGAATGTAATTGTAGTTGTTAAGGATAAAGATGGTAATCTATTAGTTGAAGTTCCAGCAGTTGTAAATGTGGTAGAACGTAAAGAAGAGCCACAAACACCAAAAGAAACTGTTACAGCAACACCAATCGTGGTTGAAGTAGGAACGCCAATCACTAAAGAAGATGTGAAAGGTCATGTTAAATTACCAAAAGATGCTGAAATTATCGAAGTTGGGGAAATCCCTACAACTGAAACACCAGGAGTGAAACCAAGTGTTAAAGTGAAGGTGAAACTACCAACAGGAGAAATTGTAGTAGTAGACGTCCCAGTAACGGTAATTCCTAAACGCATTCCAGAAACTAATCCATATAATGGAGATGGATATAACGGTGGTGGAAATGGTGGTAACAACTACAGACCAACTCCTACTCCACAAAATGTTCCGTCAAGACCAACTGCTCCTGATCAACCTGTAACTCCTACGGAACCAGGACAGCCAGCAACACCAAATCAAACTCAACCAGCGGCACCAGCTCAAGCAGATGCAACAGTAGCAACTGACACAGCTGCTAAACCAGCAACACCTAAATATGTTGATGGTCAAAAAGAATTGCCTAACACAGGTACAGAAGCTAACGCTAGTCTTGCAGCGCTTGGACTTTTTGGAGCCCTAGGTGGATTTGGACTTCTTTCTCGCAAGAAAAAAGAAGACTAAAAACTCATAGTTTTTAAGAAGATGATTCGTCATCTTCTTTTTTTATTTCGGTGTTTTTACTTGCGTAAAAATTTTTTTTTTAGTATAATAGTTTATTGTGAGCGAACCTCACTTACCCCTTGCAAAGTCTTGGGGTCATTAGACCAAAAGGAGGAACATATCAATGGCTAAATACGAAATTCTTTATATCATTCGTCCAAACATTGAAGAAGAAGCTAAAAACGCTTTGGTAGCACGTTTTGACTCTATTTTGACTGACAACGGTGCAACTGTTGTTGAATCAAAATCTTGGGAAAAACGCCGTCTTGCATACGAAATCAAAGATTTCCGTGAAGGACTTTACCACATCGTTAACGTTGAAGCAAACGACGATGCAGCTCTTAAAGAGTTTGACCGTCTTTCAAAAATCAACGCTGACATTCTTCGTCACATGATCGTCAAAACTGACGCGTAAGAAGGTAAACTATGATTAACAATGTTGTACTTGTAGGGCGTATGACACGTGACGCTGAGTTGCGTTATACCCCATCAAATGTAGCAGTTGCGACTTTTACTCTTGCAGTAAACCGTACATTTAAGAGTCAAAATGGCGAACGTGAGGCTGATTTTATCAATGTCGTTATGTGGCGCCAACAGGCTGAAAACCTTGCTAACTGGGCTAAAAAAGGCTCACTTATCGGGGTGACAGGTCGTATCCAGACTCGTAGTTACGATAATCAGCAAGGACAACGTGTCTACGTGACAGAGGTCGTGGCTGAGAATTTCCAAATGTTGGAAAGCCGTAGTGTGCGTGAGGGTCATACAGGTGGAGCTTACTCTGCACCAACTGCAAACTATTCAGCACCTACAAATTCAGTACCAGACTTTTCACGTGATGAAAATCCATTTGGAGCAACAAATCCATTGGATATTTCAGATGATGATTTACCATTCTAATGGACAACTAAAATTATAAAGGAGAAAAAACATGGCTCAACAACGTCGTGGCGGATTCAAACGCCGTAAAAAAGTTGATTACATCGCAGCAAACAAAATTGAATATGTTGATTACAAAGATACTGAGCTTCTTAGCCGTTTCGTTTCAGAACGTGGGAAAATCCTTCCTCGTCGTGTAACAGGAACTTCAGCTAAAAACCAACGTAAAGTAACAACAGCTATCAAACGCGCTCGCGTAATGGCTTTGATGCCTTTCGTAAACGAAGATTAAAGAAAAGACCCGGGTGGGTCTTTTTTTCACGAGCCTTGAAATGAAAGAGCGAGTTTGGGTCCAGTGGACCTCTTTTTCATGAGCTCGGAAAAAAGAAAGCGAATTAAGACCCCGACGGGTCTTTTTTTCACGAGACTTGAAATGAGAGAGCGAGTTTGGGTCCAGTGGACCTCTTTTTCAGACTCGGTTGGATCTTTTTTCACGAGATAGTTTTTTTCTGACCTTGGCGTGCTATAATGGTAATAAAAAGAGTAAAGGTGGGTAAGTCAAAGATGAATTGTACGATTAGAAATATGATTAAGTCTGATATTGAATCCTTATCTCATGGATTTATGAATCAAGGTTGGCCTGGTAGAGAGGAAATTTTGGCTAGATATTTTCTGGAACAGAAAAATGGGTAGAGAGAAGTCTTAGTTGCAGAGATTGATGGTGCTGTAGCGGGCTACGTTACCATTTTGCCCTCTGCTAAACATGGTCCTTTTGCAGAAGTCTATCCAGAATTATCAGATTTTAATGTGTTTGAGTCTTTTCGAAATCAAGGGATTGGGAATCAACTGCTAGAAGAAGCAGAAAAACGAATCAAGTTTGTTTCGAGTAAGGTCACTCTAGGTGTAGGTTTGCACTCGGGGTATGGTCCTGCCCAGAGATTGTATATCAAACGAGGCTACATTCCAGATGGGACAGGTGTGTGGTATAGAAATAAACCGCTAGAAATGGGTGCAAGTTGTCAAAATGATAATGATTTAGTTTTATACTTATCCAAGGACTTACAATAAAACTGGAAACTTTTTGAAAATAGGGGATTTAGCTACTTTATGGTATAATGGAAAGAGTTAGATTGAAAGAGGTAGTGAGATGGATGCGAAATTAAGATATAAGGCAAAGAAAATCAAGATTGTCTTTTTTGATATTGATGATACATTGCGAAATTCCAAGACTGGTTTTATTCCAGCTTCAATCCCAACTGTTTTTAAGCAATTACGTGAGAAAGGAATTTTGACAGGTATTGCTTCTGGACGAGGGATTTTTGGTGTCGTTCCGGAGATTCGTGAGCTCAAACCTGACTTTTTTGTAACCTTAAATGGGGCCTACATCGAAGATAAAAAAGGTCAGGTTATTTATCAACATCAGATTGAGAAGTCAGATGTTGAGGAGTATATCTCTTGGGCCAAGCAAGAGGGAATTGAGTATGGTTTGGTTGGGAGTCATGATGCCAAGTTGTCGACTCGCACCGATATGATTAGTGAAGCGATTAATCCAATTTACCCTGATTTGGATGTAGATCCTGATTTTCATGAAAAAGAAGATATATATCAGATGTGGACTTTTGAAGATAAGGGAGATGACTTGCACTTGCCTGACAGTCTCTCTGATAAACTTCGCATGGTTCGTTGGCATCAACATTCGTCTGATATTGTGCCGATTTCAGGCTCCAAAGCGACGGGTGTGGAAAAGATTGTGGAACACCTTGGTTTGAAACCAGAGAACATCATGGTCTTTGGAGATGGGCTGAATGACTTGGAACTCTTTGATTATGCTGGAATCAGCGTTGCCATGGGAATTTCTCATGATAACATCAAAGAAAAAGCAGATTATATTACAAAAACATTAGAAGAAGATGGCATTTTTGATGCCTTAGAAGGATTTGGTATGGTAGAAAAAGAATTGCATTTCCCACAAGTAGACATTGAAACAGTAGAAGGTCCTATCGCGACTATTAAGACCAATCACGGAGACTTGCGTATCAAGCTTTTCCCTGAACATGCTCCTAAAACAGTGGCTAACTTTGTAGCTCTTTCAAAAGATGGTTACTATGATGGTGTCATTTTCCATCGTATTATCAAGGACTTTATGATTCAAGGTGGAGACCCAACTGGAACTGGTATGGGTGGCGAGTCGATCTACGGAGAATCATTTGAGGATGAAGTCTCAGAAGAACTTTATAATATCCGTGGTGCCCTTTCTATGGCCAATGCTGGTCCAAATACCAACGGCAGCCAGTTCTTTATCGTGCAAAATCAACATTTGCCTTATTCTAAAAAGGAGATTGCTCGTGGTGGTTGGCCAGAACCGATCGCAGAAATCTATGCAGAGCAAGGTGGGACACCTCACCTAGACCGTCGTCACACTGTATTTGGTCAGCTAGCTGATGAAGCTTCTTACGCTGTCTTGGATGCCATTGCTTCTGTTGAGACAGGGGCTATGGACAAGCCAGTTGAAGATGTCGTGATTGAAACCATTGAAATTGAGGACTAAGATGAAAATCGGTGATAAGCTAAAGGGGCGTATTACAGGGATTCAGCCCTACGGTGCCTTTGTTGAGTTAGAGACGGGTGATACAGGGCTGATTCACATTTCAGAGATTCGAACAGGATTTATTGAAAATATTCATGAAGCCTTGAAAGTCGATGAAGAGGTTCAAGTTCAGGTAGTGGATTTAGATGAATTTACAGGGAAAGCCAGCCTTTCTATCCGCACTTTGGAGGAAGAAAAGCACCAGTTTCCGAGACGGAGACGCTTTTCAAGTGACCGTTTTAATTACGGCTTCGCTCCTCTCAAACGAATGATGCCAATTTGGACTAAGGAAGCCCTTCAACATTTGAAGAAGCAGAAGCACTAGTTAGAAATTTCTATCTTTTGTAATGTTAATATAAATTTGCTATAATAGGACCATGGAAGAAGAACAATTATTAAAATCAGGGGAGCGCATTAACCAGCTCTTTTCGACAGATATCAAAATCATTCAAAATAGAGAGGTTTTTAGCTATTCGGTGGATAGTGTTCTCTTGTCACGTTTTCCACGTTTTCCTAAGAAGGGCTTGATAGTGGATTTTTGCGCTGGAAATGGAGCGGTGGGGCTATTTGCTAGCACTCGGACTCATGCACAGATTTTGGCTGTTGAGATTCAGGAGCGTTTGGCAGATATGGCTGAACGCTCTGTCCGTTTGAATGGTTTAGAAGAGCAGATGGAGGTCATCTGTGATGATTTGAAAAATATGCCTTCTCGTATACAGGGAAGTAAGGTGGATATGATTTTGTGTAATCCACCCTATTTCAAGGTGGATCCTCATTCAAACCTGAATGAGAGTGAACATTATCTCTTGGCTCGCCACGAAATCACGACCAATTTGCAGGAAATCTGTCGTAGTGCCCAGAGTATTCTCAAATCCAATGGGCGTTTGGCCATGGTTCATCGCCCTGATCGACTTCTGGATATTTTGGATACGTTACAACGGCATAATCTAGCCCCCAAGCGCCTGCAGTTTGTTTATCCAAAAAGAGAAAAGGAAGCCAATATGCTTTTGATTGAGGCCATCAAGGATGGCTCGACAAGTGGCTTTAAGGTTTTGCCACCTCTCATTGTCCACAATGATGATGGCTCTTATACACCTGAACTTGAAGAGATTTATTATGGATCATAAGGCTTATATGTACGTACTGGAGTGTCGTGACGGATCCTACTATACAGGCTATACGACTGATGTGAGAAGACGCCTCGCTGTCCACAATAGTGGGAAGGGAGCCAAATATACACGAGCACGCTTGCCAGTCAAACTTATCTATGCTCAAGGTTTTGCCAGTAAGGAAGAAGCCATGTCGGCTGAAGCCCTTCTCAAGCGTAAGAAGAGGCCACAGAAGGAAAGATTTTTATCTGAAAATCAAGATAGAAATTTACTCATACTCAATGAAAATCAAGGAGCAAACTAGGAAGCTAGCCGTAGACAGTACTTGAGTACGGCAAGGCGAAGCTGACGTGGTTTGAATTTGATTTTCGAAGAGTATCAGTTATTTTGAAGAATCGTGAGGAGCCCTTTGACTCCTCTTACTTTTGTCAAAAAGCGAAAAAAATGCTACAATAAAGAGAATAAACAAAATGAGGTATTATCATGTCTAAGATTCTAGTATTTGGTCACCAAAATCCAGACTCAGATGCCATCGGGTCATCTGTAGCCTTTGCCTACCTTGCAAAAGAAGCTTATGGTTTGGATACGGAAGCTGTTGCCCTTGGAACTCCAAATGAAGAAACAGCCTTTGTCTTGAACTATTTTGGTGTAGAAGCACCGCGTGTTATCACTTCTGCTAAAGCAGAAGGCGCAGAGCAAGTTATCTTAACTGACCACAATGAATTCCAACAATCTGTATCAGATATCGCTGAAGTAGAAGTTTATGGTGTTGTGGACCACCACCGTGTGGCTAATTTTGAAACTGCAAGCCCACTTTATATGCGTTTGGAGCCAGTTGGATCAGCATCTTCAATCGTTTACCGTATGTTCAAAGAACATGGTGTAGCTGTGCCTAAAGAGATTGCTGGTTTGATGCTTTCAGGTTTGATTTCAGATACCCTTCTTTTGAAATCACCAACAACACATCCAACAGATACAGTCATTGCTCCTGAATTGGCAGAATTAGCTGGTGTCAACTTGGAAGAATATGGTTTAGCTATGTTGAAAGCTGGTACAAACTTGGCTAGCAAATCTGCTGACGAATTGATTGACATCGATGCTAAAACTTTTGAATTGAACGGAAATAATGTCCGTGTTGCTCAAGTAAACACAGTTGATATCGCTGAAGTTTTGGAACGTCAAGCAGAAATTGAAGCTGCAATGCAAGCTGCCAACGAAGCAAACGGTTACTCTGACTTTGTCTTGATGATTACAGATATCGTCAACTCAAACTCAGAAATCCTAGCACTTGGTGCTAACATGGACAAGATTGAAGCAGCCTTCAATTTCAAACTTGAAAACAATCATGCCTTCCTTGCTGGTGCTGTTTCACGTAAGAAACAAGTGGTACCTCAATTGACTGAAAGCTTTAATGCTTAAGATTTTGAGTGTTAAAGTTCAAATTAGGAAAGGCTAGTTTGCCTTATATCGAAAGGAGTTTCGGCTCCTTTTTTTCTAGGAGTGAAGTATGTTAGAAAATGGCGATTTGATTTTTGTGAGAGATGAGTCGGACATAGGACAGGCCATCCAGACTTCCACAGGCAACTATAACCATGTTGCCATTTGTTTGGATGGGATGATTTACCACGCTAGTGGAAAATTTGGTGTTATCTGTCAAGAACCAGCAGACTTCTTTGAGTCTAATCACTTGTACGACCTCTATGTCTACCCAGAAATAGATATCCAGTCGGTGAAGGAAAGAGCTTGCAAACATCTGGGAGCTCCTTATAATGCTTCTTTCTATCCAGATGGAGCTGGTTTTTACTGTTCCCAGTATATGGCAGAAATCCTACCGATTTTTGAAACCATTCCCATGAAATTTGGTGATGGGGAGCAGGACATTAGTGATTTTTGGAGAGAGTATTATAGAGAACTAGGTCTGCCTGTGCCTCTGAACCAAGCTGGGACCAATCCCAGTCAGTTGGCAGCATCGCCTCTGTTAGAATGTAAAGAAAGGAATCTTCATGATTCAGATTTTTAATCCATCTCGTTTGACGAGACAGCCATTTTTTGGAGAATTGATTCGCTATCTGGACCAGCATGAGGATGTGATTTTACGAGAAATTAAGGCTCAATTTCCAGATGTGGCAGTTGATAAACTCATGGAAGAGTATATAAAGGCTGGCTTGATTCGTCGGGAAAATAAGCGCTATTACCTTAATCTTCCCATGCTTAAATCACTCGATAGTCTCGAACTGGATCAAGAGATTTTTGTCAGCGAAGATAGTCCAGTCTATCAAGCCTTGTTAGAGCAGAGTTTTGAGACGGAATTACGAAATCAAACCAATGCAGCTATTTTAGTTGAAAAGACAGACTTTGCGAGATCAAAAATGACCCTGTCCAATTATTTCTACAAGGTCAAACATCAGTATCCTTTGACAGAAAAACAACAGGAACTTTATGCTATTTTGGGAGATGTTAATCCTGAGTATGCTCTCAAATATATGACGACTTTTTTGTTGAAATTTCTCAAAAAAGACCAGCTTATGCAGAAACGCCGTGACATCTTTGTGGACAGTTTAGTTATCCTAGGTTATATTGTCCAAAATGAAGATGGAAAGTATGAGTTGGCTATCGATTTGGATAAGGAAAGATTAACTTTCTACTTGGCCTGATTTCTTGTTTCTGAGCACATTGTTTGACTTTCCTTAGTATTCGGTATAAACTATATGTAACCGGTAACACATATCGGAATAAAATTAAAGGAGACAATCATATGTCACTTGAAAACAAATTGGAACAAGCAACAGGCGCTATCAAAGAAGGATTTGGTAAAGTTACTGGGGATGGTAAGACTGAAGCAGAAGGTGCTGTAGAAAAGACAGTTGCTAAGGCAAAAGAAGTAGTTGAAGATGCTAAAGGTGCTGTAGAAGGTGCCGTTGAAGGGTTGAAAAACGCTTTTAAATAAAAATAGAAAAAATCAAGGGTTCCATTTCCCTTGATTTTTTTACTATCTTATAAATAATTTTCTGCGACGGCTGCATCTCCAGGATAGGCTTCTTTCTTGCCTTGGACGATTTGGTAGCAATCGGCACCCTTACCGGCGATAATAACTGCATCTAATTCGTGATTTGTGATAGCCATAGCTGCCTTGATGGCTTCTTGGCGATCCGCAATTTTTTCAACAGGATGATTGATGTAGCTACTAATTTCATCTGCAATGGCCATTGGGTCTTCATAGTTGGGGTCATCAGCAGTCAGAAAGACTTGAATCTCAGGGTGTTGATTGAGGAGGAGGCCAAAGTCCTTACGACGGCTTTCTCCCTTGTTTCCTGTCGAACCTAACACCAGAGCAATCTTTCCAGTTTGATGAGTTTCAACCACATTGATTAGTTTTTTGAGACTATCACCATTGTGGGCATAGTCGATGAAGACCTTGGCTCCATTTTTCTGCGTGAGGACTTCCATACGACCAGGAACGCGGGTTGCAGCGATACCTTTTTTGATGTCCTCAAGACTAGCTCCGAGACGGAGGCAAGCAAGTCCAGCAGCAACGGCATTTTCTTGATTGAAGTAGCCAATGAGTTGGATATCATAATCTCCAGCGAGTTTACCCGTAGCTGAAAAGCTAAAGGCTTTGGAATTCTCGATTTGGTTATCAGACTGGCTACCGTAGAAATCATGGTCTTGATTTTCCACCTGTTCTTTTAGTACAGAGAAGTGGTCCATGTCACTGTTAATGATGACTGCTCGGCTATTTTTCATCAAGAGACGCTTGTGGTAGAAGTAGTCTTCAAAGCTAGGGTGTTCAATCGGGCCGATATGGTCGGGGCTGATATTGAGGAAAACTCCCACATCAAAGGTTAGACCATAGACACGTTTGACCAGATAGGCCTGACTGGATACTTCCATGATGAGGTGAGTACGGCCATTTTGCACAGCTTGATTCATCATATCAAAGAGGTCAATACTCTCAGGGGTTGTTAATGCAGACTTAAAGAAAGTCTTGCCATCTAGAGTTGTATTCATGGTCGAGAGCATAGCAGGTCGATGCCCTTGAGATAAAATGTTATAGGCGAAGTAGGCTGCTGTTGTTTTACCCTTAGTACCAGTAAAGGCAAGGAGTTTGAGTTTTTTCTGTGGATTGCCATAAAATTCCATAGCTACCAAACTCATGGCTTTCTTGATATCACTGACGATGATAGCAGGAATACCAACCTCATAGTCTTTTTCAGCCACATACCAACCGAGGCCTTGAGAGATGGCGGAAATCAGAAATTCCTTCTTAAAGGCAGCACCTTTAACGAAAAAGAGGCTCTTTTCTTTAGCCTTGCGGCTGTCATAGCAGATGGTGTCAAATATGACATGGCTGTAGTTGTAGTGATAATGTCCTTGGTCGATAATCTCACGGAAGAGATCATCTTTCTTTAAAATATCTAATACGGTTTCAATCTTAATCATACTTTCTATTGTAAACCGAAAGTCGTAAATTTACAAGTGACAAGGAAAAGTTTATAATGGAAGATGAGGAATTTTTCCTAGTTATTAAAATTAAATGAGGAATCTATGTCTAACGAAAACAATCACCAGCAGGCCCAGATGTTACGGGGGACTGCTTGGCTAACGGCTAGTAACTTTATCAGTCGTCTACTCGGTGCCATTTATATCATCCCTTGGTATATCTGGATGGGGTCTTATGCGGCTACAGCAAATGGTCTCTTTACTATGGGCTACAATATCTATGCCTGGTTCTTGCTGATTTCAACAGCAGGTATTCCAGTTGCGGTGGCCAAGCAAGTTGCCAAGTACAATACCATGCGAGAAGAGGAGCATAGCTTTGCCCTGATTCGGAGCTTTTTAGGCTTTATGATAGGACTAGGTTTGGTTTTTGCTTTAATCTTGTATGTCTTTGCTCCTTGGCTAGCAGACTTATCTGGCGTGGGCAAAGACTTAATCCCAATCATGCAGAGCTTGGCTTGGGCGGTCTTGATTTTCCCATCTATGAGTGTTATCCGAGGTTTCTTCCAAGGAATGAATAACCTCAAGCCTTATGCTATGAGCCAAATCGCTGAGCAGGTCATTCGTGTTATCTGGATGCTCTTAGCAACCTTTATCATTATGAAGCTCGGTTCAGGAGATTATCTAGCAGCGGTTACCCAATCCACCTTTGCTGCCTTTGTCGGTATGGTAGCTAGTTTTGCAGTTTTAATCTATTTCCTTGCCAAAGAAGGATTACTTAAAAGAGTCCTTGAAACAGGAGATAAGATAAACAGCAAGCGTCTTTTGGTCGACACCATTAAGGAAGCCATTCCTTTTATCCTGACAGGGTCTGCCATCCAGCTTTTCCAAATCTTGGACCAAAATACCTTTATCAATAGCATGAAGTGGTTTACCAACTATAGTAATGAAGACTTAATTGTCATGTTTTCTTATTTCTCTGCCAATCCTAATAAAATCACTATGATTTTGATTTCTGTTGGGGTTTCGATTGGGAGTGTCGGCTTGCCACTTTTGACTGAAAACTATATAAAGGGGGACTTGAAGGCGGCTTCTCGTCTAGTTCAGGACAGCATTACCATGCTTTTCTTATTCCTGCTGCCAGCAACGGTTGGAGTGGTCATGGTAGGAGAACCTCTCTATACTGTCTTCTATGGCAAGCCAGATAGTTTGGCCATGGGCTTGTTTGTCTTTGCAGTTTTGCAGTCTACTATTTTAGGCTTGTATATGGTCTTGTCTCCAATGCTTCAGGCCATGTTCCGCAACCGCAAGGCAGTTCTCTATTTTATCTATGGTTCCATTGCCAAGCTGGTCTTGCAACTGCCAACCATTGCTCTCTTTCACAGTTACGGGCCTTTGATTTCTACAACAATTGGTCTTATTATTCCTAATATTTTGATGTATCGAGATATTTGTACGGTAACAGGTGTCAAGCGCAAGGTGATTTTGAAGCGAACCATTTTAATCAGTTTGTTAACGCTTGTTATGTTCATCGGTGTAGGTGCCATCCAGTGGATACTTGGATTTGTTTTCCAACCAAGTGGACGTTTGTGGAGCTTTCTTTATGTAGCCCTTGTCGGTGCCATGGGTGGAGGAGTTTACGGAGTCATGAGTCTTCGTACCCATTTGTTGGATAAGGTGATTGGAAAAGCCCAAGCTAATCGCTTACGAGCAAAATTAAGAATTTCTCAATAATTTTTTTATAAATAAAAGGGATAATTTGAACATTTCTATCATGAAATGCTTGAATTATTCTCTTTTTTATTAATTTGTATTATATTTTTTATAATTTGTAGATAGTAATTTAATTTTTCTTAAATTTTACTTAAAAAACTATTGACTAAATAAAACCTATAATGTATAATAAGACAAATATTTAAATCAGGAGGTTCTGGAGATGAAAAAGTCTAAGGCCAAGTATGCAACGCTTGCAGGTGTCGTGTTAAGTGCAGGTATTTTGTTAAGTGCCTGTGGAAATTCTAGCACAGCATCAAAAACATACAATTATGTTTACTCAAGTGATCCATCTAGTTTGAACTATCTAGCAGAAAATCGTGCAACAACTACTGATATTGTGACCAATCTGGTAGATGGTCTCATGGAAAATGACCAGTATGGAAACTATATTCCATCTTTGGCAGAGGATTGGAGTGTTTCTCAAGACGGTTTGACCTATACCTACAAACTTCGTAAGGATGCTAAATGGTATACTGCAGATGGAGAAGAATATGCTCCTGTAACTGCCCAAGATTTTGTCACTGGTTTGAAATATGCAGCTGATAAAAAATCAGAAGCCTTGTACTTAGTGCAAGAATCCGTTGCAGGTTTGGATGACTATATCACTGGTAAAACAAGCGACTTTTCAACTGTCGGAGTCAAGGCTCTTGATGACCAAACCGTTCAATATACCTTGGCACGACCAGAACCTTACTGGAACTCAAAAACAACCTCAACTATTCTCTTCCCAGTCAATGCAGATTTCTTGAAATCAAAAGGGGATGATTTTGGGAAGGTAGAGCCATCTAGCATTTTGTACAATGGACCGTTCTTGATGAAATCCTTTGTTTCAAAATCAGTCATCGAATACAAGAAAAATCCTAACTACTGGGATGCTAAAAATGTCTTTGTAGATGATGTCAAATTGACTTATTTTGATGGTAGTGACCAAGATGCGTTAGCACGTAATTTTACCGAAGGTGTTTATAGCTATGCTCGTCTCTATCCGAACAGTTCAAGTTTTGAAGGAATTAAAGAAAAGAATAAGGACAATATCATCTATAGCATGCAAGATGCTACATCTTACTTCTTAAACTTCAACTTGGATAGGAAATCTTATAAATTCACTTCCAAGACAAGTGATGCTGAAAAGAAATCGACTCAAGAAGCGGTTCTTAACAAGAACTTCCGTCAAGCCATTAATTTTGCCTATGACCGTACAGCTTACGGGGCCCAATCTCAAGGAGAAGAGGGGGCAACTAAGATTTTGCGTAACCTCGTCGTTCCTCCAAACTTCGTAAGTATCAATGGCAAAGACTTTGGTGAAGTAGTAGCCTCTAAGATAGTCAACTATGGCAAGGAATGGCAAGGAATCAACTTTGCAGATGCCCAAGATCCATACTACAATCCAGAAAAAGCCAAGGCTAAATTTGCTGAAGCTAAGAAAGAACTCCAAGCCAAAGGAGTCCAATTCCCTATACACTTAGATAAAACTATAGATTTGGCTAATAAGGCTGAAATTCAAGGAATCAATTCCATGAAGCAATCAATAGAATCTGTCTTAGGTGCAGATAATGTTGTGATTGATGTTCATCAACTTTCTACAGAGGACTATGATAGTTCAGGTTATCTTGCTCAAACTGCAGCTCAGAAGGATTATGATCTTTACAATGGTGGTTGGACTGCAGACTATCAAGATCCTTCAACCTATCTTGACGTCTTTAACGTTAATTCTGGTGGTTTGATGCAAAATCTAGGTATAGAGCCAGGTGAAGCCAATGACAAGGCTAAGGCTGTTGGGCTGGATGTCTATACTCAAATGCTGGAAGAAGCCAATAAGGAACAAGATCCAGCTAAACGTTATGAAAAATATGCAGATGCCCAAGCTTGGTTGGTAGATAGCTCTCTAGCAATTCCAAACGTTTCACTGGGTGGAACACCAACGTTGAGAAAAATTGTTCCTTTCTCAACACCATATTCATTGGCTGGTAATAAAGGGGTTGAATCATATAAATACCTCAAATTACAAGATAAGACAGTTACAAAAGACGAATATGAAAAAGCCAAAGAAAAATGGCTGAAAGAAAAAGAAGAATCCAATAAAAAAGCCCAAGAAGAATTGGCAAAACATGTCAAATAAGGATTTTTCAAGAAAAACGATGGTTTCGAAAGAAGCTGTCGTTTTTTAATAGAATAACGTTAAATTCAGATTAAAAACGCTTACATTTTTTAGATTGTTTATTTGAATTATGATATAATAAATATGATGAAAATATAAAAAGTTACTTTCGAAATCCTCTTCCAGCGTTAATGGAAGTATGCACATGCTAGGGTAATGTTATAGGAGGGATGCTGTCTACTAAAAAAATAAGATAAAATGCAACAAATGATAAGTTCTTCTTTTATGTGAAGAGTTCTTATCTGCCTATTTACTAATCGTTATGGAGGTAACATCATGGGCGCTATTATGGAGTTTGCAACAGAAAAACAGATTGAATCATTTCTCTCAACTTGCCACATTGAAGGACAAAAGAATTTTCTTATGGTCTTTAAGAAAAAGACATGGCTGAAATCCTTTATTGATTTTTTCATTATAGGTGGTTCCTACTATGTTCAGTCGAGTGTGAAGCTTAAAATTCTAGCATTCACACCTAAGGGGATTTACTTGATGGACATCAGTGATGTAACAGAAAATCATTCTAATCACGTCGTGGAGATGCCTTGGGATGACGTTAAAGATTTTACTTATCAGACAGTCTTGAATACAGTTAGGCTGAACTGGAACTATCAAAATGAATCCTTTATTTTTTCTGTGGATGTCGGTCAGATTAGTCAGCGTCTGGGCCAGTATCAATTTAACAAAGAACATTATGACTATTTAGCCCAACACGATTTCTTTCAGTCGAAATAAAACTCTAGTAATCATGGCTACAAAAGAATCTGGAAGTTTTTCTGGATTCTTTTTTGGCTTTACTCGATAAGTATATAGTTTGAAACTATAACTAGCTCTTGAAAAGAAGAAAATGAGTTGATGAAAATAAGTGGTACAATAGTTACTATAGATTTGGAGGTATTGTATGAGCAAGGAATTACACATTAACACAATTTTGGCCCAGGCGGGTATCAAGTCAGATGAAGCGACAGGAGCTTTGGTGACACCGCTTCATTTTTCAACGACCTATCAGCATCCAGAGTTTGGTAAATCTACTGGATTTGACTATACGCGCACCAAAAACCCAACTCGCAGTAAGGCGGAAGAAGTCTTGGCGGCTATTGAGTCAGCAGACTATGCCCTAGCTACTAGCTCAGGAATGTCAGCTATTGTACTGGCCTTTAGCGTCTTTCCAGTAGGAAGTAAGGTCTTGGCTGTCCGTGACCTTTACGGTGGTTCTTTCCGCTGGTTCAATCAAGTGGAGCAGGAAGGCCGTTTCCATTTCACCTATGCCAATACGGAAGAAGAGTTGATTGCCGAGTTAGAAAAAGATGTGGATGTTCTCTATATCGAAACCCCAACCAACCCCTTGATGTTGGAATTTAATATTGAAAAACTAGCAAAATTGGCTCATGCTAAGGGTGCCAAAGTGGTGGTGGACAATACCTTCTACAGTCCTATCTACCAACGTCCGATTGAAGATGGAGCAGATATCGTCCTTCATTCAGCAACTAAGTATCTAGCAGGTCACAATGATGTCTTGGCTGGAGTGGTTGTGACCAATAGTTTAGAACTATACGAAAAATTCTTCTACAATCTCAATACGACAGGGGCAGTCTTGTCGCCATTTGATAGTTATCAATTGATTCGTGGTCTCAAGACCTTGTCTCTTCGTATGGAGCGTTCAACAGCTAACGCCCAAGAAGTGGTTGCCTTTTTGAAAGATTCTCAAGCAGTCAAGGAAGTTCTCTATACTGGTCGTGGGGGGATGATTTCCTTTAAAGTAGCGGATGAAACACGCATTCCACATATTTTGAACAGTCTTAAGGTCTTCTCTTTTGCGGAAAGTTTAGGTGGGGTGGAAAGTCTCATTACTTATCCAACGACACAAACTCACGCTGATATTCCAGCAGAAGTGCGCCATTCTTACGGTTTGACAGATGACCTCTTGCGCTTGTCTATTGGGATTGAGGATGCTAGAGATTTGATTGCAGATTTGCGCCAAGCATTAGAAGGATAAGACAAAGATGGGAAAATATGATTTTACAAGCCTGCCAAACCGTTTAGGGCACCATACCTATAAATGGAAAGAAGCAGAAACGGATAGTGAAGTCCTACCAGCTTGGATAGCGGATATGGACTTTGTAGTCTTGCCTGAAATCCGCCAAGCTGTGCAAACTTACGCTGATCAACTGGTTTATGGCTATACCTATGCCAGTGAAGAGTTAATTAAGGAAGTTCAAAAGTGGGAAGCCACACAACACGGTTACCACTTTGACAAAGAGGCTCTTGTCTTTATCGAGGGTGTGGTACCAGCCATCTCAACAGCTATTCAAGCCTTTACAAAAGAAGGCGAGGCGGTTTTGATTAACACACCTGTCTATCCACCCTTTGCTCGCAGTGTCAAGTTGAACAACCGTAGATTGATTACCAATTCTTTGGTGGCAAAGGATGGTCTGTTTGAGATTGACTTTGATCAACTTGAAAAGGATTTGGTGGAAGAGGAGGTCAAACTCTATATCCTCTGCAACCCTCACAATCCTGGTGGACGTGTGTGGGAAAAGGAAGTGTTGGAGAAGATTGGTCAACTCTGCCAAAAACACGGTGTTCTGTTAGTTTCAGATGAGATTCACCAAGATTTGGCCCTTTTTGGTCACAAGCATCATTCCTTCAATACTATCAATCCTGACTTTAAAGAATTTGCTATTGTCTTGACTAGTGCCACTAAAACCTTTAACATCGCTGGAACAAAAAATTCATATGCAGTTATTGAAAATCATAAGTTGCGAGTGGCTTACCAGAAACGCCAGTTGGCCAATAACCAGCATGAAATTTCAGGCTTGGGTTATTTGGCGACAGAAGCTGCCTATCGATACGGTAAAGATTGGTTAGAGGAACTCAAGCAAGTCTTTGAAGACCACATCAATTATGTGGTGGATTTATTTGGAAAAGAGACTAAAATCAAGGTCATGAAACCGCAAGGAACCTACTTGATTTGGCTTGATTTTTCAGCCTATGACCTGACTGATGAAACATTACAAGAGCTTTTGAGAAATGAAGCCAAGGTTATCCTCAATCCTGGTTTGGATTATGGGGATGAAGGAAGTCTTCATGCCCGCCTCAATGTAGCCATGCCTAAATCTCTACTGCAAGAAGTTTGTCAGCGGATTGTGACGACTTTTGCCAAACGTTAAAAATCCAGCCTTCTAGGAGAAAAGTATCCCTAGAAGGCTATTTTCATAGGGGAAAATATGGTATAATAAAAAGATAAGGTAAAGGTAAAAATATGGCTAAATTGATTCCGGGGAAAGTCCGTATCGAAGGCGTTGCCCTTTATGAAACCGGTAAGGTTGACATTATCAAGGAAAAGAACAATCGGCTCTACGCTCGCGTTGCAGAAGAAGAACTGCGCTATAGTTTAGAGGATGATTTGGTTTTTTGTGCCTGCGATTTTTTCCAAAAGAGGGGCTACTGTGTGCATTTGGCGGCTCTGGAGCATTTTTTGAAAAATGATGAGCGTGGTCAGGAAATCTTGCAGAGTCTGGAAGAAGGTCATGAGGAAAAAGAGGCCGTTGAAACCAAGGTGACCTTGGGTGGAAAATTTTTGGAACGAATCTTATCTCCAAAATCAGACCGAACCTATGAGTTGTCAGCTGTGGGTCAGGTGGAAGCAGGAAGCAATCATATCTTGTGGACTCTGAGAATCGGGCAAATCAATAGCCAAAAATACTACGTCATTCGGGATATTCCGCTCTTTTTAAAAGTCGTCGAGAAGAGAAAACCTTATATGATTGGTAAAACTTATGAGGACTCTCTGTCTTGGGAAGCCTTTAATGAGGAAAGTCAAGAGCTTCTGACTTTCTTACGCGGACTAATGGAGGAAGGACTAGCTCCAGACCTTTTTTTTCAAAACCAAGGTCGGCATCTCTTTTTTCCTCTGACCTTTTTTGAGCAGGGTGTGAATTTACTGATGGCCTTGCCCCATTTTCAATTTGACCATCAAGTGGATAGTTACCAAACCTTGCTTTTTCAGGATATGCATGCTGATGCCAATCTATTTGCCTTTACAGTAACAGAATACTCGGATTATTTTGAAATGGAAATCAGTGAGAGTCCTAGGGTCAATGTCTTTTATCAGGGAGCTGTGCTTTTCCATAAAGGACAGGTTTATTTTCTAACAGACCAGCAAATGCGTCTTCTCAAGGAAATCAAAGCGCTACCTTTGGGTCAAGATGGAAAGAAATACCTGCAATTTGATAGTAGTGACCGCGATAAGTTGGCTTCCTGTTTAACTCTTTTTAGCCAGATGGGGACCGTTTCAGCTCCAGAACGTCTACATATCAAAACTTTTGAGCCCTCTTTTTACTTTGACAGGGAAGAGGATAATCGGATTCGTTTAGAGATTCAGTTTGATTATGGAGATAAGCAGATATCTAGCCGACAAGAGTTAGAAGAATTACCATTTTCGAGTGATGCTGACTTAGAAGAAAGAATCTTCCAAGTCTGTTTGGCAGCTGGTTTTGAAGCAGATTTTCAATCTTGGCGTCAGGCCTTAAAAGCGGAATCTGTCTATCATTTCTTCCATGAAATCATTCCAGTATTTGAAAAACTCGGAAATGTTGAGCTATCAGACAAGTTAGAAGAGCTTTATAGTTTAGCAAGTCCTCAAGTGCAGATTGCCTCCAAGGGAGGTCTCTTGGAAATCCAGTTTGATTTTCAAGATATCGCCCAAGAGGAAATTGACCAAGCCATGCAGGCCTTGGTTGCCAACAAGGATTTTTACATTGATTCGTCCAATCAAGTCTACTTTTTCGATGACGAAACCAAGAAAATTCGCCAAAATCTACAGGAATTAGGGCAATTTGAGTTAAAAGATGGGGCCTTGCAGGCTCGGAAATCCTTGGCCTACAGTTTAGCTCATCTTTTTGAAGGGCGAGACCGTGTTTCTTTTTCACAGGAATTCCAGAATCTGGCCCAGGATTTGACGCATCCAGAGGACTTCCCTAGACAGTCAACTCAGGTTAAGGCTGACTTGCGTGATTATCAGGAAAAGGGAATCGGCTGGTTGCAGATGCTCCATCATTATGGTTTTGGTGGGATTTTGGCTGATGATATGGGACTTGGTAAAACCCTGCAGACTATTGCATTTTTGACTAGTCAAGTGACAAAAGAAAGTCGGGTTTTGATTCTCGCTCCGTCGGGTTTGATTTACAACTGGGCAGATGAATTTCAGAAATTTTCCCCACAGTTGGATGTGGCTGTTGTTCATGGTTTGAAAGCTAGTCGTGAAGAGATTCTTGCTGAGAGTCATCAAATCTATGTGACGAGTTATGCTACCTTCCGTCAGGACAGTGATCTTTATCAGGGGATGGCCTTTGACTTCCTTTTCTTAGATGAAGCTCAGGTCATGAAAAATGCCCAGACCAAGATTGCCCAGACCTTGAGACAATTTGTAGTACCGTCGGTCTTTGCCTTGTCAGGAACTCCTATTGAAAATCATCTGGGTGAGTTGTGGTCTATTTTCCAAATTGTTATGCCAGGACTCTTGCCAAGCAAGAAAGAATTTATGAAATTGCCAGCTGAGCGAGTAGCTCAGTTTATCAAGCCTTTCGTTATGCGACGCAAGAAAGAAGAAGTTCTGACTGAATTGCCAGATTTGATAGAAGTGGTTTATAAGAATGAACTGGAAGACCAGCAAAAGGCTATTTACCTAGCCCAGTTGCAACAGATGCGGGACCGTCTGGCTCAAGTTTCAGACCAGGAATTTCAGCGAAGTCGAGTGGAAATCTTGTCTGATCTGATGCGCTTGCGCCAAATCTGTGACACCCCTGCCCTCTTTATGGAGGATTATCAGGGTGCCAGTGGTAAACTGGATAGTCTCCGGGACCTGCTGGTACAGGTAGCAGATGGCGGACACCGTGTCTTGATTTTCTCGCAGTTCAAGGGAATGTTGGAGAAAATTGAACAAGAATTGCCAGACTTGGGCATGACTTCCTTTAAAATTACGGGTTCAACCCCAGCCAAGGAAAGACAAGACATGACCAAGGCCTTTAACCAAGGGGAGAGAGATGCCTTTCTGATTTCCCTTAAGGCTGGTGGTGTCGGTCTGAACCTGACAGGTGCTGATACAGTTATCTTGGTTGACCTTTGGTGGAATCCTGCGGTGGAAGCGCAAGCTATTGGCCGTGCCCATCGGATGGGTCAGGAAGAAACGGTTGAGGTCTATCGTTTGGTGACCAAGGGAACCATTGAAGAGAAAATTCAGGAACTCCAAGAACAGAAGAAACATCTGGTGTCTCAAGTATTGGACGGAACAGAGTCACGTGGCAGTCTGACCCTAGCAGAAATTAGAGAAATTTTGGGAATTTCTGAAGCCAGCACTTGAAAAATCAAGACAATACGCTATAATGAAGTGTTGAAAGGAAATAGAAAATGAGAGAAGAACGATTTCCATTGGTCTCAGATGATGAGGTCATGCTGACTGAGATGCCGGTTATGGACCTCTATGATGAATCTGACTTTATCAGTAATATCAAGGGAGAATACCGTGATAAGAATTATCTGGAGTGGGCCCCTATTACTGAAGAAAAACCAGTAAAACCGATTGAAAAGCCAGTAGAGAAACCTAAGAAGTCTGGTTTAGGAGTAAAAAAAGAAGGAAAGAGCTATGCGGAGGTGGCGCGTGAAGAAGCGCGTGCGGATTTGAAAAAGAAACGCTCAGCAAGCTATCTGACTAAGGATATTACTCCTACAAGACGCCATTCTCAGCCAAATTTAGTTAGACAGGGCAATCAACCTACTGCACCTTTTCAAAAGGAAAATCCTGGTGAATTTGTTAAATATAGTCAAAAATTGACCCAGTCTCATTACATCTTGGCGGAAGAAGTGAACAATATTTCGACTCAAGCTGAGCCAAAAGAAACTTCAGGTCCAAAGAAAAACAACTATGATTTTCTGAAGAAGAGCCAAATCTACAATAAAAAGAATCAACAAAAAGAACAAGAACGTCAGGTTGCCCAAGAGTTGAATCTGACAAGAATTACGGAATAGGGGAGAAAACATGTCAAAGACATATCATTTTATCGGAATTAAGGGATCAGGGATGAGTGCCTTGGCCTTGATGTTGCACCAAATGGGGCATAAGGTACAGGGATCAGATGTTGAAAAGTACTACTTTACTCAACGTGGTCTTGAGCAGGCAGGGATTACTATTCTTCCTTTTGATGAAAAGAATCTAGACGGTGACATGGAAATTATCGCTGGAAATGCCTTTCGTCCAGATAACAACGTTGAAATTGCCTATGCGGACCAAAATGGCATCAGCTACAAACGTTACCATGAGTTCCTAGGTAGCTTTATGCGTGACTTTGTCAGCATGGGAGTAGCTGGAGCGCATGGAAAAACTTCAACTACAGGTATGTTGTCTCATGTCTTGTCGCACATTACAGATACGAGCTTCTTAATCGGAGATGGGACAGGTCGTGGTTCGGCCAATGCCAAATATTTTGTCTTTGAATCTGACGAATATGAGCGCCACTTCATGCCTTACCACCCAGAGTACTCTATTATCACCAACATTGACTTTGATCACCCAGACTATTTCACAAGCCTAGAGGATGTTTTCAATGCCTTTAACGACTATGCTAAACAAATTACTAAAGGTTTGTTTATCTACGGTGAAGATGCTGAATTGCGTAAGATTACGTCTGATGCACCAATTTATTATTATGGTTTTGAAGCAGAAGGTAATGACTTTGTCGCTAGTGATCTTCTTCGTTCAACAACTGGTTCAACCTTCACCGTTCATTTCCGTGGACAAGACTTGGGGCAATTCCACATTCCAACCTTTGGTCGTCACAATATCATGAATGCGACAGCCGTTATTGGTCTTCTTTACACAGCAGGATTTGATTTGAACTTGGTACGTGAACACCTGAAAACATTTGCCGGTGTTAAGCGTCGTTTCACTGAGAAAATTGTCAATGACACGGTGATTATTGATGACTTTGCCCACCATCCAACAGAAATTATTGCGACCTTGGATGCGGCTCGTCAGAAATACCCAAGCAAGGAAATTGTAGCAGTCTTCCAACCGCATACCTTTACAAGAACCATTGCCTTGTTGGACGAATTTGCCCATGCTTTGAACCAAGCGGATGCAGTTTACCTAGCGCAAATTTATGGATCTGCTCGTGAAGTAGACCATGGTGATGTTAAGGTAGAAGACCTAGCCAATAAAATCAATAAGAAACACCAAGTGATCACTGTTGAAAATGTTTCTCCACTCCTAGACCATGATAATGCTGTCTATGTCTTTATGGGAGCAGGAGATATCCAAACCTATGAATATTCATTTGAGCGTCTCTTGTCTAACTTGACAAGCAATGTTCAATAGGACGTTCTCATGGAAATTCCAATTAAGATTATTCAGGCAAGTAAGTCTGATTTGGCTGAGATAGAGGAACTTCAGGCTTCATCTTTTCTAGCTGAAAAGCAGCAACCTTCCCATATTTTAGAAGAAAGTATCCGTAAGTGTGCGGATACCTTTCTTCTAGCTAGGGATGAAAATCAGCTTCTGGGCTATGTTCTAGGTGGTCCTTACCCACACAATCCGAAATGTCTAGAAATACATTCTTTAGTCATCGAGGCTGACCATCAGAGACAGGGATTGGGAACGCTTCTTCTTGCGGCTTTGAAAGATGTGGCAGTTGAGCTGGATTACAAAGCTATTCGTTTGAAGAGTCCGGATGAGTTGCTTTCCTATTTTGAAATGAACGGTTTTATTGATGAAGAAGAGACAGATTCGCTTTATGCAGCTAGTCAATGTTTTAGTATGATTTGGTTTAATCTCTTTTTTTAGGAGGCACAATGGAAATTAGGAAAGCAAGATTAGAAGATTTAGATCATATCGTTGAGATTGAACTAGAAAATTTTTCGATCGAAGAAGCCATTCCTCGCTCTGTTTTTGAGGCGCATTTGCGAGAAATTCAGACCTCTTTTCTAGTTGCAGAAAAAGAGGGTAAGATTATTGGTTATATAGAGGGACCAGTTGTCCCCCACCGCCATCTGCAAGATCAGTCTTTTACAGAAGATATACAAGATTATAGTCATGAGCCTGGTGGTTATATCTCTGTGACCTGTCTTTCTATTTCCAAGGAGGCACAGGGAATAGGACTAGGTCAGAAATTGCTAACAGCTTTGAAAGAACTAGCTCTTGAACACGAAAGAGAAGGCATTAACCTAACCTGTCATGACTATCTCATTACTTACTACGAAAAACATGGATTTGTCAATGAAGGCCAGTCCCAGTCAACCTTTGCAGGGGAAACATGGTATGATATGGTCTGGGAAGCTAAAAAATAAGCTAGAAAAGCATGCTAGGTTGCTTTTCTTTCGTTTTTAAGATATAATATTATGGATTGTCAACGAGGAGGATAAACTTTTGAGTGAAAAGCCAAGAGAAGACGAAAAATTAAGCTTTAAAGAGCAGATTTTACGTGATTTAGAAAAAGTAAAACGTTATGAAGGGATTCGCCAAGAGGCCACTGAACTTGCAGAGAAAAAAGAAGCTCTATTTGTTCCTGAAATAAAACTCGCAGATGAAGATGTTATGGTTGCATCCCTATCAGCTGTTGAAAAAATTATGGAGAATGCACCACGTGTTCCAAAACATCCTAGTGAGGATATGCCTGCATCACCGGCAGATGAATCAAGAGTAGAAGCTCCGATTACTCCTCGTCACCCTAGTCAAGATGTTCCAGCTTCACCAGTTGAAGCAAGTCCATCAAGACCGGTTCCAGGGCCAGAGACTAATCGTCCACAAAAGGTCGAAGAAGATTTCAACGTAACTCCAACAAGAGTAGCTGTTTCTTATAAGACTGAAGCTAAAAAAGTGCCTCAGAAAGAAGTAACAAAACCAGAACCAGTTATGGAAACGGAAGCTGTTGAAGTCATTTCTGAAACTCCGAGTCGTAGTCGTCGTGAGACAGTTAAACCAGTCAAGAAGAAAAAATCACATTTGAAGGCTTTCTTCATTTCTCTACTGATTTTCCTTGCCTTGATTTCGGCAGGTGGTTACTTCGGTTACCAGTACGTCCAGTCATCTTTATTACCAGTTGACGCTAATTCTAAGCAGTATGTAACTGTTCAAATCCCAGAAGGATCCAATGTCCAAGAAATTGGCTCAGTACTTGAAAATTCTGGTGTGATTAAACACGGAGTGATTTTTGCTTTTTATGCTAAATATAAAAATTATTCAGATTTGAAGGCTGGATATTACAATTTGCAAAAGAGCATGAGTACAGAGGATATCATTAAGGAACTCCAAAAAGGTGGTACTCCTGAACCTCAAGAACCTTCACTTGCAGATTTAACGATTCCAGAAGGATATACAATTGATCAAATCGCCCAAGCTGTAGGCCAATTACAAGGTGAATTTAAAGAACCTTTGACAGCGGAAGCTTTCTTGGCTAAAGTGCAAGATGACAACTTTATCAGTCAAGAAGTTGCTAAATATCCAAACCTACTCGAAAGCTTGCCAACGAAAGAAAGTGGGGCTCGTTACCGTTTGGAAGGTTATCTTTTCCCAGCGACCTACTCTATCAAGGAAAGCACAACTATTGAAAGTTTGATTGATGAGATGCTGGCAGCTATGGATAAGACCTTGACGCCGCACTATAGTGCAATTAAGTCTAAAAACTTGACAGTCAATGAATTGCTAACAATTGCTTCACTTGTTGAAAAAGAAGGAGCTAAGACCGAAGACCGTAAGTTGATTGCAGGTGTTTTCTACAATCGTTTGAATCTTGGTATGCCACTTCAAAGCAATATTGCAATCTTGTATGCCCAAGGGAAGCTTGGTCAAAATATTAGCCTAGCAGATGATGCTGGAATTGATACATCGGTTAATTCACCATACAATGTTTATACAAAACCTGGTTTGATGCCTGGTCCAGTAGATAGTCCAAGTCAGGACGCGATTGAAGCAAGTATCAACCAAACTAAGAGTGAGAACCTTTACTTTGTAGCCAATGTTACAGATGGTAAAGTCTATTACGCAGTGACACAGGAAGAGCATGATCGTAATGTAGCTGAACACGTCAATAGCAAGCTTACTCAAAATAGTAGTTCAAACTAAGACTACAAAAATGAGAATCTCAGATAGAGATTCAATACTATCGAAAGAAAGTTGAGAAAAATGGCAGAAAAAACATATCCTATGACCCTAGCGGAAAAGGAAAAACTTGAAAAAGAATTAGAAGAATTGAAATTGGTCCGCCGACCAGAAGTGGTAGAACGCATTAAGATTGCCCGTTCATATGGTGACCTTTCAGAAAACAGTGAATACGAAGCAGCTAAGGATGAACAAGCTTTTGTCGAAGGACAAATCTCTAGCTTGGAAACAAAAATCCGTTATGCTGAAATCGTCAATAGCGACTCAGTTGCCGATGATGAAGTAGCGATTGGTAAAACAGTCACTATTCAAGAAATTGGTGAGGACGAAGAAGAAGTTTATATTATCGTAGGTTCAGCGGGTGCAGATGCCTTTGCAGGTAAGGTTTCAAATGAAAGCCCAATTGGACAAGCCTTGATTGGTAAGAAAACAGGTGATACAGCAACTATTGAAACACCTGTTGGTAGCTATGATGTAAAAATCTTGAAGGTTGAAAAAACAGCCTAAAAATAAAAAAAAGGAGTGAGGAGGCAGTGCGCTTCACTCACTCCTTTTTCCATTTTAAATTGAATTGGAGACGTTATGAGTTCAAAGAAGAAAAAAAATAAGATGGAGCGTGGTCTGACCAATCGTCACGTGCAGGTTATGGCCATTGCGGGAACAATTGGAACAGGACTCTTTTTGGGAGCAGGTCGCTCTATCAGCCTAACAGGTCCTTCTATTGTACTAATTTATATGATTACGGGAGCATTCATGTTCCTCATGATGCGTGCGGTTGGGGAAATGCTCTACCAAGACCCTGAGCAACATACCTTTATCAACTTTATCACGCGCCATTTAGGTAAGGGCTGGGGTTATTTCTCGGTTTGGTCTTACTGGCTATCCGTTGTCTTTATCGGTATGGCGGAAATCACTGCTATCTCTCACTACGTCCAGTTTTGGTTCCCTAGCTGGCCAAGTTGGATGATTGAGATTGGATTTTTGACTATTCTAGCCTTGGTCAATTTGATTGCGGTGAAACTCTTTGGGGAAGTTGAGTTTTGGTTTGCGATGGTCAAGATTGTGGCTATTTTAGCCATGATTGCCACAGGAGTCTTTATGGTCTTGACAGGCTTTAAGACACCACATGGAGTAGCAAGTTTGGCCAATATTGCTGACAATTTCTCCCTCTTCCCAAATGGTGGAGTTAACTTTGTCATGGCCTTCCAGATGGTTTTCTTTGCCTACCTCATGATTGAGTTTATCGGGGTAACGACTTCAGAAACAAAAAATCCACGTCAGGTCTTGCCAAAAGCCGTTAAGGAAATTCCTTTGCGTATCGCCTTTTTCTACGGTGGTGCCCTCTTAGCCATCATGGCTATCATTCCGTGGCGTGAACTTGCATCGGCTGATTCTCCCTTTGTTACAGTGTTTGAATTGGCAGGAGTCAAGTGGGCGGCAGCCTTGATTAACTTCGTCGTTTTGACATCAGCGGCATCTGCTCTTAACTCAACTCTCTACTCAACAGGTCGTCATTTGTATCAGATTGCCCATGATTCGCCAAATCGCTTCCTAAAAGCAATTAAGGCAGATACTCTCTCTCGCCACAACGTGCCACAAAATGCCATCATTGCCTCAGCAATCTTGATTGCCCTAGCAGCCTTTATTAACATCTTGCCAGGAGTTTCCGATGCCTTTGCCTTGATTACGGCATCATCATCAGGTGTCTATATCGCCATTTATATCTTGATTATGGTGGCTCACCTCAAGTATCGCAAGTCACCAGACTTTATGGCAGATGGTTATCTCATGCCCCATTATCGTTTCCTAAATCCTTTAACCATGCTCTTCTTTGTCTTTGTCTTTGTAACTCTCTTTCTACAAGAGTCTACATTTGTCGGAGCAATCGGTTCAGCTATCTGGATTATCGGTTTCGGGATTTATAGCCAGTGGAAATTTAGAAAATAGATTTGAAACTCATCAGCTTAGCTTGGTGAGTTTTTGCTAGTTTGACAGTCTATTGAAATAAGACTATAATCAAGCTGTAACAGTGTTTAAGGAGGTTTAGATGTACTTTAGATTGGAAAATAAGGAATCCCATAAATCACAAGAAATAGGGAATCTGATTCGTGTTTATAACCGTTCAAAAAGAGAAGAGGCTGAAAGTGAGCCACTTAATCTTTATGTCGAAGATGAAAAGGGCAATCTCATGGCAGGTTTGATAGCAGAGACTTTTGGAAATTGGCTAGAAATCGAGTATTTATTTGTAAAAGAAGAACTGAGAGGGCAAGGACTCGGTTCAAACCTATTGCAGCAAGCAGAAACTGAAGCTAAGAATCGAAACTGTCGTTTTGCTTTTGTCAATACTTACCAGTTTCAAGCTCCAGATTTTTATAAAATGCATGGCTACAAGGAAGTTTTTACCTTACAAGACTATCCCTACACAGGAAAAAGATTTTATTACCAAAAAGATTTGTAAGGAGAATATGAAATCATAAAGTAAAGAGGGGGCTTGACATAAGTATGGAGGTGGACTAATGGATATGAGTAACTATCGATAAGTAGCAGTTATAATCTACAAATTGTGTCTTTCTAGACGATATTGAGGACAATACAGTCGTAGCTAAGACATTAGATGTGAAATCCTACGATGCTGTAGATGTTTTGAGAAAATTGAATAAGCAGAAAACTCTCTATCATTTAGGTGGTAGAGAGTTTTTTGTTAATAAAATTTTACAAAATGACATTTATATATTGCATTAAGTTAGATATATGATATAATGTTGTTAAAAAGAGGCGCAACTTTTTAAAATTAATGAGAATCAAAGAGAAAACCAAGAATGTTAATGGAGGAATAAAAAATGGAAGTTATAAATGTAAGTAAGCATTATGCTCATTCAATCATTCTCAAAGATATAAATTTTGCACTTAATAAGGGTGAAATTGTTGGTCTAGTAGGGAGAAACGGAGTTGGCAAGAGTACATTGATGAAAATTCTTGTTCAGAATAATCAACCGACTTCAGGGAATATTATAAGTAGTGATAATGTTGGGTATTTAATCGAAGAACCAAAATTATTTTTATCTAAAACAGGTTTAGAGAATTTAAAATATTTGTCAAATTTATATGGTGTTGACTACAATAAAGAAAGATTTGGAAGTTTGATCCAAGAGTTAGATTTGACTCAGTCTATTAATAAAAAAGTAAAGACCTATTCTTTAGGTACAAAACAAAAATTAGCTTTGCTTCTAACTCTCGTTACGGAACCTGATATATTGATTTTAGATGAACCGACTAATGGTTTAGATATTGAATCATCACAAATAGTTTTAGCAGTTCTAAAAAACTTAGCTTTACATGAAAATGTGGGAATTTTAATATCGAGTCATAAATTAGAAGATATTGAAGAAATTTGTGAGAGGGTCCTTTTCTTGGAGAACGGGCTTTTGACATTCCAAAAAGTAGGAAAAGATAGACATAATTGCTTGTTTGAGATAGCTTTTTCATCAGCTACAGATAAAGACATTTTCCTTACCAAACAAGAATTTGGGGATATTGTTCAGGAAGAGGGACTGAAAATTACTATGTCTGGGAATATTCAAAGTAGTGAGCTTTTTAAATTTTTTAACGAAAACTCTATTAAAGTAGTTGATTTTGAAACTAAAAAAGAGACGCTTAAAGATATTTATCTAAATCGTTCAAAATAAAGGAAGGTTATAATCATGAAATTAAATAAATTGAATTTTCTTAAGGAAAATATAAGAGATTTATATTCATCAGGCGTAATATATCTCGGATTGATTATCTCGTTTATACCGCCGATACTGGTTACATTCTTTATTCTAAAGACTCAAGGGACATCACTTGGTATTAAGCATATTTCAAATTTTTATGCTATGCTCGGTATGTTAATGGCTGTTATACATGCTAACCGAATTATTAGCAGGGATTTTTCTAACAATACGATCAGTTTATTTTATAATCAAAAGAAAAATCGGATGATTTACGTCTTGTCTAATTTTCTATATGCCATCTCAGTTTCTATTATTTATGCTTTGAATGGCATTGTGCTACTAGTCATCGTATGTAAATTGGGTGTTCCAGGTGATTTAGGATTAGATTTTATAGTAGCTATTGTAGTCAATACAATTTTGTTAGTCCTATTTTATTTTCTATTATCTTACATTTTCTATTTATACAAATTGAAAAGTGGCTTGATATTTGGTATTTTAGTTGCTTTACTACTCTTTATCCCTAATATATTAAATACGATTATGATGAATACTAGTAATGATTTGTTTATCAAAGCAATTGAACTTCTTCCTTTTTATTCTTTACCTGTATTTGTGGCTTCAAATACGATGTCTATTAGTCAGTATCTTGTGGTAATCACTACAATCATTTTATTGTACTTTTTCACTCTCAAGAAAAGCAAGAAGTATTCATTTTAGTTTCGTTTAGTATTATTTTGCATACTTAAAACCAGCAAAAAATCAGTCATCTTGGTATGCTCCTTCTCTTGCTGTTCACCACGTTTTTGACTTATACTAGACTCATTTCCAAAAGCATTATATAATAGTAATATGAAACCAACTAAACTAAACAAGAAGTACAAGCAATAAAAACTCGTTTAAAAGATTCTACTAAAGCTAATACTAAACAAAAATAAAAGAGTAAACTAGGAAGTTTATTTCAAACAATCCAACATACTGATTTTAGGTTGAAGATAATATTGGAGTGCTAATTAATGAGGTTATAATAAATAGCTGACAGCTTGTGTTAGTTTTGGATTTTTTAAGAGTAGATGAGTATTAAAACTATAAGGAGGACGCAGGTGGCTAAAAATTTAAAATTAAAATTAGCTCGGGTTGAGCTTGATTTAACTCAAGGTCAACTGGCAGAGGCTGTTGGTGTGACACGCCAGACTATTGGTTTGATAGAGGCAGGGAAATACAATCCCAGTCTCTCGCTCTGCCAGTCCATTTGCAGATGTTTAGGGAAAACCTTAGATCAACTATTTTGGGAGGAAGAAGATGGTAAATAAATTTATTCATTATCAATTACTTGACGAAAGAGAAGAACAACTAATCAATAAAGCTGGAGCGGAATCCTTTACCCTCTTCATTGGGCTTGTGCTTCTAAGCTATTTGGTGGCTGTATTAGCTCCCTCTATTTTTAATCCGAATTTTCTAGTCTATACTCTGATAGTAGGAATTTTCTTCTTTTTCAATCGTGCTCGTTATCTGGGAGTGACCTACTATAGTCGTTTTCATTTTACGATTTTGGGTTGTTTTTTACTAACCTTGGCTATTACGGCTCTTTTGATGTTACAGAATTATCAATTCAACATAGAAATTTATCAGCACAATCCTTTGAATGTTAAATACCTGTCTGCTTGGGCAATTACTTATGTTATTTACCTTCCTTGGGTTTTTATCGGCAATCTTGGTCTGAAGAGCTATGGCGAATGGGCTCAGAAAAAGTTTGAACAAGATATGGATGAATTGGAGAGTGGTGAATAACTTGTTACTCTTTTCTCAATCCAGCTAAAATGTGTTATAATAGTACTAATTTATTGGAATACATGAAAGTTCTTAAAATTTTCATGGGTTTCTAGCTAAGGAAGTAGGAAAAGTATGTATCCAGATGATAGTTTGACATTGCACACTGACTTGTACCAGATTAACATGATGCAGGTTTACTTTGACCAAGGAATTCACAATAAAAAGGCGGTCTTTGAGGTTTATTTCCGCCAACAGCCTTTTAAGAATGGCTATGCAGTTTTTGCAGGTTTGGAAAGAATTGTGAGCTATCTTGAAGACTTGCGTTTTTCGGATAGTGATATCGCCTATTTGGAGTCGCTTGGTTATCAGGGGGCATTCTTGGACTACCTCCGCAATTTCAAGTTGGAGTTGACTGTTCGTTCTGCCCAAGAAGGGGACTTGGTCTTTGCTAATGAGCCAATCGTGCAGGTAGAAGGCCCTCTAGCCCAATGTCAGTTGGTGGAAACAGCTCTTTTGAACATTGTCAATTACCAGACATTGGTGGCGACTAAGGCAGCTCGTATTCGCTCGGTTATTGAAGATGAACCCTTGATGGAGTTTGGGACACGTCGAGCTCAAGAAATGGATGCGGCTATCTGGGGAACACGCGCAGCGGTGATTGGTGGTGCCAATGGAACCAGCAATGTGCGTGCTGGTAAACTTTTTGATATTCCTGTCTTGGGGACCCATGCTCATGCCTTGGTACAGGTTTATGGCAATGACTATGAGGCCTTCAAGGCTTATGCTGCGACCCACAAAAATTGTGTCTTTCTTGTGGATACCTATGACACCCTTCGCATTGGGGTACCCGCTGCCATTCAGGTGGCGCGTGAACTAGGCGACCAGATTAACTTTATGGGTGTACGGATTGACTCTGGGGATATTGCCTACATCTCCAAGAAAGTCCGTCAGCAATTGGACGAGGCTGGTTTTACAGAGGCTAAGATTTATGCTTCTAATGATTTGGACGAAAATACTATCCTCAATCTCAAGATGCAAAAGGCCAAGATTGATGTCTGGGGCGTGGGTACCAAGCTGATTACAGCCTATGACCAGCCAGCTCTTGGTGCAGTTTACAAGATTGTTGCAATCGAAGATGAAAATGGCCAGATGCGCAATACCATCAAGCTGTCAAATAATGCTGAAAAAGTGTCGACGCCAGGTAAGAAGCAGGTGTGGCGTATTACCAGTCGTGAAAAAGGCAAGTCAGAAGGCGACTACATTACCTATGATGGTGTGGATGTGAGCGACATGACTGAAATCAAGATGTTCCATCCGACTTATACATACATCAAGAAGACCGTTCGTAATTTTGATGCTGTTCCTCTCTTGGTGGATATCTTCAAAGACGGGAAGCTGATTTACAATCTGCCTAGCTTGACTGAGATTCAGGCTTATGCTCGTAAGGAATTTGACAAGCTTTGGGATGAGTACAAGCGTGTGCTTAATCCACAACATTATCCAGTGGATTTGGCGCGTGATGTATGGCAAGACAAGATGGACTTGATTGATAAGATGCGTAAGGAATCCCTTGGTGAAGGAGAAGAAGAATGAGTTTGCAAGAAACGATTATCCAAGAATTGGGCGTAAAACCAGTGATTGATGCCCAAGAAGAAATCCGTCGTTCCATTGATTTCTTAAAGAGATACCTGAAAAAACATCCCTTCCTAAAAACTTTTGTACTAGGGATTTCTGGAGGACAAGACTCAACCTTAGCAGGACGGTTTGCTCAACTGGCCATGGAAGAACTTCGAACAGAAACGGGCGATGACAGCTACAAATTTATCGCTGTCCGTCTGCCTTATGGAGTACAAGCCGATGAAGCAGACGCTCAAAAAGCCCTCGCTTTTATCCAGCCAGATGTCAGCTTGGTGGTTAATATTAAGGAATCAGCTGACGCCATGACAGCAGCAGTTGAAGCGACAGGAAGCCCTGTTTCAGACTTCAACAAGGGGAATATTAAGGCACGTAGCCGTATGATTGCCCAATATGCTCTGGCTGGTGCCCATAGCGGAGCGGTCATTGGAACAGACCATGCTGCGGAAAATATCACAGGTTTCTTTACCAAGTTTGGTGACGGTGGTGCAGATATTCTCCCTCTTTATCGCCTCAATAAACGCCAAGGGAAACAACTCTTGAAGGAACTTGGTGCAGACCCAGCCCTTTATGAAAAAATCCCAACAGCAGACCTAGAAGAAGACAAACCTGGACTTGCTGACGAAGTTGCACTTGGAGTCACATACAATGAAATTGATGACTACCTTGAAGGCAAAACAATCAGTCCAGAAGCCCAAGCGACTATCGAAAACTGGTGGCATAAAGGCCAACACAAACGCCACCTACCAATCACCGTATTTGATGACTTTTGGGAGTGAAAACCTCCAGTGGAGGTTTTCAGCCTCTCATCTTGAAATAAGAAAGTGAGAGAAGGTCCGGGGGACCTTTTTAGCCCGAGCCTAGAAATAAGAAAACGAGGTAACATTATGAAAGCAATTGGTACGCAAATGATACAGACAGAACGTTTGATTTTGAGAAGATTTGTGGAGAGTGATGCGGAAGCCATGTTTCAAAATTGGGCTTCGTCTCCTGAGAATCTGACCTATGTCACCTGGGATCCTCATCCTGATGTTGAAGTGACTCGGAACTCGATTCGAAATTGGGTTTCATCCTATACCAATCCCAACTATTACAAATGGGCTATTTGTCTCAAAGAAAACCCAGAGCAAGTGATAGGAGATATCAGCATCGTTGAGATGGATGAGAACGATTCTTCTTGTGAAATTGGCTATATTTTAGGAAAAGATTATTGGGATCGTGGTATGATGACGGAGGCCTTGAAAGCTGTGTTAGACTTTTGTTTTACTCAAGCAGGTTTTCAAAAGGTCAGAGCTCGTTACGCCAGTCTTAACCCAGCTTCAGGTCGTGTGATGGAAAAAGCGGGAATGTCTTATCTAAAAACCATTGCCAATGGTGTGGAGAGAAAAGACTACGTTGCGGACCTTATTTATTACCAGATAAGCAGAGAAGACAGATGATTTTCTTTTCTGTTTCCATCAAAGTCAGACCTTGTCTGGCTTTTTTTGCAATATTTTTTACATAACCTGATTAAATTCCTATTTTTCCCTATCATTGTCACTGTTTTTTCTTGAGTTTTGGGGCTATAATAGTCCTATCAAATCAAAGAATGGAGGAAGGCAATGGATAATATAATCTTTTTAATCAGTGTTTTTCTTGCTGGAATTCTTTCCTTCTTTTCTCCTTGTATTTTACCCTTGTTACCGGTTTATGCAGGGGTCTTGTTGGATGACGAAGATGGTGCTCAGGTTTCTAGTGGAAAATATTCAATCTCACTTGTTAGTCTATTGAGAACTTTGGCCTTTATAGCAGGGATATCCTTTGTTTTTATCTTACTAGGCTATGGAGCTGGTTTTTTAGGCAATTTGCTGTATGCTTCTTGGTTTCAGTATGTGACGGGTGCGGTCATCATTCTCTTGGGCTTGCACCAGATGGAAGTCTTACATTTTCAGGGACTCTACAAGGAAAGAAGGCTACAATTAAAGAGACAGGGACAAAAGGGTAACGGCTATAGTCAGGCATTTTTACTGGGGTTGACCTTTAGTTTTGCTTGGACGCCTTGTGTGGGGCCGGTTCTTGGCTCTGTTTTGGCTTTAGCGGCTTCAGGTGGCTCAGGTGCTTGGCAGGGAGCTGGTCTCATGTTAATCTATACGCTGGGTCTAGCACTACCATTTTTGGTTCTAGCTCTTGCCTCCAGCTATGTTTTGAAACATTTCCGAAAACTTCATCCCTACCTTGGAACCCTCAAAAAAGTAGGTGGTTTCCTCATTATCGTGATGGGAATCTTGGTGCTTTTGGGAAATGCTTCCATTTTGACTACATTATTTGAATAGAGAGGAAGAAGAAATGAAAAAATGGCAAACATGTCTCCTTGGAGTCGGCTCAATCTGTTGCTTGGCAGCCTGTTCTGCTAAAAATATGTCAGACGAATCTACTATGAAGGAGCAAACAAAAACAGAACAAGTTAGTTCGCAAACTGCGACTAAAGGTCAGGCGGTTGCTGATTTCGAACTGACGGGAGTAGATGGCAAGACCTACCGCTTGTCTGATTACAAGGGAAAGAAAGTCTATCTCAAATTCTGGGCTTCTTGGTGTTCCATCTGTCTAGCCAGTCTTCCAGATACGGATGAAATTGCTAAAGATGCTGGTGATGATTATGTGGTCTTGACAGTAGTGTCACCTGGACACAAGGGGGAACAAGCAGAATCGGATTTTAAGAACTGGTACAAGGGCTTGGATTATAAAAATTTCCCAGTTCTAATTGACCCATCAGGCAAACTCTTGGAAAGTTATGGTGTTCGTTCTTACCCAACTCAAGCCTTTATAGACAAGGAAGGTAAGCTAGTCAAAACTCAACCTGGTTTTATGGATAAGGATATGATTTTAAAAACATTGAAAGAAATGGGGTAGAGAAAGGTCATGAATGATAAAGTAAAATTGTTTGTCTTGGCAGGGATCTTTTTCCTAGTCATAACCGGTTTCTATGTTCTGTTGATGCGAAATGCAGGGCGGACAGATAGCTCTCAAATTGAGAAAGCGGCAGTTAGCCAAGGAGGAAAAACAGTGAAAAAAACAGAAATTAGTAAAGACGCAGACTTGCACGAAATTTATCTAGCTGGAGGTTGTTTCTGGGGAGTGGAGGAATACTTCTCACGCGTTCCCGGAGTGACAGATGCCGTTTCAGGCTATGCAAATGGTAGAGGGGAAACAACCCAGTACGAATTGATTAACCAGACAGGACATGCGGAGACTGTTCATGTCACCTATGATGCCAAGCAAATTTCCCTCAAGGAAATCCTGCTTCATTACTTCCGCATTATCAATCCAACCAGCAAAAATAAACAAGGAAATGATGTGGGGACCCAGTACCGTACGGGTGTTTATTACACAGATGACAAGGATTTAGAGGTGATTAACCAAGTTTTTGATGAAGTTGCTAAGAAATACGACCAACCTCTAGCAGTTGAAAAGGAGACCTTGAAGAATTTTGTGGTGGCTGAGGATTACCACCAAGACTATCTCAAGAAAAATCCAAATGGCTACTGCCATATCAATGTCAATCAGGCGGCCTATCCTGTCATCGATGCCAGCAAATATCCCAAACCAAGTAATGAGGAATTGAAAAAGACCCTGTCACCTGAGGAGTATGCAGTTACTCAGAAAAATCAAACAGAACGGGCTTTTTCAAACCGCTACTGGGATAAATTTGAATCCGGCATCTATGTGGATGTAGCAACTGGCGAACCCCTCTTTTCATCAAAGGACAAGTTCGAGTCTGGTTGTGGCTGGCCTAGTTTCACCCAACCCATCAGTCCAGATGTTGCCACCTACAAGGAAGATAAGTCCTACAATATGACACGCATGGAAGTGCGGAGCCGAGTTGGAGATTCTCACCTTGGCCATGTCTTTACGGACGGCCCACAGGACAAGGGGGGCTTACGCTACTGTATCAATAGTCTCTCTATCCGCTTTATTCCTAAAGACCAAATGGAAGAAAAAGGCTATGCATATTTACTAGATTATGTAGATTAAGAGGTCTTTCCTAAGCAGTTAGAGGAGAATTTTGCTATACTGATACTAGTAAGTGACAAAGGAGAGAAGCATGACCTATACAATCTTAATCGTAGAAGATGAATATCTGGTAAGACAAGGCTTGACCAAGCTGGTCAATGTAGCAGCCTACGATATGGAAATCATCGGTCAGGCTGAAAATGGAAGGCAGGCTTGGGACTTAATCCAAAAACAGGTGCCAGATATCATTCTAACCGATATCAACATGCCTCAGCTAAATGGCATCCAGTTAGCCAGTCTGGTCCGAGAAACCTATCCTCAGGTTCATCTAGTTTTTTTGACAGGCTACGATGATTTTGATTATGCTTTGTCTGCTGTCAAACTAGGTGTGGATGACTACCTACTCAAGCCCTTTTCTCGTCAGGATATTGAGGAAATGTTGGAGAAAATCAAGCAAAAACTAGACAAGGAAGAAAAGGAAGAGCAGTTACAAGATTTACTGACCGATAAGTTTGAGGGAAACATGGCCCAGAAAATCCAGTCCCATCTGGCTGATAGCCAGTTTAGTTTAAAGTCTTTGGCTAGTGACTTGGGCTTTAGTCCGACTTATCTGAGTTCTTTGATTAAGAAAGAGTTGGGACTGCCTTTTCAGGATTATTTGGTGCGAGAACGTGTCAAACAAGCCAAGCTTTTGCTTTTAACTACAGATCTGAAGATTTATGAGATCGCAGAGAAGGTTGGTTTTGAAGATATGAACTATTTTACCCAACGCTTTAAGCAGATTGCGGGTGTGACACCTCGTCAGTTTAAGAAGGGAGAAGGCCGATGAAGCGTTCTTCTCTTTTAGTTAGAATGGTTATTTCCATCTTTCTGGTCTTTCTCATTCTCCTGGCTCTGGTTGGGACTTTCTACTATCAATCTAGTTCATCAGCCATTGAGGCTAGCATTGAGGGCAATAGCCAGACGACTATCAGCCAAACTAGCCACTTTATCCAGTCTTATATCAAAAAATTAGAAACCACCTCGACCAGTTTGACCCAGCAGACGGATGTCCTAGACTATGCTGAGAATCCCGGTCAAGACAAGGTAAAGGGAATTCGAGATCTGTTTTTGACCATCTTGAAGGCAGATCAGGACTTGAAAGCTGTTGTGCTGGTAACCAAGTCTGGTCAGCTCATTTCTACAGATGACACTGTGCAGATGAAAACTTCCTCTGATATGATGAATGAAGATTGGTACCAAAAGGCCATTCATCAGGGAGCTAAACCAGTTTTAACTCCAGCTCGTAAATCGGACAGTCAGTGGGTCATTTCTGTCACTCAAGAACTTGTTGATGCAAAGGGAGCTAATCTGGGCGTGCTTCGTTTGGATATTTCTTATGAAACTCTGGAAGCCTATCTAAATCAACTCCAGTTGGGTCAGCAGGGCTTTGCCTTTATCATCAATGAAAACCATGAATTTGTTTACCATCCTCAACACACAGTCTATAGTTCAGCTAGTGAAATGGAAGCCATGAAACCCTACATTGAGACAGGGCAGGGCTATACGCTGGACCACCAATCCTACGTCAGTCAGGAAAAGATTGTAGGAACTGATTGGACGGTGCTTGGCGTATCATCACTGGAAAAGTTAGACCAGGTTCGGAGTCAACTCATGTGGACCTTGCTTGGGGCCAGTGTCACATCTCTTCTTACCTGTCTCTGTTTGGTGTGGTTCAGTCTCAAGCGCTGGATTGCCCCTTTGAAGGATTTGAGAGAAACTATGCTGGAAATTGCTTCTGGTGCTCAAAATCTTCGTGCCAAGGAAGCGGGTGCTTATGAACTGAGAGAGGTGACTCGCCAGTTCAATGCCATGTTGGATCAGATTGATCAGTTGATGATAGATATTCGCAGGCAGGAAGAAACGACCCTTCAGTACCAACTTCAAGCTCTATCAAGCCAGATTAACCCCCATTTCCTCTATAACACCTTGGACACCATCATCTGGATGGCTGAATTTCAAGATAGTCAGAGAGTGGTGCAAGTGACCAAGTCCTTGGCGACTTATTTCCGCTTGGCGCTCAATCAGGGTAAAGATTTGATTTGCCTGTCTGATGAAATCAATCATGTTCGCCAGTATCTCTTTATCCAGAAACAACGTTATGGCGATAAGCTGGAGTATGAAATTAATGAAACTCCTGCCTTTGATAAGCTCGTCTTGCCTAAGTTAGTGCTGCAACCCCTTGTAGAAAATGCTCTTTACCATGGTATTAAAGAAAAAGAAGGTCAGGGCCATATTAAAATTACTGTCCAGAAACAGGATTCAGGATTGGTCATTCGTATCGAGGATGATGGAGTTGGCTTCCAAGTTGCTGGCGATAGTAGTCAAAGTCAACTCAAACGTGGTGGAGTTGGTCTTCAAAATGTTGACCAACGACTCAAACTTCATTTTGGAGAAGATTACCAGATGAAAATCGTTTCTGCCCCTTTAAAAGGAACGAAGGTTGAAATATACATAAATAGAATAGAAACTAGTTAACTCCCAGTCAATTCTGGGAGTTTTATGCGTAATTGAGTAAGCTTTCTAGGTTGTCTATCTTGCTAAAAAGTGGAAAAAACGATATGATAGATAATGACAAAAGAGGTATCAAGTATGAAGGAAAAAGACATTCAAAGAGAAACAAGCCAGATTGTAAACGATGTATTAGAAAAGGCCAATTTGAAGCAAGGATCTATCTTTGTTTTGGGCCTTTCTTCTAGTGAAGTGATAGGTGGTCAGATTGGCAAGGAATCCAGCCAAGAAATTGGGGAAATTATTGTGAAGACCATCCTAGATATCCTAGAAGACAAAGGAATTCATTTAGCTGTTCAAGGTTGTGAACATGTCAATCGGGCCCTCGTCGTTGAACGTCAGGTGGCAGAGCGGTTTGGACTGGACATCGTCAGTGTCCTTCCAACTCTCCATGCAGGAGGTTCAGGTCAGTTGGCAGCCTTCAAGTTTATGCAAGATCCAGTTGAGGTTGAATTTATCAAGGCTCATGCTGGATTGGATATCGGAGATACTGCAATTGGTATGCATGTTAAGCATGTTCAGGTTCCGATTCGCCCTCTTTTGAGAGAAATTGGGCATGCCCATGTAACGGCTCTTGCTAGCCGTCCAAAATTAATTGGAGGTGCGCGTGCGCATTATCCGCAAGATTCTATTAGAAAGTCGTGAGAATGAGAAAAACAAAACAACAACTAGAAAAAATCACTAAATATTCGATTCGTAAGCTCACTGTTGGGGTAGGTCCTGTAGCCATCGGGGCCTTCCTTTTTGGTGCTAGTACCCTTTCAGTAGATAAGGTACAAGCCAATGAAGTTGGTGGTGCTCATAGCGTTCATTACCGTTATTTGGCAGAGCAGGAATTGACTGAGTCTGAAAAAGCTCTGATTCACCATGAAGTTCCTACAGAATTTCAAGATGATGATATTCTATATGTGGTTTATCGCAAGAAAGCAACTAACAGTCAACAACTTCCATACACAGGAAGTAAGGAGCTAGCTCTAGCAGGCCTTGGCTTGGCAACGGCTTCTCTAGCAGTCTTTTTGGTGTCCAAAAAAGGTCGCAAAGAGGTTCTAGGTGTTCTCTTGATTGGTTCTTTAGGAGCCAGCACCTTTGTACCTTATGGTACGTTTGCGTTTGAAAATAAAGAATTGCTTTCTTATAACCAAACTATTTCAGCTTCTACACATGAAGGCTTGGCTGAAGGGATTATCCACATTGATGGCTATGAATACATTGGTTACTTCAAGGAAGCGGAACTCCATCCATCAAGACCAGCTTCAGCTGAAAAGTCTCAGTTGCCAGTAGAAAATCAAAGTTCAAAAGAAATCGAGAAAACAGAAGTCGTTCAAGAAAGACATGCTGTTACTCCAGAAACTATCGTTGAGAATCCTGTAGTAGAGACTCCAGTTGCTCCTGCGGTTGAAGAAAAAACAGTTTCTGAGAAGCTTCAGACAAGACAAGAAGAGAGCTTGGTGGAGATTCCTTTTGAAACGGTGACAAGCCCAGATGCGAATTTAGCAGAAGGACAGACTCGTATCGTCACAGTCGGAGTAAAGGGTCAGCGTCGAATTGTAACCAAAGTTTCGGTGGTCAATGGTCAAGAAGTTAAAGAAGTCATCGAAGACCAAGTGGTTCAAAATCCTGTGTCGCAAGTCATTGCAGTCGGAACTAAGAAAGAAGTGCAACCTGCACCAACTCCAGTACCGCAAGCAGAACCAACTCACCAAGTAGCTAAAGGTACTCAAGAGGCAGGCAAAGAGGGTCAAGCCTTAACGCAAGCAGAATTACCAGAAGCCCCAATTGAAGTCAAAGGCACCCAAGAAGAAGATAAAGCAGGTCAAGCTCTGACGCAGCCAGAATTACCAGAAGCTCCAGTTGAAGCAAAAGGTACGCAAGAAGAAGGTAAGGCAGGCCAAGCCTTAACGCAACCCGAAATGCCAGAAGCTCCAGTAGAAGTAAAAGGCACACAAGAGGAAGGCAAGGCAGGTCAAGCTTTAGTACAGCCAGAACTTCCTGAATATACAGAACCAGTTTCAACTAAGGGAACACAAGAAACAGGAAAAGAAGGACAAGCTACAGAGCAACCAGCAAATCCAGAATATAAAGTAACAACTGGTACAGTTGAGAAATCTACTGAAAGTGAATTAGATTTCACAACAGAAGTAGTTCCTGATGACACAAAATATGTGGATGAAGAAGTAGTTGAACGTACAGGTTCTAAAGGAATTCAAGTTACGAAAACAACTTATGAAACAGTGGAAGGTGTAGAGACAGATAAAGTTGTTTCTACAACTACAGAAGTGAAAACTCCTGCCGTTTCTAAAGTAGTTAAAAAAGGAACAAAACCAATTGAAGGAACAAAAGTTGAAACAAGAGAAGAAGCCATTCCTTTTGAAACAAAAACAGAAGAGGATGATACTTTAAAACGTGGAACAACTAAAGTTGCTCAAGAAGGTGTAGACGGTAAGAAACAAATTACTGAAACGTATAAAACAATTCGCGGAGAAAAAACAAGCGATGCTCCAACAGTAGAAGAAAAAGTTATCTTACAACCTCAAGATAAAATTATTAAAAAAGGTACAAAAGGTTTAGAAAAACCAACCTTACAATGGGCGAATACTGAAAAAGATGTCTTGAAGAAGAGCGCTACAGCTAGTTATACATTAAATAAACCAGCTGGAGTAGAAATCAAATCAATCAAATTAGCGTTGAAAGATAAAGATGGACAACTTGTAAAAGAAGTAACGGTAGCTGAAAATAATTTAAACGCTACTTTAGATAAATTGAAATATTATCAAGGATACACTCTATCTACTACGATGGTTTATGATCGTGGAGAAGGCGAAGAAACTGAGAAATTAGAAGATAAACAAATTCAGTTAGACCTCAAAAAAGTTGAAATCAAGAACATCAAAGAAACAAGTTTGATGAGTGTGGATGCTGAAGGAAAAGAAACAGATAAGAGCTTATTAACTGAAAAGCCAACAGATGTTGCTCCATTATATTTACGTGTAACAACGCATGATAATAAGACAACAAGACTTGCAGTAAGTTCTGTTGAAGAAGTTGTTGTTGATGGGAAAACATTGTACAAAGTTGTAGCGAAAGCTCCAGACTTAGTTCAACGTAGAGCAGATGATACTTTCAGTGAAGAGTATGTTCATTACTTTGAAAAACAAAAAGCACACGAAGGTGATGTATATTATAGTTTTAATGACTTGGTAACAGCTATGAAAGCTAACCCAAGTGGTACTTTTAAACTTGGTGCAGACCTTAATGCTGCTAACGTACCAACTCCAAATAAACAATATGTACCTGGTAAATTCAGCGGAACTTTAACAAGTGTCGATGGAAAACATTATACAATTCACAATATGGCTCGTCAGTTATTTGATAATGTCGAAGGTGGTACAATTAATAACATTAATTTAGGTAATGTTAATATTAATATGCCTTGGGTTGAAAATATTTCAGCACTATCAAGAGTAGCTAAAAATGCCACAGTTGAAAATGTTAAGGTAACTGGTAGCATCCTTGGTAAAGATGGTATTGCTGGTATTGTAAACAAAGTGGACGTTGGTGGTTTATTACAAAATGTTGCCTTTGTTGGTAAAGTTACTGGTGTTGGCGATAAAGGCTGGGATATGGGCGGTATTTCTGGAGAAGTTTGGAAAGGGAATATTAAAAAAGCCTATGTTGATGCTGATATTGTAGCAAATAAAGCTCGTATTGGTGGTCTTGTTGCTAGAACAGATAATGGTTACGATGGAAATGGGGTTAACAAATATGCATTTACTAGCCAATCTGTCGTTAAAGGAACTATTAAGGTAAAAACGCCTGTTGAAGTTGGTGGTTTCATTAGTAAAAACTATCCATGGGGTCGAGTTCTTGATACTGTTACAATGATGAAAGTTGAAAATGGTGAGGAATTCTATGGTTCCAAAGATCTTGTTGATGATGATGGATACTTTACAAATAATTGGATTGATAGAAACTATGTTGTTACAGGTGTGAGTGAAGGAAAACGTTCATTCAAATATTCTCGTAGTAATCGAATCCAAGAAATCAGCTTAGAAGAAGCTAACAAAAAAATAGAATCATTCGGAATTACAGCTGATAAATTCGAAATTGCTCCACTTGTGGAAGATAAACTAAACCAAGTTAAACCAAAATCTGATACTTATAAAGAGATTCAAGATTATAATGCAGATCGTGAACTTGCATACCGTAATATTGAGAAACTTCAACCATTCTACAATAAAGAATGGATTATCAATCAAGGAAATAAAATTCCTGCAGGTTCTAAATTATTAACGACTGAAGTATTATCTGTAACAGGTATGAAAGATGGACAATTTGTAACGGACTTATCTGATGTTGATCATATTATAATTCATTACGCTGATGGTACGAAAGAAGAAAAAGCTGTATCAGCTAAAGCTACGTCAAATGTGGAACAAGTAAAAGAATACGGTATTACAGATTTAGGTGATGTAGTTTACACACCAAATATGGTAGTTAAAGACCGTACTCAACTAATCAGTGAGATTAAAACGAAATTAGATAGTGTTCAATTAATTTCACAAGAAGTTCGTGACTTAATGGACAAACGTAACAAACCAGCTGAGAATAGTGACAATCATAAGAACAATTACATTCGTAACTTATTCCTTGAAGAAAGCTTCGAAGAAACGAAAGCTAATTTAGATAAATTAGTGAAAGCTTTAGTCGAAAACGAAGACCATCAATTAAATGGTGACGAAGCAGCCATGAAAGCTCTTCTTAAAAAAGTAGAAGATAACAAAGCTAAAATAATGATGGCTCTTACTTATTTAAATCGTTATTATGGATTTAAATACAATGATATGAGTATTAAAGACCTTATGATGTTCAAACCTGATTTCTATGGTAAGAATGTTAGTGTTATCGATAGATTGATTCAAATTGGTTCTAGTGAGAAAAACTTAAAAGGTGACCGAACTCAAGATGCTTATCGTGATGTGATTGCGGGAGCAACAGGTAAAGGTAACTTAAATGACTTTTTAACATATAATATGAAGTTGTTTACAGAAGATACTGATATGAATGTTTGGTATAAGAAGGCTGTATCACACACTAACTATATTGTTGAGAAGCAATCCTCAAACCCTGCGTTTGCTAATAAAAAATATCATTTGTATGAAAACCTTAATAACGGTGAGCATGGACGTTATATCCTACCACTTCTTAATACGAAGAAAGCTCATATGTTCTTGATTTCAACATACAATACACTAGCATTTAGTGCGTTTGAGAAATATGGTAAGAATACAGAAGCTGAACGTGAAGCATTCAAGAAAGAAATCGACTTACGTGCACAAGAACAAATCAACTACTTAGACTTCTGGTCTCGCTTGGCGGCTGATAATGTACGTAATCAGTTGTTGAAATCTGAAAACATGGTTCCATCGGCTATCTGGGATAACCATGGTGCGCCAGGTGGATGGGTTGATAGAATGGGTCACACGAAGAATGGTAATTATGCTCCAATTCGTGAGTTCTATGGTCCAACTGGTAAGTGGCACGGTGATAATGGCATGGGTGCATACGCATATATCTTTGATAGACCTCAAAACTCAGAAGCCGTGTACTATATTTGGTCAAGTATGATTAGTGATTTTGGTACATCAGCCTTTACTCATGAAACAACGCATATCAATGACCGTATGGCTTACTTAGGTGGTTGGGGACATCGTGAGGGTACAGACGTTGAAGCCTTTGCTCAAGGAATGTTACAATCTCCAGCTGTATCAAGTTCGAATGGTGACTACGGTGCACTAGGTCTTAACATGGCTTATAAACGTGAAAACGATGGTAAACAATGGTACAACTATGATCCAAATAAATTAGATAGTAGAGAAGCTATCGACCATTACATGAAAAACTATAATGAAGCGCTCATGATGCTCGACCATTTAGAAGCGGATGCCGTTATCGCGAAGAATGATGGTGACAACAACAAGTGGTTCAAGAAGATGGACAAAAAATGGCGTGAGAAAGCTGATAGAAATGGTTTAGTTGGACAACCACACCAATGGGATTTACTTCGTGACCTAAATGACGCGGAGAACAAGAAGAAATTGACAAGCATTGATGACCTTGTAGATGGTAATTACGTGACTAAGCATAATATGCCTGGTAATAAATATTATCGTGCTGAAGGTTTTGATACGGCATATCAAACTGTAAGTATGATGGCTGGAATTTACGGTGGTAATACAAGTCAAAGTGCTGTAGGTTCTATCTCGTTCAAACATAATACATTCCGTATGTGGGGTTACTTCGGATATGTCAATGGATTTGTCGGATATGCTTCAAACAAGTATAAACAAGAATCTAAAGCAGCTGGTAGACCGGGTCTTGGTGATGACTTTATCATTGAGAAAGTGTCTGGTGGTAAATTCCACACACTAGAAGAGTGGAAGAAAGAATGGTTCAAGGAAGTCAAAGCTAAAGGAGAAAAAGGATTTGTCGAAATTGAAATCGACGGACAGAAAATTTCAACTTATGCAGGACTCCAAGAATTGTTCAACAAAGCTGTTGAAAATGACCTTAAAGCGGGTAATTCAAACCAAACAGTTGCACTCAAAGAAAAAGTTTACAAACAACTCTTGCAGAAATCAGATGGATTTGCTGGTGATTTATTCACTAAAGCATAATCAAGAGTAATTTAATAGCCAGAAAATGATAAAAAGGTAGATCAGTTTTGACTGGATCTATCTTTTTTGATGTTCTTGCAGTTCTTAAATGTTCACGTACCAGTATAATTATTGAATATATTTATAACTAAAATACTGGAAAAATAGATTTTAAAAAAGTAAATGAAATGTCAGGCAGGGCTTTGTTTTATGGATTCTGTTCTAGTTCAAACAACTTGCAAAAATAGCTTAAAAATTATAAAATGAAATATAAAGTAATTTGTAAATACGCATAAAATTTAATATAATATAATGTGTATACAGATAAGAGAAAAGGAAATATTATAAATGAAGAACAAGCTTTCTGATAAGTCCCTTGAGAATCAGAGAAAAGAAAAAATCATGCGTTTCTCCATTCGTAAATATAGTTTTGGTGCAGCGAGTGTAGCGGTTGCTGCCTTTTTAATGTTTTTAGGAAATGGAGCAGTTGCAGCTGAACAATTGAAAGTAACTGAAGAGTCTTCTAGTAAAGTAGAGTTGGCTCAATCAGGTGGGGAGAAGGCTGAAAATCAGAGTGAGTCCAAAATCAGTGAGCCAAAAATTAGTAAACCAGAATTAGATAAAAGCCAACTTGCAAATTATATTGGTGAAATTGAAGGTAAGATTTCAAGTGGAGCCTACGCTAATAAGACAGAGGAAAGTGTAGCGAGTCTAGCTGCTGAGTTAGCTAATGCCAAAGCAACTTTAGCGAGCGCAAACAGTCAAGAAGAATTGACGAGTGCCTATCAAAAACTGGTTACTACTGTTAACTCAAAATTACGAAATAAGCCGGTTGAGAAAAAAGAAATTGTCTCAACAGATACTACTGAGGGTAAAGAAACAGTTGGTATCAAAGCTGAGAATACTGAAAAACCATCAGAATCAAATGCGATTGAAAATACTGGTGCCAATGATCCGCGCAATGGAAGTGAAATTGAAAAGGATACAACATTCCGTGCAGCTGTCAATCAAGATCCAAAGGTAGACTTTACATTCTCCATACCAGATGAGAAGAAAATCTATATCTATAACGAAGAGCATTTTTCATTAGAAATTCCAGTTTATTCTGAAACTGGAAAAATTCGCTATGCAACGATTAAGAAAGGATCTAGACAAAGATTCCCTAATGTTGCAGGTACAGATAATGACTTGGATGTTGAATTTGGATTTACAGCTACTGTAATAAATCGTGCTGAAACGGCAGGGGTAACATCGGAGGCGAGTCAAGCAAATCCTGCGAAAATTGTTATTACAGGTCGTCCAAACGATATACTGAAAAAACACAGAGATTATACAAAACAAGAAAACCAAACACTTAACGTGGGTACTCGTTATATTCAGGTGGTTGATGATCAAGGTAGAGAGAATCTTAAAAAAGGTGATAGTATTGCAGACCCAGGGTATTTCTACTTAGTGTTAAAATCTCAAGCAAAAAAATACGCCTTAAGATCTCAACCTACAGATGAAAAGATTTCTGTAACTAGTTTGACAAATCCTACAGCAGAAGATTTAAAGAAAATCAAAGATAGTATTCAATTAGAATATTCAACAACGAACGAAGATGCACGATTTGCTGATAAACGTGGAACTTTGGTAGAACATCCTGAGGATGTTATCCAATCGGTTAATATCGTTGGGAATAATATCGTTGTGACATTTACAGATGGTTCTACGAAGACAAAACCGGTAGGGGAAATTGTACAAAAAAATATTCCGCCGGTTGTTAATCTACCGTATTCAAACGAAGCAAACAGAAATATTTATATCTATTCTGGAGAAGAGACAGATCTGACATTCACTGCAAGGGATGAATCTAAGATTAAAGATCTAAAACTTCGTGGTCCTGGTGACGTTAACTACAATAACGCAACTAGTTATGGTTTAGCAGTTGGGAAAGTGACAGACAGTGCTCTATCAAGTGGAGAAGGTTCTGTTTCTGAAGATAAGAAAACCGCAACGATTAAAATGACTGGAACTACTAACCTTACAGCTGACCAAAAATGGACGAGTGTAATCGTTGCTAAAGATGATAATAATGGAGAAAGTGCACCTTTTGATGGAAGAATCAATGCTACTACAAATCCTGCAGAACGTCAAAAAATTGAAGGTTATGTTGAGTTTGTTGTAAAAAATCAAACTACTAAATATGATATTAAGACTCCAGAAGGAACAGTTAGTGTAGTAGATCCAGCGAATGTTACGGCTGACGAATTTGAAAAAATTAAAGAAAAAGTAAAAATTGAATACTCTCAAACTAACGATGATGCAAATCTTACAAGTAAAAGAGGACAAGCTGTAGAAATTCAAGCGTCAAGAATTTCTACGATTACAAAAGATGCTAATGGAAATCTTGTTGTAATGTATAAAGATGGTTCAACTGATACAAAACCTTTATCAGAGTTCACGAGTTTAAATAAACAACCTGCAATTGATGCAATTAATACAGCTGCAGACAAAAAAATTGCGGAAATTAATTCAAATACAAATGCAACTGCGGAAGAAAAAGCAGCAGCAATCGAAAAAGTTAATGCCGATAAGACAAAAGCTTTAACAGCGATTAATGATAATTCGGTAACGACAAAAGCAGCATTAGATAATGCGAAAACATCAGGAACAACTGTGATTAGCAATGATAACCCGGTAGTAACTAAGAAAGATACGGCAAAAGCAGCTATTGATACAGCTTTAAGAGAGAAAGCAGCAGCCATCGATACGAATAACGACTTAACGACAGAAGAGAAGAATGCAGCAAAAGCAGATGCACAGGCAAAAGCGAATGCAGCAAAAACAGCAATCGATAATGCTACAACAAACGTAGCAGTGGACTCAGCCCAAACGGCAGGAACGACAAGTGTAAGTTCAGTAACGCCAACAGCGGTAGCGAAACCAGTGGCTAAGAAAGCAATAGATGATGCACTTAAAGCGAAAGAAGCACAACTTGATGCAAGAAATGATTTAACAACTGAAGAAAAAGAAGCAGCAAAAGCAGATGCACAAGCAAGAGCAACAGCGGCTAAAAATAATATTGATACTGCAACAACAAACTCAACAGTAGATAATGCGAAAACTACAGGCGTTGCTGATGTAGAAAGCGTTAATCCGCAAGCAAGCCAAAAGAAAACTGACGCAAAAAATGCAGTTGATGAAGCGTTAAAAGCAAAAGAAGCAGAGATTGATGCCAATAACGATTTGACTGCTGAAGAAAAATCCAAAGCTAAGGAAGACGCAAAATCCAAAGCAGATGTAGCAAAGCAAGCCATCGACAACGCGACAACAAACGATGCAGTAACTCAAGCTAAAAACGCTGGGGCAATATCAGTAGATTCGGTGACTCCAACGCCGGTAGCCAAACCAGCAGCGAAGCAAGCCATCGATGACGCATTAAAAGCTAAGAATGACGCAATTGATGCCAACAACGATTTGACAGACGAAGAAAAAGCAAAAGCTAAGGAAGACGCGAAAGCGAAAGCAGACGCGGCGAAGCAAGCAATCGACAACGCGACAACAAACGATGCGGTAGAACAAGCTAAAAATGACGGAGCGACAAGTATATCTTCAGTAACTCCAACACCAACAGCTAAACCGGCTGCAAAACAAGCCATCGATGACGCATTGAAAGCAAAGAATGACGCGATTGATTCCAATAACGATTTAACGGCTGAAGAAAAAGCCAAAGCTAAGGAAGATGCGAAAGCCAAAGCCGACGCAGCGAAACAAGCGATCGACAACGCGACAACAAACGATGCAGTAACTCAAGCTAAAAACGCTGGGGCAACATCAGTAGATTCGGTGACTCCAACGCCGGTAGTCAAACCAGCTGCAAAACAAGCAATTGATGACGCATTGAAAGCTAAGAACGACGCGATTGATGCCAACAATGACTTAACAGACGAAGAAAAAACTGCGGCGAAAGCTGATGCAAAAGCCAAATCTGACGCAGCGAAGCAAGCAATCGACAAGGCGACAACAAATGATGCAGTAACGCAAGCTAAAAACGACGGAGCAACATCAGTAGATTCGGTGACTCCAACTCCGGTAGCCAAACCAGCAGCTAAGAAAGCCATCGATGACGCATTGAAAGCTAAGAACGACGCAATTGATGCCAACAACGATTTGACTGCTGAAGAAAAAGCCAAAGCTAAGGAAGACGCGAAAGTCAAAGCCGATGCAGCGAAGACTGCAATCGACAAGGCGACAACAAATGCAGCGGTGGAACAAGCTAAGGCTGATGGAGCGACAAGTGTATCTTTAGTAACACCAACAGCGCAAGCGAAGCCAGCTGCAAAACAAGCCATCGATGAAGCATTAAAAGCAAAAGAAGCAGCAATAGATGCCAACAATGACTTAACAGCAGAAGAAAAAACAAAAGCTAAAGAAGATGCGAAAGCCAAAGCAGACGCAGCAAAACAAGCAATTGATCAAGCAACAACAAATGCAGCGGTGGAACAAGCTAAGGCTGATGGAGCAACAAGTGTAGACTCAGTGACACCAACAGCGCAAGCGAAGCCAGCGGCAAAACAAGCCATCGATGAAGCATTAAAAGCAAAAGAAGCAGCAATAGATGCCAACAATGACTTAACAGCAGAAGAGAAAGCCAAAGCTAAGGAAGACGCCAAAGCCAAAGCCGATGCAGCTAAACAAGCAATCGATAGCGCAACAACAAACGCAGCGGTAGAACAAGCTAAAAATGACGGAGCGACAAGTATATCTTCAGTCACTCCAACACCAACAGCTAAACCGGCTGCAAAACAAGCCATCGATGACGCATTGAAAGCTAAGAACGATGTGATTGATGCCAATAACGATTTGACTGCTGAAGAGAAAGCCAAAGCTAAGGAAGACGCCAAAGCCAAAGCCGATGCAGCTAAACAAGCAATCGATAGCGCAACAACAAACGCAGCGGTAGAACAAGCTAAAAATGACGGAGCGACAAGTATATCATCAGTCACTCCAACACCAACAGCTAAACCGGCTGCAAAACAAGCCATCGATGACGCATTGAAAGCTAAGAACGATGTGATTGATGCCAATAACGATTTGACTGCTGAAGAGAAAACCAAAGCTAAGGAAGACGCCAAAGCGAAAGCTGACGCAGCGAAGCAAGCAATTGACAACGCGACAACAAACGATGCAGTAACTCAAGCTAAAAACGCTGGGGCAGCAAGTGTATCATCAGTCACTCCAACACCAACAGCTAAACCGGCTGCAAAACAAGCAATTGATGACGCATTGAAAGCTAAGAATGACGCGATTGATGCCAATAATGACTTAACAGACGAAGAAAAAACTGCAGCTAAAGCAGATGCAAAAGCCAAAGCCGACGCAGCGAAACAAGCAATCGACAACGCAACAACAAACGATGCAGTTGAGAAAGCTAAAAACGATGGAGTGACAAGTGTATCTTCAGTAAGTCCAACAGCGCAAGCTAAGCCAGCGGCTAAACAAGCAATCGACGATGCATTAAAAGCTAAGGAAGCAGCAATTGACGCAAACAACGACTTAACAGACGAAGAGAAAACTGCAGCGAAAGCTGATGCGAAAGCAAAAGCAGACGCAGCTAAGCAAGCCATCGACAACGCAACAACAAACGATGCAGTTGAGAAAGCTAAAAACGACGGAGTGACAAGTGTATCTTCAGTAAGTCCAACAGCGCAAGCTAAGCCAGCGGCTAAACAAGCAATCGACGATGCATTAAAAGCTAAGGAAGCAGCAATTGACGCAAACAACGACTTAACAGACGAAGAGAAAACTGCAGCGAAAGCTGATGCGAAAGCCAAAGCCGACGCAGCGAAGACTGCAATTGACAATGCAACCACAAACGATACCGTAACGCAAGCTAAAAACGACGGAGCGACAAGTGTATCATCAGTCACTCCAACACCAACAGCTAAACCGGCTGCTAAGAAGGCCATCGAAGATGCGCTGAAAGCTAAGGAAGCAGCAATCAACGCAAATAATGACTTAACAGACGAAGAAAAAGCCAAAGCTAAGCAAGAAGCGCAAGACAAGGCAGCTGCAGCGAAACAAGCGATCGATAATGCGACAACAAACGCGGGAGTAGACCAAGCTAAGGCTAATGGAACAACAGAAGTAAATAATGTAAATCCAACAGCAGTGGCAAAACCAGCAGCTAAAAAAGCAATCGACGATGCCCTAAAAGCTAAAAATGACGCGATTGATGCTCGAGATAATCTGACAGCTGAGGAAAAAATAGCAGCTAAGGAAGAAGCTAAAGCCAAAGCCGACGCAGCGAAGACTGCAATCGACAACGCAACCACAAACGATGCAGTAACTCAAGCTAAAAATGATGGGGCAGCAAGTGTATCTTCAGTGACTCCAACTCCAGTAGCCAAACCAGCAGCTAAGAAAGCAATCGACGATGCATTAAAAGCTAAGGAAGCAGCGATTGACGCGAACAACGACTTAACAGACGAAGAGAAAACTGCAGCTAAAGCAGATGCAAAAGCCAAAGCCGACGCAGCGAAAACAGCAATAGACAACGCGACAACAAATGATGAGGTAGAACAAGCTAAAAATGATGGAGCAACATCGGTAGATTCGGTGACTCCAACTCCAGTAGCGAAACCAGAGGCGAAGAAAGCAGTAGAAGATGCACTTAAAGCCAAAGAAGCAGAAATCGATGCTCGAGATGATCTGACAGCTGAGGAAAAAACAGCAGCTAAAGAAGAAGCGAAAGCCAAAGCAGACGCAGCGAAGACTGCAATCGACAATGCGACAACAAATAATGCAGTAACTCAAGCTAAAAACGCTGGAGCAACGAGTGTATCTTCAGTAAATCCAACAGCGCAAGCTAAGCCAGCAGCTAAGAAAGCGATAGAAGATGCGCTTAAAGCCAAAGAAGCAGAGATCGATACTCGAGATGATCTGACAGCTGAGGAAAAAATAGCAGCTAAAGAAGAAGCTAGGGCTAAAGCAGAAGCGGCAAAACAAGCAGTTGATAAAGCGGCAACAAATGCTGACGTTGAAAATTCAAAAACTATTGGGGTAGCAGATGTAAACTCATTGAATCCAGTAGCGGTTAAGAAACCAGAGGCTAAAAAAGCTGTAGATGAAGCACTAAAGGCAAAAGAAGCAGAAATTGATGCGAATAATGACTTAACAGCAGAAGAAAAATTAGCAGCTAAGGAGGAAGCTAAAGCTAAAGCCGATGCAGCTAAGAAAGCAATCGATGAAGCTGATACAGATATTAAGGTTGATGTAAATAGTATATCTGGTTTAAGTGATGTAAATTCATTTAGTCCAGAACCAGTTAAGAAATCAGAGGCTAAAAAAGCAATTGATGCAGCTCTAGAGAAGAAAATAGAAGAAATCGATGCTCGAGATGATTTAACAACTGAAGAGAAAACTGCAGCAAAAGCTGAAGTAGAAAATAAAGCTAATGAGGCAAAAGACGCAATCGATGCAGCAGATACAGACATTAAAGTAGATGTAAATAGTGTATCTGGTTTAAGTGATGTGAACTCGTTTAGTCCAGAAGCAGCTAAAAAACCAGCAGCCAAACAGGCAATAGATGATGCATTAAAAGCAAAAGAAGATGCAATAGATGCGAATGATGATTTAACAGCTGAAGAAAAAACTAAAGCCAAAGCAGAAGCTAAGGCAAAAGCTGATGCAGCGAAAGAAGCAATCGACAATGCGACAACAAACGCAGAAGTGGAACAAGCTAAGACTGCAGGAACGGCATCAGTAGCTTCAGTGACTCCAAAGCCAGTGGCAAAACCGACTGCGAAGCAAGCCATCGACGACGCGCTTAAAGCTAAGAACGACGTGATTGACTCTCGTACAGACTTGACAGATGAAGAGAAAGCTGCGGCTAAGTCAGAAGCAAAAGCTAAGGCCAACGCAGCAAAAGCAGCCATCGATAATGCAACAACAAATGCGGAAGTAGACCGAGCTAAGGTGACTGGAATAACAGAAGTAAAAGCAGTAGATCCACAACCAGAAGCGAAGCCAGAAGCTAAGAAAGCCATCGATGATGCCTTAAAAGCTAAGACTGATGAAATAGACTCTCGTACAGACTTGACAGATGAAGAGAAAGCTGCGGCGAAAGCAGACGCTAAAGCGAAAGCTGATGCAGCGAAGACTGCAATCGACAACGCAACAACAAACGATGCAGTAACTCAAGCTAAAAACGATGGGGCAGCAAGTATAGCTTCAGTAAATCCAACAGCGCAAGCGAAGCCAGCGGCAAAACAAGCTATCGATGATGCATTGAAAGCTAAGACCGACGCAATTGATGCCAATAACGATTTAACAGCAGAAGAAAAAGCCAAAGCTAAGGAAGACGCAAAAGCGAAAGCTGACGCAGCTAAGCAAGCCATCGACAACGCAACAACAAACGATGTAGTAACTCAAGCTAAAAACGATGGGGCAGCAAGTGTAGCTTCAGTTACTCCAGCAGCAGTAGTGAAGACAGCAGCTAAGCAATCCATCGACGAAGCTCTGAAAGCTAAGAATGATGAAATCGACGCTCGTACAGACCTAACAGATGAAGAGAAAGCTGCTGCTAAGTCAGAAGCAAAAGCTAAGGCTGACGCAGTGAAAGCAACCATCGACAACGCAACAACAAATGCAGAAGTAGAACAAGCTAAGGTGACTGGAACAACAGAAGTCACTTCAGTCAATCCAGAGGCGTTGACTAAGTCAGCAGCTAAGCAATCCATCGACGAAGCTTTGAAAGCTAAGACTGATGAGATAGACGCTCGTACAGACTTGACAGATGAGGAGAAAACTGCAGCTAAGGGAGACGCGAAAACAAAAGCTGACGCAGCGAAGACTGCAATCGACAACGCAACAACAAACGATGCAGTAACTCAAGTTAAAAACGATGGGGCAGCAAGTGTAGCTTCAGTGACTCCAGCAGCAGTAGCGAAGACGGAAGCTAAGCAAGCCATCGATGAAGCTCTTAAAGCTAAGAGTGCTGAGATAGACGCACGTACAGACTTAACAGACGAAGAGAAAACTGTGGCTAAATTAGATGCAAAAGCCAAAGCTGACGCAGCGAAAGCAACCATCGACAACGCAATAACAAATGCGGAGGTAGAACAAGCTAAGGTGACTGGAATAACAGAAGTAAAAGCAGTAGATCCACAACCAGAAGCTAAGACAGCAGCTAAGCAAGCCATCGATGATGCCCTAAAAGCTAAGAACGACGAGATAGACGCTCGTACAGATTTAACAGACGAAGAGAAAACTGCTGCTAAGTCAGAAGCAAAAGCTAAGGCCGATGCAGCAAAAGAAGTTATCGATAAAGCGACAACCAATGCAGAAGTTGACCAAGCAAAGTCAACTGGAATTGCAGAAGTCACTTCAGTAAATCCAGGTGCAGTGGCTAAGACAGAAGCTAAGCAAGCCATCGACGAAGCTCTGAAGGCTAAGAACGACGAAATCGACGCACGTACAGACTTAACAGATGAAGAGAAAGCTGCTGCTAAGTCAGAAGCAAAAGCTAAGGCTGACGCAGCAAAAGAAGCCATCGACAAAGCAACAACGAATGCAGCAGTCGACCAAGCTAAAACTAACGGAACTTTAGAAGTCACTTCAGTAAATCCAGAAGCAGTAGCGAAGACAGAAGCTAAGCAAGCCATCGACGATGCTTTGAAAGCTAAGACTGCCGAAATTGATGCTCGTACAGACTTAACAGATGAAGAGAAAACTGCAGCCAAAGCAGATGCAAAAGCCAAAGCTGACGCAGCAAAATCAGCCATAGATAAAGCAACAACGAATGCAGAAGTCTACCAATCTAAGTCAACTGGAATCACAGCAGTGACTTCAGTAAACCCAGAGGCAGTAGCGAAGACAGAAGCTAAGCAAGCCATCGACGAAGCGCTTAAATCTAAGACTGATGAAATCGACTCTCGTACAGACTTAACAGACGAAGAGAAAACCGCGGCTAAAGCAGAAGTAAAAGATAAGGCTGACGCAGCAAAATCAGCCATAGATAAAGCAACAAAGAATGCAGAAGTCGACCAATCTAAGGCAACTGGAATCACAGCAGTGACTTCAGTAAACCCAGAGGCAGTAGCGAAGACGGAAGCTAAGCAATCCATCGACGAAGCGCTTAAAGCTAAGACTTCCGAGATAGACTCTCGCACAGACTTAACAGAAGAAGAGAAAATTGGGGCTAAGGCAGAAGCAAAAACAAAAGCTGACGCAGCGAAGACTGCAATCGACAACGCAACAACAAATGCGGAAGTAGAACAAGCTAAGGTGACTGGAACAAGAGAAGTAAATAATGTAAATCCAGACGCAGTAGCAAAGTCAGAAGCTAAGAAATCCATCGACGAAGTTCTTAAAGCTAAGACTGCCGAGATAGACGGACGTACAGACTTAACAGATGAAGAGAAAACTGCAGCCAAAGCAGACGCGAAAGCTAAAGCTGACGCAGCGAAAGCAGCCATCGACAAAGCAACAACGAATGCAACAGTCGACCAAGCTAAGTCAACTGGTATTGAGGAAGTGAACTCAGTCAATCCGATTGCACAAATTAGACCGGCAGTTGGAGCAAGTGCTGGAGTTCATGTAAACTCAGCTAATCCAACTTCTAAAGAAAAACCACAGGAAAAACAAGCAATAGACCAAGTATTGAAAACTGATGAAGCCAAAGCTAAAGTGAAAGATAGTGTAGCATCTACTATCTCACAACTTGAAAATGAGAATCAGCAAGTAGCTACTAATCAGCGTGTAGTGGCTAGAGAATTTCCAAATACAGGTACAACAGAATCCATAACAGCAATTGTTGCAGCAACAGCTAGTGCGATACTTGGTTTTGGTCTTATTGCTCGTCGTCGAAAAGAAGATGAAGAAGACAAATTAGAAAATCAGTAACGATTTCTAACAGTTGCAACTCCTTTTTTGAGACTAAGTAGATAATATTATTCTTAAAACTCTCCTAGAGCAAAATAGCTACTAGGAGAGTTTTTTCTCTAATCAGAAGATACGTGACGGGACTAAAAACAATCTCATCTGCTTTGCGGATGAGGGTTTTCTTATTTTGTGCTATACTTAAGATATGCATAGAAAAACAGTGATTGATTTTAGGGCTTTGGGCGAGAGATACACCTTTACCCAGCCTATTAAAGAGTTGAAAACGAGAAATGTAGCAGAAGTGGCAGATTTGCTGGTACAAGTGGAAAGCTACCAAGAGCAAGGCTACTATGTGGTGGGCTATGTCAGCTACGAGGCTGCACCTGCTTTTGAGGAGAAATTAGCAGTTCATAAAGCTCCTTTACTGGACGAGTATTTGCTTTACTTTACTGTTCACGATAGGGTGGAGACATCTCCTATTCCCCTGACTTATGATGAGGTTGATTTGCCTTCAAATTGGCAGGAAGTGACGTCTGAAGCAGATTATGAAAAGGCGATTGCTCAGATTCACCATCATTTGCGGCAGGGGGACACCTATCAGGTCAACTACACCGTCCAACTCAAGCAAAAATTAAGTGCCAATCCTTTTGCCATCTACAATCGTATGGTAGTAGAGCAGGAGGCGGGCTACAATGCTTATGTTGAACATGACGAGATGGCAGTGATTTCCATGAGTCCAGAACTCTTTTTTGAGCAAAATGACCGCGAGTTGACAACACGACCAATGAAGGGAACGACTCAGCGTGGGGTAACTGACCAAGAAGATCTTGAACAGGCCAGTTGGTTGGAGCAGGATTCTAAAAATCGCTCTGAAAATATGATGATTGTGGACCTCTTGCGCAATGACATGAACCGTATTTCTGAGGTGGGGAGTGAGCATGTAGAGCGTCTTTGCCAAGTGGAACAGTATTCAACGGTTTGGCAGATGACTTCGACCATCAAGAGTTGGTTGCGAGAGGATGTTGACCTTGTAGAGATATTCCGTTCTCTATTTCCTTGTGGTTCCATAACGGGAGCTCCGAAAATTGCGACTATGGAAATCATCAAGGACTTGGAGCCACAACCGCGCGGAGTCTACTGTGGAACGATTGGTCTCCTGCTTCCAAATGGACGACGAATTTTCAATGTTGCTATTCGGACCATTCAACTGCATCAAGGGAAAGCCATCTATGGAGTTGGCGGAGGCATTACATGGGATAGCACTTGGGAGTCTGAATACCGTGAGGTTCATCAAAAGGCGGCAGTTCTTTATCGTAAACAAGCTCGTTTCAAACTGATTACTACAGGGAAAATCAGCCAGAAGAACTTGCTGTTTGAAGAACAACATATAGAAAGGCTGAGAAAAGCTAGTCGGTATTTTGCCTTTCCATTTGATTCAGAAAACTTGAAACAAAAGATAGAGGAAGAGTGTCAGGCTTGTGATGCTAATCAAGATTACCGCTTGCATATTTCTCTCGACAAGTCTGGAGAGATAGAAGTAGATCGTCAAGTATTAACAGCTCTTAGTCCAAGTTTTTGTCAGGCCAAACTTTGCCTTCAGGAAGCCAATTTGCAACAAGCCTTTATCTACTTCAAAACGACTCACCGACCGCATTTGAGCATAGGGGAGCAAGAGATCATTTACCATAATAAGTCTGGAGAACTTCTTGAAACCTCTATCGGAAATTTGGTTCTGAAAATTTCTGGGAAACTCTACACACCGCCTATCCGACTGGGAATCTTGCCAGGAATTTACCGTCAGCTCTTGCTGGAAACAGGACAGGTAGAAGAGAGAGCCTTGACCATAGAAGATTTGAAGGGAGCAGAAGCTATTTATGGCTGTAATGCAGTCAGGGGCTTGTATGAATTGTCAGTAAGGGAGAACTAAATGAAACTAATATTTTTACATGGATTAGGCCAGTCAGCAGATAGTTGGCAAGAAGTGCAAGAGTTGCTTGTAGATTATCCTTCTGAAGCCCTAGAGTTATTTCCTTCCGGAGTTGCTACCTATCAAGAAGCCAAGGAGCGCATCTATCAGTATTTATCAAAAGAGACAGAACCTTTTGTTTTGATTGGATTGTCCTTAGGTGCTGCTCTGGCACTAGAACTTTCCAGTTACGATTTACCAAATCTTCAGGCCTTGGTTTTGTCAGGCTGTCCATTGAAAGTGGCGGGCAATATCCTTTTTTACATTCAGTTGCTGATTTTTAAACTACTTCCCAAAAGGGTGTTTGAAAAACAGGGAGCAGATAAGGCTCTTATGGTTAGAGTTTCCGAAGAATTAAAAACACTTGATTTAAGGGAGATTGCAAAGAATTGTCCCTATCCAACTTTGTTAATTTGTGGTAGTCAGGATAAGCCAAATCTTAGTTCAATGAAAGCTATTCAAGAACTGATGTCAAATTCCCAGTTCCAGATCATCCCTGACGGTCCTCATGTCTTGAATAAGGAAAAACCAAAGGAGTTTGTAGAAAATACCAGAAGTTTCCTTGAATTGCTGAAATAAGTTTGATAAAATAATATTGAAAACGATATCATAATTATGGGAGAAAGAAATGAACAAACGTCTATTTTTAAAAATGAGTCTGGCTACCTTGCCAGTCTTAGCCTTGTTTTCACAACCTGTGTTAGCAGAAGAAAACATTCATTTTTCTAGTTGTAAAGAAGCTTGGGCGAATGGATACGCAGATATTCACGAGGGAGAACCTGGTTATTCTGCCAAGTTAGACCGCGATCATGATGGTGTGGCTTGCGAATTGAAAAATGCTCCTAAGGGTGCTTTTAAAGCAAAACAAGCGGCTACAACTCAAACTGATACAACTTCATCCACAGCAAGTGGTTGGGTTAAGCAGGACGGTTCTTGGTACTATTTTGATGGAAATGGAAATCCAGTGAAAAATGCATGGCAGGGAAGCTATTACCTGAAAGCTGATGGTAAAATGGCACAGAGTGAATGGATTTATGACTCTTCTTATCAAGCTTGGTATTATTTGAAATCAGATGGTTCTTATGCAAAAAATGCATGGCAAGGAGCTTATTACCTTAAATCAAACGGTAAAATGGCACAAGGTGAGTGGGTTTATGACTCTTCTTATCAAGCCTGGTATTACTTGAAATCAGATGGTTCTTATGCTCGCAATGCATGGCAAGGAAACTACTATTTGAAATCAGATGGTAAAATGGCTAAAAATGAGCGAGTTGATGGAGGCCGCTACTATGTAGATGCTTCAGGTCTATGGAAACCATAAGTAAGGATAAAATCTAGAAAGTTAATGCAAACCTTTGCATAAATGAGTGAATTTTGTTATACTATATCTGTAAGCATTTTCAATTAATTCATAATAAAAAAGGAGAATATGATGAGTCAAAAGATTATTGGGATTGACCTTGGTGGAACTTCTATCAAATTTGCAATCTTGACAACAGCAGGAGAAATCCAAGAAAAATGGTCTATCAAAACCAACATTTTGGATGAAGGAAGTCATATCGTTGATGATATGATTGAGTCTATTCAACATCGTTTGGACTTGCTTGGATTGGCAGCAGCGGACTTCCAAGGTGTTGGAATGGGATCACCAGGTGTGGTTGACCGTGAAAAAGGAACTGTTATTGGTGCCTACAACTTGAACTGGAAAACCCTTCAACCAATTAAAGAAAAGATTGAAAAAGCCTTGGGCATTCCATTTTTCATCGATAATGATGCCAACGTAGCAGCTCTTGGTGAACGTTGGATGGGGGCTGGTGATAACCAACCAGATGTTGTCTTTATGACACTTGGTACAGGTGTTGGTGGCGGTATCGTCGCAGAAGGCAAATTGCTTCACGGTGTTGCTGGTGCAGCAGGTGAGCTTGGCCACATCACTGTTGACTTTGACCAACCAATCGCATGTACTTGCGGTAAGAAAGGTTGCCTTGAGACAGTTGCTTCAGCAACAGGTATTGTCAACTTGACTCGTCGTTATGCCGACGAATACGAAGGTGATGCAGCCTTGAAACGCTTGATTGATAATGGAGAAGAAGTAACTGCTAAGACTGTCTTTGATTTGGCAAAAGAAGGAGACGATCTTGCTTTGATCGTTTACCGTAATTTCTCACGTTACTTGGGAATCGCTTGTGCTAACATTGGCTCAATCCTAAACCCATCAACAATCGTTATCGGTGGCGGTGTGTCAGCTGCGGGAGAATTCCTTCTACAAGGTGTTCAAAAAGTCTACGATGAAAATACTTTCCCACAAGTACGCACATCTACTAAATTAGCTCTTGCAACTCTAGGAAATGACGCTGGAGTTATCGGAGCAGCATCACTTGTATTGCAATAAAATAAAAATGACAGAGCTTGGTGATTCATCAGGCTCTTTTTCAAGATCATAATTGTAAATATAACTCTTAACTTTTTGATTTTAGAAAGGAGATTTTAAATGAATAAGTCAGAACAATCCATGTTTGAATTGGCTTTGTCCATTGCAAAAAAAGCACATGAGGGACAATATGATAAGGCTGGAGTAGTTTATATCAAACACCCTCTTTTTGTAGCAAGTCTGGTCGATACGCAAGAAGAAAAGGCAGTCGCTCTATTGCACGATGTTCTTGAAGATAGCCCTTATACAGTAGAAGAACTAATATTGGCTGGTTTACCAGAGACTGTTGTTACTGCAGTGCAGGTACTGACCAAGAAAAAGGGACAAGATTATCAACAATATTTGGAACTTGTTAAATCGAATCCTATAGCACGTTGTGTCAAATTAGCAGATTTGAAACATAATTCAGATTTATCTAGACTAGCTACAATTACTGAAAAGGATCTGGAACGATTTGAAAAATACAAGAAAGCTATTGATTATCTGAGAATGTAGAAAAGCTTTTTTTATGCTATACTAGTTAGGACAATAAATGAGGTGAGAGAGAATGACAAAAGCAGATATTATTTTTAAAGAAAATATTGAACGAATCCTCAAAGACGGTGTCTTTTCTGAGCAGGCCCGTCCCAAGTACAAGGATGGGACAGTTGCCAACTCCAAGTATGTAACGGGTGCATTTGCCGAGTATGACTTGGCCAAGGGGGAATTCCCCATTACAACTTTACGCCCTATCGCTATCAAATCCGCCATCAAGGAAGTGCTCTGGATTTACCAAGACCAGTCAAATAGCCTAGACGTGCTTAATGACAAGTACAATGTTCACTACTGGAATGACTGGGAAGTGGGAGATACGGGAACCATCGGTGAGCGCTATGGTGCCGTTGTTAAGAAACACGATATCATCAATAAGATTCTCAAGCAGTTGGAAGCCAACCCTTGGAACCGCCGCAATATCATTTCGCTCTGGGATTACCAAGCTTTCGAAGAAACAGATGGGCTGCTCCCGTGCGCTTTTCAGACCATGTTTGATGTCCGCCGTGTAGATGGGGAAATCTATCTGGATGCGACCTTGACCCAGCGTTCGAATGATATGCTAGTGGCCCACCATATCAACGCTATGCAGTACGTGGCTCTTCAAATGATGATTGCCAAGCATTTTGGCTGGAAGGTTGGGAAGTTCTTCTATTTCATAAACAACCTCCATATCTATGACAATCAATTTGAACAAGCTCAGGAATTGCTTCGTCGTGAGCCGTCAAATTGCCAACCACGTTTGGTCTTGAATGTTCCAGATGGGAGCAATTTCTTTGATATCAAAGCAGAAGATTTTGAGTTGGTGGATTATGACCCTGTTAAGCCACAGTTGAAGTTTGACCTAGCTATTTAATACTCTTCGAAAATCTCTTCAAACCACGTCAGCTTCCATCTGCAACCTCAAAGCAGTGCTTTGAGCAACCTGTGGCTAGCTTCTTAGTTTGCTCAGTATAAAAGAATAGAAAAAGAAGTTGAGACAATAAATCCCAACTTCTTTTGTTTCTTAACGTGATACGCGGCGACGAGCTGCTTTTTTACGGTTTTCTTCGATGAAAGCTGCTTTTTGTTCTTCTGGTTCGATCACTTTCTTTTTAAATGCGTATACTGCACCTGCGACTGCAGCGACAGTTCCTGCGACACCTGTTACAAGACCTTTAGCGAATCCTTTAGCCATGAGTCTTCCTCCTTTATATTCTCAATCAGCCAGCCCCTTCAAGAGGTCACATTTTTCTGACCGACCTTTTTGTGTTATTATAATAGTAACGAAAAAATGGGAATTTTTCAAGGAAAAAAGATGAAAACAAAAATAATTGTGATTGTTGGACCGACTGCTGTTGGAAAAACAGCCCTTGCCATTGAAGTTGCAAAGCGTTTTAATGGCGAAGTGGTTAGCGGTGATAGTCAGCAAGTTTATAGAGGTCTAGATATTGGGACGGCCAAGGCTAGCCCAGAGGAGCAGTCAGCTGTTCCTCATCATTTAATCGATGTTAGAGAGGTAACCGAGTCTTACTCGGCTTTTGATTTTGTTTCAGAAGCCAAGCTGGCTATTGAGGATATTGACAGTCGTGGTAAGCTAGCCATTATCGCTGGTGGGACTGGACTTTATATCCAGAGCTTGCTAGAAGGTTATCACATGGGTGGGGAGACACCACATGAGGAGATTTTGGCCTATCGAGCTAGTTTAGAACCTTTTTCAGATGAAGAGTTAGCTCATCTGGTAGAGCAAGCAGGCCTTGATATTCCCCAGTTTAATCGTCGTCGTGCGATGCGTGCCTTGGAAATTGCCCATTTTGGTCAGGATTTGGAAAATCAGGAGACCTTGTATGAACCATTGATTATCTGCTTGGCTGATGAACGCAGTCAATTATATGAACGAATCAATCATCGAGTGGATTTGATGTTTGAGGCTGGGCTTTTGGATGAGGCCAAGTGGCTTTTTGACCATTACCCTGATGTGCAGGCTGCTAAAGGTATTGGATACAAGGAACTCTTTCCTTACTTCCGTGGAGAGCAGACCTTGGAGGAAGCCAGTGAGAGTCTCAAACAGGCTACTCGTCGTTTTGCCAAGCGTCAGTTGACCTGGTTCCGTAATCGCATGCAGGTGACCTTTTATCAGATTGGAGAAACTGGTGTAAAAGATCGCATTTTAAGCCAGATAGAGGAGTTTTTAGATGATTGAAACGGAGAAAAAAGAGGAACGGGTCCTGCTGATTGGTGTGGAATTGCAGGGCATGGACAATTTTGATCTCTCTATGGAAGAGTTGGCCAGTCTGGCTAAGACAGCTGGTGCCGTCGTAGTCGATAGTTACAGGCAAAAACGTGAAAAGTATGATTCCAAGACCTTCGTCGGCTCTGGTAAGCTAGAAGAAATTGCGCTCATGGTGGATGCAGAAGAAATTACTACTGTCATTGTCAACAACCGTCTGACGCCAAGGCAGAATGTCAATTTAGAGGAAGTTCTGGGTGTCAAGGTCATTGACCGTATGCAGTTGATTTTGGATATCTTTGCCATGCGAGCTCGGAGCCATGAAGGGAAGCTCCAAGTCCACCTAGCCCAGCTCAAATATCTCCTGCCTCGCTTGGTTGGTCAGGGGATTATGCTCAGCCGTCAGGCAGGGGGAATTGGTTCCCGTGGACCTGGTGAAAGCCAGTTGGAGTTGAACCGTCGTAGTGTTCGCAACCAAATCACGGATATCGAGCGCCAGCTCAAGGTGGTTGAGAAAAATCGGGCGACTGTCAGAGAAAAACGTTTGGAGTCCAGCACCTTTAAGATTGGTTTGATTGGTTACACCAATGCTGGGAAGTCAACTATCATGAACACCTTGACCAGTAAGACCCAGTATGAAGCGGACGAGCTCTTTGCGACTCTGGATGCGACGACTAAGAGTATCCATCTGGGGGGGAATCTCCAAGTAACTTTGACAGATACCGTGGGCTTTATCCAAGATTTGCCGACAGAATTGGTGTCCAGTTTCAAATCAACCTTGGAAGAAAGCAAGCATGTGGACCTTCTGGTTCATGTTATTGATGCTAGCAATCCTTACCATGAGGAGCATGAAAAAACAGTTCTGTCCATCATGAAAGACCTGGATATGGACGACATTCCTCGCTTGACCCTCTATAATAAAGCGGATTTGGTGGAGGATTTCACGCCTACCCAAACGCCTTATGCCCTCATTTCTGCCAAGTCTGAGGATAGTCGTGAGAATTTGCAGGCTTTGTTTTTAGAGAAAATCAAGGATATTTTTGAATCCTTTACCCTGCGCGTGCCTTTTTCTAAGTCCTACAAGATTCATGATTTAGAAAGTGTTGCGATTCTTGAAGAACGTGATTATCAAGAAGACGGCGAAGTGATTACAGGCTACATTTCCGAGAAAAATAAATGGAGGTTAGAGGAATTTTATGACTGATATTAAAACGTTGGCTCTAAAATATGGGGGCTATACAAGTCTGGACAAGGTCTATCTGGATCAACTTCTAGCTGGTAAAACAGAGCAAGAGCAGTTGGCACTGATCACACCTCCGCCCAGCGTGGTCAATGCTTACTTTGCAGAACTCTACCAGAAAAAAAGTCCTGAAGCAGCGACGGATTATTTTGCAGAAGTCAGTCAGGAACTGAATCTTTACAATACTGAGCCAAGTTTCACTCTAGAAAACAAGCCTTTTATTCGGCTTAATCTGTCTGGCAAATCCTTTGGTTTTTGTTATGAGAGTGAGGGTCTGGGTCGGATTTTCTCTGAAAATGAAGAGGTTATTTCAGAAGACTTGCTTTTTGAAATTGCGCAAATTTTCCCCCATCAACTGGTCTTTGAAGAGTCTGGAAAGATTTACATGAAGGCTGTTGGAGATGAGGAAGTTGTTAGCATGGAGAGTCTCACAGCTTTGACAGATTTAGAAAGCTTGGCTGATGGTCGCAAGCGTCTTAAAGGATACAGCCAAGAGGAGTTATTACAAGAAGCTACAGCTTTTTCTGGCAAGCGCTATTTCCGATCGGAAAATCGCACAGCCATGTTATATATTGATTAATTAGAAAGTATCGAATGGATATTCAATTTTTAGGAACGGGGGCTGGCCAGCCCTCTAAAGCCCGCAACGTCTCCAGTCTTGCCCTGAAACTTTTGGACGAGATTAACGAAGTCTGGCTCTTTGACTGTGGAGAAGGTACGCAAAATCGCATTCTGGAAACGACAATTCGACCACGTAAGGTCAGCAAAATCTTTATTACCCACCTACATGGAGACCACATCTTTGGCTTGCCAGGTTTCCTTTCGAGCCGTGCCTTTCAAGCCAATGAAGAGCAGACAGATTTGGAAATCTATGGACCGCAAGGGATTAAGTCCTTTGTCTTAACCAGCCTTCGTGTGTCAGGTTCGCGTCTGCCTTACCGTATTCATTTTCATGAGTTTGACCAAGATTCTTTAGGAAAAATCCTTGAGACCGATAAATTCACGGTGTATGCAGAGGAGTTGGACCACACTATTTTCTGTGTTGGTTATCGTGTCATGCAAAAGGACCTAGAAGGAACGCTGGATGCTGAAAAACTCAAGGCTGCTGGTGTCCCATTTGGCCCACTTTTTGGGAAAATCAAAAACGGCCAGGATGTTGTTTTGGAAGACGGAACTGAAATCAAGGCAGCAGACTATATCTCAGCGCCACGTCCTGGTAAGATTATTACCATTCTAGGCGATACCAGAAAAACCAATGCCAGTGTGCGTCTGGCTGTAAATGCCGATGTCCTTGTCCATGAATCCACTTATGGCAAGGGCGATGAAAAGATTGCTCGCAATCATGGTCACTCAACCAATATGCAGGCAGCACAGGTTGCAGTAGAAGCAGGTGCCAAACGCCTCTTGCTCAACCATATCAGTGCCCGTTTCCTCTCAAAAGATATCAGCCAGCTCAAGAAAGATGCGGCTAGTGTCTTTGAAAATGTCCATGTCGTCAAAGACTTGGAAGAAGTGGAAATCTAAAAGATTGAGAAAGGAACAGTATGCGTACTATTCTCATTACCGGAGCTAGCGGTGGTCTAGCTCAAGAAATGGTCAAACTCATGCCAAATGACCAACTCATCTTGCTTGGTAGAAATAAGGAAAAATTAGCCCAACTCTACGGAAATCATCCCCATGCAGAATTGATTGAAATCGATATTACCGATGATTCAGCCTTAGAAACTCTGCTAGCAGCCCTCTATATCCGCTATGGCGAGATTGATGTTTTGATAAACAACGCTGGTTACGGGATCTTTGAGGAATTTGACCAGATTTCCGACCAAGATATTCATCAGATGTTCGAGGTTAATGCCTTTGCACTGATGAATCTGTCTCGTCGCCTTGCGGCTCGAATGAAGGAAAGTCGAAAAGGCCATATCATCAATATCGTTAGCATGGCAGGTTTGATCGCTACTGGCAAGTCTAGTCTCTACTCAGCGACCAAGTTTGCGGCCATTGGTTTTTCAAATGCTCTGCGCCTCGAACTCATGTCCTACAGTGTTTATGTAACGACGGTTAATCCAGGACCAATCCGCACAGGATTTTTTGACCAGGCCGATCCAGATGGAATCTATCTCAAGTCGGTTGACCGCTTCCTGCTAGAACCAGATGCAGTGGCTAAAAGGATTGTCAAGATTATAGGAAAAAACAAACGAGAACTCAATCTACCGATGTTGTTGAACCTAGCCCATAAGTTTTATACCCTCTTTCCAAAGCTAGCTGATAAGCTGGCAGGGGGAATCTTTAATTATAAATAAAAAGTTGTTCCTAAAATGGAGCAACTTTTTTGACGATTAGAATAAATCAATACCAGTCTTATTTAATGCATGGCAATGATAAGTGAAGGCATTGATAAAATTAGAGTAGTATTGCTGATCAATAAATTTTGCACTTTGAAGATAATTGAATAGATTTTTGGCTAAGGGAATAGCCTCAGCTTTATTCCATCTAAATTGATTGTAAACATGTTCAACTTCTAGGAACATGAGGGGAATAGCCAGATAGCCTCGTTCGAAGGTCTGAAGTGATTTAATTTTTTTGATAATATCATCAGCCTTTTGATAGTAACCGAGTTCAGAGAAGTATTTTACAGAGAAAGTGAGAGCATTTAAAATACGGATGTAGGTGTCAGTATTTGCACTTTCTTTATACATAAGTAGTAATTGTTTGGTCATATGGTCAATAAGTTCCATCGGGCAATGATTGACAATCACACGATAAATTTCAAGTTCGATACTATTAAAGACATCCGATTTCATTAAATGATTGATAATGTTTTGAATTCTAGCAACAGTTTCTGGACTCTTTGATATGGTTGGATAATGTCTTAATTTAATAGATTTGAAAATCATATCTGCTTGCAGTGGATTGTCTTTTAGATAGACATCAAATAATTTTTCGTATTCTTCAATGTAAGTGAGAATATCTTCTTCATGGACCACATGCTTGCCAAATTCAATAGCAGGTAATTCTAAGCAGTCTCCACCTTTATTTGCAAAGGCGAGAACAAAATCATTCCATTCAACTCCGATAACAATTAAGAGTTTAGCAAAGTTTTCAAGTGAAATTCCTTTGTCTCCTTTTTCAAATTGACTAAGGAACTGTGGCGATACGATATCTGATGCTGCTTCCTTTAGGCTGAGTCCTCGTGCTTCGCGCAGGTACTTAAATGTAGCTCCAAATGGATATAGGTTTTCCATAAATAGTCTCCTTATATACTTCTAAGACTATTATACAAAAATTTAGAGAAAAAAATGGAGAAAGAAAACTATAGTTACAAAATATTAGAATTCTATGCTATTTTTTGTTTTTATGAACAAGATTGAAACTATAGTTTAAATGGCTAAAAAATTAAATATCTATTATGGTATGATAAGGGAAAGAATAGCTAAAAAAGGAGGCTTGTTATACTAGTATAACAAGGATTGACTTACCACTCAATCCTATTCTATCAGCCATCAAAGGAGAAAATGACATGGGAAAAACTTAAATGCTCGATACTAGAAAAATATCATATTTACTTTTAAGGTTATAAGACAATTATCATGATTTTTTTGAAAAATAGAAATATATAAGGAGTTTTGTTATGAAAAACAGAAAAATGTTGGTCTCTTCTTTACTAGCAGGTGCTTTATTGTCAGTAGGTTATGTGGCCTCTAAACCGACAACGGTTCATGCCTTAACAGATATGAGTGTCAAGGATACTCAAAATCCCTTGAAAATCACCTTGATAGCCACTACTGGGAACCCGGTTTATTCAGGAAGTGTGTTGGTAGATATTCAAAGAAATTCTTCTACTGATAATCCATCTTTGTATTATGATTTAGTTAATGAAGATACAGGGGCTATTGTAGCTAGTTATAACTTTAATAGTTTTGGGGATCAAACTAGAAGTCAATCCCATGTTTGGTTACTATATGCTGAAGATGGAAGATATCATATTGATGTTTATAGCGAAAAAGACTTTGGGAAACGATATTTTGGTCGGTCAGAAGTATTTAAAGTATCAAATCACGGATATGTACCTATAACAAACTCAGAGACACCTAAAGCTACTGAAACTCCAAAACAAACCACTAACTCTAGCTCAGGTCAGACTGGCTGGTCAGGTTCTTCTTACTACAAAGCTGGTGTGAAAGTAGTTAATCAATGGATTTTTGATGTTCAGTACAATTCATACTTCTACCTAAATGCTTCCGGTAACTATGTTCAGAATGCTTGGTCAGGTAATTATTACCTCAAATCAGGTGGCTACATGGCTAAAAGCGAGTGGATTTACGATAAAAACTATAGTTCATACTATTACCTAACATCTGAGGGTAGCTATGCGCGTAACACTTGGGTAGGTAGCTATTACCTCAAATCAAATGGTAAAATGGCCAAGAGCGAGTGGGTCTATGATAGCAGCTATAGCTCTTACTATTACCTAACATCAGAAGGCAGCTATGCTCGTAACACATGGGTAGGTGACTACTATCTCAAGTCAAATGGTAAGATGGCAGTTAACGAACGTACACCAGATGGTTACAAAGTAGATGGCTCAGGTAAGTGGGTGAAATAAGAAAATAAATCTATATTGTAGATAAAACTTATTTTAAACTGGGAGAAAATAATGGAAAAACATGAAAACCAAACGAACGAAGAAGTGACCATAGAAAAAGTCGAAGAGACTACGGAAAGAATGGAAGAATCAATTAATGAAGTAGTTAAAGAGAAGCCTGATAGAGTAGAAGCAATCAAAAAAGAGGCATCAAGTTTTGTAGATAAAGCTGGACAACAAATCGAAAATCTAGATATGAATGGTCTCATTGAAAAGATTAAAAAACTATTTGAAACAAAACCTTTACAATCTATCGGGATAAGCCTAGCTATCTTTCTTATTGTGTTCTTTGGAGTTCGCAAATTAACCAGTGATCCCTTAGATGGAACTTATGAAATTTTAACAAAACGTGATCATTTAATCATGGTGATTAAAGGAAATGCTGGGACCGTCATCTCTGAAGATTCAGACGGAGACAAAGAAAAAAGATTAGTGAAAATTAATAAACAAAAGAAAGTATTGACAATAACAGACGATGAAGGAAGAGAAATAGGAAAAACAAAATATATGTTAAAAGATAAAGAACTCTATCTTCAAGAGCCAGATCAAACCTTTAACCGAGTAAAATAGACAACGCATTCAAAGCTTACCTCAGTACCCTAAAAGTTACTGGGGTAAGAAATTGTATATTGTATATAGGGAGAATATCAAATGAAATTTAAAAAATTAATAACTCTAGCCAGCTTGGTTGGCCTAATTACTTTCTTATTGCCTGTTGTTACATCAGGTAATCAATCACTAGCTCCGGTAAGTGAACATGTTTCAGAATATTTGGATGTACCATTATGGTATCTATTTTTGGTTTGGTACGGAGCATTTGTAATTAATTTCTTATTATCTTTAGTAATTGGAAAAGGAAGAGTGCTTCAAATTATTACATCGATTATAGTTATTCTGTTAAGTCTATTTGGAATTCTTGTTCATTTTTCAATAACAAAAGAATTGGTTGGAAGATCGAATTTAGGTCTTGGAGCGATTCTATATTATGTATGTGTTGTAATAAATCTTTTCGCAGCAATAATGATTATAAAAGGTGATAAAGCTACTAGTGAAAAAATGAATTAAATAATTTCATTTCAGTAGTAGTTGGGATGAATGTTATAGTAGAAATTCGGTATTATATAGTGATAAGAGAGGTTTTAGGTTGAAATGAAAAAAATTTTATTTCGTTTTCCATTTTGGTATTATTTAAATCCAATTAATTTTTTAGGTGTAGGTGTATTAGGTTTTATCACCTATTACAATACTGTAAGAATATTTTCAGAAATTGCTGAGTTTGAGAAATTTAATGTTGCTCATTCACATAATCAGTTTTTTGTAATATTAGGTATTGTGTTCCATATTATTTGGGCAATTATCAATATTCTATTGTATCCGTATGTATTTTCTTACATTTTTAAAGTAGTCTCAAATATTATACCAAAAGGATTTTTCTTCAGTTTTATGTTTAAGCAAATAGGTGCTGCATATAGAGAGGAAATGGATAAAGGGGATATTTATTTAAAACATAGAATCTATTATGATTATCGTGGATATCCTACATCCATTGAACCAGTATATGATAGGGCAATTGATCGTGCACTTGACGCAGTTAGTGGAATGTTTGCGATTCAGTTTGGAATTAGGATTGTTTGTGTGAGTGTTGGTATAGTGCTTTTAATAGCAACATGGTATTTCACAATTTTCTATGGTTGGTTCTTTGCTATTAAATATAATCGTCAACATCCTATAAAAAAAAAGAGTCAAAATGAACCAGTAAAAATGCCTTCAATTCAAAATGTGAATCAAATTTCTGAAGTACAGGGGAGTGAATTGGATTCTGAAAGTACGATATCGAGTGATAATAGAAATCAAGAAATTTCTTCGCAAAAAAGAAAAGTGTCTGATTTATTAACTCAAGAAAGGGTAGAAAAGGCTGGGAATATTTTGGAAAAAATGCTATCAATCTTAATTAGAATTAGTATTGGATTTTTCAAAGTTTTAGGAAAAGTTGTATTCTTTACTTTGAAAGTTACTAGGGGAATTTTTAGAGGTATTGAGCATTCTGTGGAAGATTCAATCAGAAGAATGTTTTAGTCAGTGAAATTAAAACTTAAATATGACATAAAACTGTAGATAGATTAATAAATGATAAAATCTAAATGAAATGATATCTATAAGTCATTTTATTTAGATTTTTAATGGTTTAGAAAGATAATAGAAAAATGACAACATATAGAGTAGGAACAAGTTTTAGTTCATGGTCTTTTGGAGATGCTTATTCGAAGGCTAAAGATGGGGATATTCTTGCATTGGAAGAAGGTTATATGCTTGAGTTACCAGCAGGAAGACACTATAAGATAGAAAAAAGCATCAAAATAGTTGGGAAAATTTCTGAGACCGAAGGTGGAGGAACACTTTATCACAATACTATAGCAGCGACTCTGAGAATTATGAACGGAGTTACAGTTCAGTTTGAAAATATTTGGTTTCAAGTAGATGACCACCGTTGTGCTTTAGTAATAAAGGGGAATTCAACTGTAGTTCTAAATACTGTATACTTTAATGAACAATTAGATAATAAAAAAGTTTTCATAATGGTTGAAGGTAAGTCAAAATTGTTAATCGAAAATGCAGGAAATCAACTATATAATGGTTCTTACAGTACAACATCAATTAAAGTTAGTAATTCTACTCTAGAACTAAAACGTGCTGAGTTAAATATAAAATTGAATGCAGATAATGGTTCATCTATTCAAATGGAAGATACAGTGATTGAGAGATGGAATTCTAATATATTAGATATACAAGATTCATCAGTAACTTCCATAAATACTGTCTTAAAAGGGGGGGACGCTGAACAAGATTACCCTGCAGTTTTTTTAAGCCGTTCGACTGCGAAATTACAAAATACAGAAGTCATTCAACCATTTTATCAAGCGGCTGTTTGTCTGAAAAATAGTGCTAGTCTTGAATCAATTGGATCTTCTTTGACATCTATAAAGGCAATTAGTAGTCGAGTCTGTATAGAGCAAACAACTATTAGGGAATCTCTTTTGTTAGAATCCAATTCATTTTGTAGGATTAGTGATTTTGTTGATATCATAGGTGAGAACGAGGAAAAAATTGATATTTATTGTGGAGCTTCTGTCTTAATAGCAAATACAATAAAATTAAATCGTAATATTACCCCAAATATTCGACTTTCAGAGAATTCATACCTAATTGCAGATACTATTCTTAAAGAATTTGAAGATACGAATGGTATAATATGGGATATTTCAGAAAATAGCTGTAAAATTTTGAATGAAGAGAGTACAAATTCTGAACCACAAGAGGAAATCAGTGAGATTATCGAACGCGATTATGAGGAAGAATTGTACAGCTTGATTGGTTTAAATAATGTAAAAAAAGAAGTCCAAAAATTACTAAGAACAGTCGAATTCAATCAAAAAAGATTATCAGAAGGTCTTCCAATTCAAGAACAATCTCTACATTCTGTTTTTACAGGAAATCCTGGTACAGGGAAGACAACAGTAGCAAGATTGTTAGGTAGACTTCTCTTTGACAGAGGTGTTCTCCCTGTAGATGAATTTAAATTTATTGAGGTTTCTGAGTCGGATCTTATTGCAACTCATATTGGTGAGACAGCAGTACAAACGCAAGCAATATTGGAAAAGGCTAAAGGTGGTATTCTTTTTATTGATGAAGCATATACTTTAAATAAAGGAAAATCTTCTCAACATAATTTTGGATTAGAGGCTATAAACACGATACTAAAGTATATGGAAGATTACCGCAATGAAATTATGATTATATTTGCGGGGTACACTAAAGAAATGGAACAGTTTTTTGAGACGAATCCTGGATTAAAGTCACGTGTACCAAATACATTCTTCTTTGAGGACTATTCTGGTGATGAAATTGTCGAAATGGGATTGATAAATCTTCAGAAATCTGCTTATCAACTTGAAGACGAATCTTATTATGCTATGAGAGTTAAGCAGGCCTATAGTCGCTCGTTAGATCATAGTAATGGACGATGGATTCGTAATTTTAATGAACACTTAATGAGAGCTTTAGCCAATCGTGTTGTTGAGACGCAGGTTGAGGATTATGTGACCATTATTAATGACGATATAGATGATGTTCTTCTTCAAGGTACTCAAAAACCAGAAGAGAATCAAAAAGATGCTTTGGAACAATTACAAAACTTGATAGGAATACAGAAAGTTCAAAAACAGGTTGAACAATTTATTTCATTAGCTGAGCTGAATAAGAAGAGGGAAGAACAAGGCGCTGCTGTAAGCGAGTTCTCACTTCATTCCTTATTCTTGGGAAATCCAGGGACTGGTAAAACTACTGTAGCTCGCATTGTAGGAAAAATTCTTTATCAAAAGGGAATTATTCCTCAAAATAAATTCATTGAAGTATCTCGAAGTGATTTAGTAGCTGGGTATGTAGGCCAAACGGCTATCAAGACGCAAGAAGTATTGAAATCTGCTCTAGGAGGAGTTTTGTTCATTGATGAAGCATATACGCTATCCAATTCTAATGAAGATCGATTTGGTAAAGAAGCAATTGATGAGATACTTAAATTCATGGAAGATCACAGAAGAGATATTGTCATTATCTTTGCTGGATATACAAAGGAAATGGAAGAATTTCTCTCAGTAAATTCAGGACTACCAAGTCGAATTCCAAACACTTTTGATTTTGAAGATTATACAGCGGATGAAATCATTCAAATTGGTTTATTAGGATTAAAAAATCAAGGATACTTTATTGATGTGGACTATTATACTCAAACTATTGAATCTTTGTATAACAAAATCAATGATTGTAGTAATGGTCGCTGGATTAGAAATATCAATGAAAAAATTATTAAGAATTTATCAATTAGAGTATCACGTGAGAACGTGACTGATTTGTCGACAATAGATAAAGTCGATATTGAGAGAATGATGTTAGAATATGAGAGATTATAAAAATATGGAAAATCGTTTGAAATTACTAAACAAAATACTGGTGGTTGTTTGTTCTATATTAGGCTTATTTTCACTTATGAATTCAGCCCAAGCTGACAATACTGCCTACAACCAACTATTGCCACAAATTACTGAGAAGTGGGAGAGCAAACATCTATTTGAAAATAATGCTAATAGACTTGGTTACGCTTTGATGGATATTGATAAAAATGGGACGGATGAGTTATTAATCGGTCTGACCAACGGTCAAAAATGGGAACTGTTTGAAGTATACTATATGAATGGTAATACTCCAACTCCATTATTTGATAGATTTTGGGATACAAGCCTTAGAATGGGGACAGTTATTAATACTTACACAGATGGTAGTATTATAGTGTTCGAAAGTTCTCCAGGGATTATGTCATATAGATTGTTCCAACTTTCTAAAGAAAATAAGGAGCCAAGTTTAATTAAAAAAGGTGAATTTAGAGCAGGAGAAGGTGATTTAGATGAGTTAAATCTTGATTCTAAAACAAAAATAGATACCTCAGCTATTGAATATACTTCTCTAAATCTCCCAATCATAGGAGATAATATGGATCCGAATCCTCCTATGCCCAAGTCCCTTGCTGATGCTAAAATTGGTGATGAAATTCCTTTGCCATCTGAATTAGTAGGTACTTGGATTAATAAAGAGCCAAATAATGGTACTAAATCTGGTAAAGCTTCATCACTTATTTTAGGAGAGGACGGAAGCTACACTGGAACCTTTAAAGATGGAGATATTAGAGGGAAGGTATCTCGTCTTAAAAAAGTGAGTGAGAATGGATTTATTGTCTTAACAGAAAATCAAGAGGATGATTTTTTCTCTTTAATTGTTGGTTTAGGTGGAGGTTTGCCTCCTGGTCACCGACTCGAACATGGTATGGTACTAGAAGGGCGAACTTTATATAATGTATTGTGGGTAGTAAAAGAAGGGGAGGAAGACTATTCTAAACCTTCCAAGCTAGTAACTTTTGTAAATCCAAATTATGGTCCTAAGAAAATAGAGAAAAAAACAGATCCAGAAGTAGCGAAACAAGACGATACAGTGGCAGAATCAACTCAAGACAGTAGTGAGGAGACAAAGCCAGAACAAAAACTATTTGAAAACATTCCAGTGTTTGGCATTGTTGCAGGAGCTGGACTTATCCTTGTTGTAATTCTGTATATATTTTGGTTTAAAAAATAAGATTTTATAAAATCATTTTGATTTACTATTAGAGAAAAAACCTCAAAAACTAGGGTTGAAAACTAGTTCTTGAGGTTTTTAGGTTATTCGATTTAGAGTGATTCTCATACTCAATGAAAATCAAAGAGCAAACTAGGAAGCTAGCCGCAGGCTGTACTTGAGTACGGTAAGGCGACGCTGACGTGGTTTGAATTTGATTTTCGAAGAGTATCAACTATCAAACTGGACTTCTTCTAGGAGATAGTCGATAAAGCGTTCGCCCATCTTAGATAGGCTGGTTTTTTCATGCTGGATATAGACTAGCTCAATGGAGTCGTCAATATCCAGTGGGATGGAAACGATATTGTCTCCGTTGAGGTTGCTGTTCAAAATCCCTGTTGCTATCGTGTATCCATCCAGACCAATCAAGAGATTAAAGAGGGTGGCACGGTCACTAACCACGATGGATTTCTTGTGATGCTCTTGAGAAAGGATTTCCTCTGAAAAGTAGAAGGAGTTGTGTGTCCCTTGATCATAACTAAGGTAAGGGAAATTTTCCAAGTCAGACAGTTTTACCTTGTCTTTTTTTGCCAGAGGATTGGTCTTGCTGACAAAGATATGCGGTTGCGCTGTGAAGAGATGGTGAGCCAGCAGGTGGTTGTCATCCAGCATTTTCGTTAAAACATCACGGTTGTAGCTGTTAAAAAATAGGACACCGACCTCACTACGGAAGTTCTTGACATCGTCGATAATCTCCCAAGTCCGAGTTTCACGAAGGAAAAGCTCGTATTTCTCCATATCACTTTTCTTGAGCAAAGAGACAAAGGCATTGACCACAAAGGCATAGTGTTGAGAGGAAACGCTAAAAAGTTCGCGGTGGGCGACAGGATTTTTATAGCGTTCTTCCAGAAGCTGGGTTTGCTCGACAACTTGACGGGCATAAGAGAGGAACTCCATCCCATCACGGGTCAAGGTGATGCCCTTAGGATTGCGGATAAAGATTTCAATGCCCATTTCATTTTCCAAATCTCTCACTGCATTGGAAAGACTAGGTTGAGTGATAAAGAGTTGCTTAGCTGCTTCATTCATGGAGCCAGTTTCGACGATTTTGATAATATAATGTAATTGTTGAATTCTCATGTTTTTATTGTACCACACTTGCTTCAGAATCGCCAAAGAAGATAGGAAAATCAGGGGGAGTGTGTGGGTCTCTGTAAAGTAACTAAGAAGAAAATTCTAAATAATTTAAGAAATAGTGTAAAAAAGTAGCTGAGTAAGAGATTGTTCAGCTGTTTTTTAATTGAGAACTATAAAAATTTTCCTCGAAAATAAGAAACTTGCACGATTTACTCATTACTTATCCAATACTAGAGTTTATACTAGTTATTGTAAAGATGATCATCCAAAAGAAGGAAGGAGGCAACCTTATGGCTAAAAATACAAATCGTTTAGAAATTGATTCTCTCAGTTTTGAGGTTGAAAACCAAGAACTTTTCGGGAAATCAGGAGCTAGTGGTACATAGCTTTTAAAATGACACTAGCAGGTCTCTGTGGATTGTATTTCACCTATTCCTATGAGTTTACGAGAAATAATGTTCGCTGTTAGATAAAACAAAAGGAAGATTCTAGTGTTTTATTTCAAAACATTGACAACATTTTGATTTGGTGTTATATTTACGGGAGAAATACAAATAAAACAAGACAACTTTGAGATTGATTCTTTGGATTGTGGAAATTAATAGCCAAGAATTGGATGGAAAATCTGCTGCTGGGTTAGGGTACGGCTGTTAGATTAACAGCACAGGGGCGCTGTGCTTGGTGGTTTGCATATTCTTATGAATGTATTTCGTCAAACGTGCGCTGTGAATAAAACTCTCTATTTTTTGACAGGAGGATAAAATGGAAGGAATTATTGGAACACTAGAATTCTATGCACCTGTACTGGTCTTAGGAGTTGTTGTCATAGGGATTGTTTACTTTATGAAAAAAAGAAACGATCGCAAATAATCAACATCGACCGATACCTGAAAAAGGCATCGGTTTTTTATTACTTGAATATATTGCACAAAATACTCATGCCAAACATTGAAAGGAACCGTATAATAAGAGAGTAATAAAGAAACGGAGGAATGAAATGATGAAACAGCTTATTGTAACAGGATTAACGAAAACATTTGGTCAAGGGGGTAATATCGTTCATGCTTTATCAGATGTGAACTTGTCCGTTGAAAAAGGTGAATTTCTGGCAATTATGGGTGCCAGTGGTAGTGGAAAAACAACACTCCTCAACTGTATTTCAACGATTGATAAACCAACGTCAGGTGAGATTCGATTTGAAGATTTTGACATCATCCATGCCAAGGAAAATGAACTAGCTGACTATCGTGCTAAAAACATTTCCTATATTTTCCAAGCCTACAACTTGGTGGAAACCTTGACGGTCTATGAAAATATTGTTCTACCTCTTCAAATTCAGGGGAAAAATATCAAAAAACATCAGGATAAGATTGTGGAAATTTTGGATAAGTTGGCCATCCAAAACTTAAAAGATAAGTTTCCTAATCAGTTATCAGGTGGTCAGCGACAACGTGTGGCAACTGCTAGAGCCTTGATTGATGATTCTAAACTGATTATTGCAGATGAGCCGACAGGAGCCTTGGACTCTGCCAATTCTGAAAAACTGATGGCACTTTTGCAGGATATCAATAAAAGTTTTGGTATTACCATTTTACTGGTTACGCATGACCCTGCTGCAGCAAAGTATTCCTCACGGATGGTGCTACTTAGCGATGGAAAGATTATGGATGATTTGGAACGTAACAGCCTATCTAATGAACAGTATTTGCAAGAGATTTACAGCCGTACCAGATAGGAGGAGGAGAGTATGTATCCAAAATTGATTTTACGAAATGTATTTCGAAATTTACAGACCTATACCATCTATTTTTTCAGTCTGACCTTGATTTATAGCTTGCTCTACGCTTTTAATGCTTTACCAAGCCATCCAGTGATGCAAAGTTTATCAGGAGCAAAGGAAATGTTGACGACGGTGATGAGCCAGTACATGGGTTTGCTTTCCTATCTGATTCTATCGGCGATTGCCTTTCTCATCGTTTACGCCACAAATTTTGTGCTGGGACGGCGCAAGAAAGAACTGGGACTTTATGCAACGCTGGGAATGAAGAAGAAGCAGATTATCCGTACCCTGTTCTTTGAAACCATGCTGGTCAATATCTTTTCCTTGATTCTAGGTTTCTTGCTTGGATTGATCTTACTGGTCATTCTAGCTAAGATTGCATCTGAGTTTTTTATGGCCAATTACTTTGGTAGTCTGCTTTTTTTTGATAGCAAGTCTATCATCTTGCTAGTTTATTCCTATTTGGTAACCAGTTTTATTGTTGGTGTCATGGACATTCTTACCTTTAGAAAGCAAAATATCATTGCACTCATTCAAGAAAATGGGGTCAAGAAATCTGTCTTGGCAAAAGGCAAGCCAGTTCTTCAAGCACTTCTCTTTATTCTTTCGACAGCTGTTATCGGTTTTGGTGCTCTCTATTTTTCAGACTATCACCATCTATCATTCTTGAAAAGCTGGGGTATCTTGCTGGTATCTGTCTTCGTGATTTTTGTGATTTTATTTTACAATACCTTGAGCCATTTTATCTTGGTCTCCCTTAGAAAACTGCCTCAAACCTACTATAACAAACTAAACACTTTTAAAATCCGTCAATTTTCAAAACAAGCTGATAGTAATTCGGTCACGTTGGCTGTCTTATCCTTGACCTTGACACTGGCTCTCAGCTTACTAGTTTTTAGTGGTAGTGCCTATACGACTATGAACCGAGAGCTGAACAAATACTCACCTTATGATGTAACTGTCAATCTCTACCGTGGTAAAGAGTTTCAATTTTCTCAGGAATCTGTCAAAGACAGATTGAAAGCCGATGGCTTTGACTTTAACCTCATCAAAGAGGAGTACAGCTGTCCTATCTATTCTAGTGATTTAACTTATAAAGATTTGATTGATACTAGTAATCTCTGGGAGCATGATAAGAAACTTCCTGAATCAAAAGTACCGATTTTAGGAATTTCTGCCTACAATCATCTCCGCAAACTGCAAGGGAAAAAAGCGGTTGACTTGGCAGAAGACCAATTTCTAGTCAATGCCAATTATAAAGGAACTGCCAAGCAGATCCAGGACTTTCTATCAACGACCAAAACCTTCATGATTAACGGTCATTCTCTCAACCTTGCCTCTTCAAAGCCACTTGAAACAGTTTACTTTTTATCTTCAGTAACTACAAATGACTCAGGAACCTTGATTGTACCAGATAAGGTAGTAGTTGGATTGACGGAAGACCACACGACCTATGTTGCCAATTTCAAGGAAAATATAGACAAACGGGAAGTAGAAACATTCTTGAGTCAGTGGATTGAAAAATACTACTTCACTCGTGATGGAGCAGAGTTGAATTCGTTCGTCTATCAAACCAAAGGAAGAATTTTTGAGATTTATCTTGGATTTATGGGAGTCATTGTCTTTGTCATGATTTTTGTTAGTGTTATTTTTATCATTATTTCCCTCAGTATCTTGTCTCTTCAAACTTCTACAAGTGCTTTGGATAGTGTTAATGATTATCAAATCATATATCTTCTTGGGAACAAGAGAAAGCAAAATCGCTCTATTCTTTTGCAACAGATTCTAAGTTATTTCTTGGTTCCGCTGGTCGTCGCAGGTCCGCTAGCATTTGCCTTGAGTACCGCTCTTTTGGGCTATTTTGAGAATTTCGCTAATACCAGCATTTCTATTGATATCACCTATCTGGGAGTAGCGGTTTTACTCTTTGTCCTTTACCTGCTAGTGACTTACAGAGTAAGTTGGCAAATTATTGAAAATTAAGTTAAATACCAGAGTTGCCTATCCTGCAATTCTGGTATTGTGTTATAATGATATTAAAGTAGTTCAGGAAGTAGATACATATGAAACAGTTTGTCAAATCGCTCTCGAAAAACTCACTTTTATTGTGGTGGTTGACGATTTTTAATCATCTAGCTTTAATGATTTATATTTATTATAGGACTCCTCTGGACTTTTCGACAGATTTTTCCTTGCAGATGGTTTTATTGCTGATTATTGCTTTAATTGTATTTAGCTATATTTGCAATATTGTGACCTTTCGGTATAGTGAGTTGAAACTTTGGTTGCTCCTGATGATGTTTCTCATTAGCTGGCAATCCATATTTAATCAAGGAGTTGCAAGCACCCTGTTGCACTTTTTTGATATTCTTCATCCGCTCAACTCTTTTTTATTGGTGTATAGTTCTCTGTCTATTATCTTTCTGGGAGAGAAAATAGGAGAAGAACTGTTGAGTGTGTCCTTTGTGTTGACACTAATCACCATTAGTTCGTATCTGTTAAGTCCTTCAATTTTTCTATTTCTGTCCTTGTTTGCGTCTTTCTTTTTAAACCTTGTTCCCTTGATTTTACTGATTTTATATCATAAAGAGTTGAAAAGTAAACTCAAGTATCAGAGACGAAATTTGTGGATATTAGCTTTAATATTGCCTCTTTCTTATTTCTTTTTGTATATCAATACGAGGGGCTCAGGAGTGATGAACCTAGTCTGGTATCTTGAGATTATTGGAATACTTGCTTTTTTGCATCTCAAAACAATTATTAACTCTCTTCAGAAAAGGGTAGTAGAGTTGAAATTGTCCTATATAAAAGCTTTTTCACGCTTGTTTTTACTGGTTATGTTTTTGTTAGTAGGCATTTTCATCATCTTTCATTTAGACTTAAACACGAGCTTTTTAGTCTTGAATATCATGTTACTATTGTTCGGGATTTGTTCGGAAGAATTGATTCGCCTTTTTGGTTCTGCTGAAATGTTAGATGCTAGGGATTATGTAAAAGTTCTCTTTTTAAAGCGTAATCGTATGGTGAAAAGCCTGCTGGCAAATGAAGACACAGAACAACAGTTCTCCGAATTTCTTCACAATGAAATCCTGCAAAATGTGATGGCGATAAAAAATTTCAATAAATATAGTAGCAATCAAGCTTTTGGTGAACAGATCAATCTGGTGACAGAGGAGTTGGTTCAGCGGATTCGCGAGCGGATGGATTATTATCAGCCAATGGTAGAAACAGACGAGCAGTTAGACATCCAGTATCAAGGGCTGATTAATCGGATTGTCAAGCGCTATCACGCAGAAAATGAAGTCGTCACACAGTTTCCTGTCCACTTTAGGCTTTTATCTCCTTACGATAAAATTGCCTATCGTCTGGTTGAGGAATTGGCGACCAATGCCGTTAAGTACGCTAGTGGTGGAAGGATTTCTTTGAAGATTGATGTGCATGATGACACTATTTTTATCATTTCTGAAAATGACTGCCTTCAAACAGAAAAATCCTTAGGTTATGGCTTGAAAAATATGTCTAATAAAATTAGTGTTTTAGGTGGTCAAATGCAGATTTTTGAAAATAATAAGAGATTTCGTGTAGAAATTACTCTCCCGATTGATAAGGAGTTGTGTTATGAAAATTTTGTTAATTGATGATCATAAATTATTTAGCCAAAGTATCAAGATGATTTTAGAGTTATCGGAAAACATTAAAAAGGTCCAGTTAGTAGATAATTTTTCGACTATTTCGGAGATTGCTTTTAATGACTACGACATTATTTTGATTGATATCAACCTGACGAGTCTGTATCAAGATGATGGGCTGACCTTGGCACAAGAGATTATCGACAATGGTTGTTCTAGTAAGATTGTAATTTTGACGGGATACAGCAAAAAGATGTATGAACACCGAGCTAAAGCTATGGGAGCTTATGGCTTTCTAGATAAAAGTATAGATCCAGATGAGTTGGTGAAAAAACTGGAAAAGATTTATCTAGGAGGTAAGATCTTTTCAGATGAAGTGATGGTAGAGGTGCTAACACCACGAGAAATCGAGATACTAGAACTGGTTAGAAATGGCTTGACCATTGATGATGTCTGTGACAAGGTCTATGTGAGTAAACGTACAGTTTCCAATCACTTGGCCAATATCTTTTCAAAATTAGGAGTGGCTAACAGGCAGGAGGCGATTCATATCGCTGAGCAGTTGGGCTATTTTCCACCAGATTAAAAAGTTGCAGAAGATGCAGTTTTTTAATTTCTGTGCTACTTCTTGTGTGAGTCTCTTCTTGAAAAAAACACAAAAATTTGCTAGAATGAGTCTTATGAAAACATTCTATGATGTGCAGCAATTCCTCAAACGATTTGGTATTATTGTTTACATGGGAAAACGCTTATATGATATTGAACTGATGAAGTTGGAGCTCTCTCGGATTTACGATGCAGGGTTGATGGACAAATTAGACTATCTAGAGGCAGAAGCGGTTCTACGCAGAGAGCACAAGGTAGAATTGGATTATATTGAGAAAAATGGAGAAAAGAACTAATGGTTACTTGGATTTTGTGGGCACTTATACTGGCAATGTTGGCGTGGATGGGCTTTAACTATCTTCGTATTCGCCGTGCGGCTAAAATTGTGGACAATGAGGAATTTGAAGCCTTGATTCGTACGGGTCAATTAATCGATTTGCGCGACCCAGCAGAATTCCACAGAAAACATATTCTTGGGGCTCGCAATATTCCTTCAAGTCAGTTGAAAACTAGTCTTGCAGCCCTTCGTAAGGACAAACCTGTCCTTCTTTACGAAAACCAACGTGCGCAACGAGTTACAAATGCAGCTCTTTACTTGAAAAAACAAGGTTTTTCTGAGATTTATATCCTTTCTTATGGTTTGGATTCTTGGAAAGGGAAAGTCAAGACTAGCTAACCTTATTTCCAAATTAGTCGAATGATAGGATGAAGCTATTGTTTTATAGTATAATTAATTTGTATAAAATTTAAGGAGTTCTTAGAACATGAAAGAAAAGAAGAAAAATCCACTTTTTGTGGGTATCTTGTCGATTATTCTTGGTTTGTTATTTCCGTTGGGAGGTATTGGTTTAGGTATTACCAGTTTATTGTATGCTAACTCACTTCAAAAAGAATCTGGACTAGACTATAAAACAGAAAAAATTATAGCTATTGTAGGGATTGTAGTTTCCGTAATTAATTGGGTTTTAGGATTGATTATTTTTATGAATTAAGTAGTGTAAAATAAAAAAGCTTTATTTGAAAGCTTTTTTCTTTTATCAACTCATCTCTAAATAGTTTTTAATGATCTCTAATTCTTCTGGATTCAAGGGACGGCATTGACCTTCTGCTAGTTCTGGGTCTAAAGTGAAATCACCGAACTGAATTCGTTTGAGGGAGGTTACCTTGACACCAACTGAGAGGAACATTTTTTTAACCTGATGAAATTTCCCCTCTGAAATGGTGATAGAGGCTTGACTGAGGGAAGGACTTGCAGATAGAATCTCAAGTCTTGCAGGTTTACAGACAGTACCATCTAAAAAGACAATTCCTTTTTGAAAGGTTTGGATATGATCAGGTGTCAGGAGTCCATTAACCTCAACTTGGTAGGTCTTATCGACATGATATTGGGGATGGAGGAGTTGAAAGCCCAAAGGGCCGTTGTCGGTCAAGAGGAGGAGGCCGGTCGTATCTCGGTCCAGTCGGCCAACGGCATAGAGCTTGTCAGACTGAATATCAGGTGGAAGCAGGTTCATGACAGTTGGAAGTTGCTTGTCTTTGTTGGCTGTCACGACACCAGCAGGTTTATGAAGCATAAGATAGGTGTGCTCATAGCCTTGAATGATTCGGCCCCGAAAGAGGAGCTCCTGTAGTCCTGTATCGATATTCTGAGCTAGGGAGCGGGCTGGGCAACCATCGACGAGAATTTCCCCTTTTAGGAGTGCTTGCTTCATGGCTTTTCGGCTAACTTTTTCTTGGGCTAATAAATTATCTACACGCATACCTGCCTATCTTACCATAAGTCGCTTGCTTTGAAAAGGCTTGACGTGAAAAGAAAAGCAGAGTGAAAACATTTACACTTGCTTGAATTATGTTATTTACCTGAAATTATGGTATAATCGTTCAGTTAGAAAATAAATTTTGAATATTATAGAGGAAATCATGACAAAATTAAGAGAAGATATCCGTAACATTGCGATTATCGCCCACGTTGACCACGGTAAAACAACCCTCGTTGACGAATTATTGAAACAATCAGAAACGCTTGATGCACGTACTGAATTGGCAGAGCGTGCTATGGACTCAAACGATATCGAAAAAGAGCGTGGAATTACCATCCTTGCTAAAAATACAGCCGTTGCCTATAACGGAACTCGTATCAACATCATGGACACACCAGGACACGCGGACTTCGGTGGAGAAGTTGAGCGTATCATGAAAATGGTTGACGGTGTTGTCTTAGTCGTAGATGCCTACGAAGGAACAATGCCACAGACTCGTTTCGTATTGAAAAAAGCCTTGGAACAAGACCTTGTCCCAATCGTGGTTGTTAACAAAATCGATAAACCATCAGCTCGTCCAGCAGAAGTAGTGGACGAAGTCTTGGAACTTTTCATCGAGCTTGGTGCAGATGACGACCAGCTTGACTTCCCAGTGGTGTATGCTTCAGCGATCAACGGAACTTCTTCATTGTCAGATGACCCAGCTGACCAAGAAGCTACTATGGCACCAATCTTTGACACGATTATCGACCACATCCCAGCTCCAGTAGATAACTCAGATGAGCCTTTACAGTTCCAAGTATCACTTTTGGACTACAACGACTTTGTTGGACGTATCGGTATCGGTCGTGTCTTCCGTGGTACTGTTAAGGTTGGGGACCAAGTTACCCTTTCTAAACTTGACGGCACAACTAAAAACTTCCGTGTTACCAAACTCTTCGGTTTCTTTGGTTTGGAACGTCGTGAAATCCAAGAAGCCAAAGCAGGTGATTTGATTGCCGTTTCTGGTATGGAAGATATCTTTGTCGGTGAAACTATCACTCCGACAGATGCAGTTGAAGCTCTTCCAATCCTACACATCGATGAGCCAACTCTTCAAATGACTTTCTTGGTTAACAACTCACCATTTGCTGGTAAAGAAGGTAAATGGGTAACTTCTCGTAAGGTAGAAGAACGCCTGCAGGCAGAATTGCAAACAGACGTTTCCCTTCGTGTTGACCCAACTGATTCACCAGATAAATGGACTGTTTCAGGACGTGGAGAATTGCACTTGTCAATCCTTATCGAAACAATGCGTCGTGAAGGCTATGAACTTCAAGTATCTCGTCCAGAGGTTATCGTAAAAGAAATCGATGGAGTTAAATGTGAACCATTTGAACGTGTTCAAATCGACACTCCAGAAGAATATCAAGGGTCTGTTATCCAAAGCCTTTCTGAACGTAAGGGTGAAATGTTGGATATGATTTCAACTGGTAATGGTCAAACTCGTTTGGTCTTCCTTGTTCCAGCGCGTGGTTTGATTGGATACTCAACTGAGTTCTTGTCAATGACTCGTGGTTACGGTATCATGAACCATACCTTCGATCAATACTTGCCATTGATTCCAGGTGAAATTGGTGGTCGTCACCGTGGTGCCCTTGTTTCTATCGATGCTGGTAAGGCTACAACTTACTCAATCATGTCTATCGAAGAACGTGGTACGATCTTTGTCAACCCAGGTACTGAGGTTTACGAAGGAATGATCATCGGTGAAAACTCTCGTGAAAACGACTTGACAGTTAACATCACTAAGGCAAAACAAATGACTAACGTCCGTTCAGCTACTAAGGACCAAACAGCTGTTATCAAGACGCCTCGTATCTTGACACTTGAAGAGTCTCTTGAGTTCTTGAATGATGATGAGTACATGGAAGTAACTCCTGAGTCTATCCGTTTACGTAAACAAATCCTTAACAAAGCAGAGCGTGAGAAAGCTAACAAGAAGAAAAAATCAGCTGAATAAGAGCTAGAAAGAGATAAAGATGGTTTATTTAATCATAGGACTCCTCTTATTACTACTCTATGTATTTGCGACACCACAAAGCATTAAAGGGACAGTTAATATCGTCCTTGTCGTCTTTGCTTTTGTAGCACTTTTGATTTTGCTGATGTTGTCTGTCCTGCAAATCTTTCAGCTACCGACAGAATTCTTCATCGCAGTCGCTATGCTCTTCCTAGCATACTTTAGCTTGCGAGATATTACCCTTATGTCGGTCCATAAAAGTAAAAGAAGATAAAAAGAGAGTTTCGGCTCTCTTTTTTTGTAGGAATTTTACAATAGTTTGAATTGCTTTTTACTGTAACATCATCCATTTTTCTCGGATAGTATGAATGGGAAACACTGGAATAAAATTCGTTACTGACATCTATTTCTAAGGAAACTTTAAAATTCTATTACTAATGATATCTTATTAAAATATGTTGATAGATTATATAGAAAGTGATATACTTAAGTTATAAGAAACCGATTTCAAAATAAGAAAGAATTAAATTTGTTGTCTTGGTGCTCAGGGTGTAATGGATTAAACTAAGAAAATAATTCTAAGAATTTATAAAACATAAAATCTTTGTTCTATAGGGTTATTCTCTTATACAAGGAGTCTACTATGAAGAAACTATTCATATTATTATCAACTTTTTTTCTCAGCTTCTTCCTTGCTTGGATTATTGTCTTACGTGCGCCACAATATTTATATGCAAGCTATGATTCCGTCTCCTTACTTCGTGTCAAAAAGGATACTCAGGAACCGACGCGTGAGGTATTTGAACAGGAATTGGAGAATTTTGCAAACTCAGAACAGAGTTTAATAGCTAGAAGAATCGTAGAGCCGAGTAAGGATGGGACGACTCACTTTACTTATGCAACTTATGGTCAGGGAACTTTACCAAAAGAATTCCAAGAAGCTAGCCAAGAAAGTCGTGAACGTAGTGATCCGCTAAATAGTTATCTCCTTTTGTCAGGCTCCTTGACGAAAGAAAAGCTTGCCGATAAATTAGGAGATTTGGGTTATAAAGCAATTCCTGACCGAAAGACACCGCCCTATTCTCTTGCTTTTAGAATGTTACTAATTCCCCTTATTTTAATTAGTTTAGCAATATTTGGCTTATCTTTCTTTGCTTTAGTGATTATAACTCGGATTAAGGAAATGAGAGCAGCAGGTATAAAACTCTTTTCTGGTCAGACTCTCTTATCCATCATGGGGCATTCTTTATCGACTGATATCAAGTGGATCCTTCTATCAGCCCTCCTTTCCTTCCTAGGTGGAGGAGTCGTTCTTTTTAGTCAAGGTTTGTTTTATCCTATTTTGTTAGCTACATATGGTTTTGGGATTAGTTTCTATCTTTTGTTTTTATTGGGTATTTCAATTTTACTAATGCTTCTTTATCTAATGAGTTTGAGTTACAAAGCATTAGTTCCCGTTATTAAGGGGAGATTACCTCTTAAACGCTTGATGGCTTTAACCCTATTGTGTCAGTTAGTAGCTGTTTTTACAGTAGGCTACGCTGTTAAGACAGGTTTGACGTCTTACCAACGATTGAAAGAACTTGAAATTTCAAAACAAGCATGGCAGGACAGAGCAGACTATTACCAGATTTCCTTTGGCTTAGGTGATAGAGTAAAAGATACAGAAAATCAGAATAAGTGGTATGAATTTTCCAAAGAAGCAGTTGAAAAAGAACAGGCTCTATTTGTAAAAGATAATCTCATTCATTTTGCAAATCCTCAAGGAAAAAGTGAACAGGGAGAGACACTGGATACCTATAGTCCAGATGCTAATGTTCTCTATGTCAGTCCAAGTTATTTGGACAAGGAAAATGTATCTGTAAATGGTGAGACTAGACAGAAACTAGCCCATCTTCAAAAAGGGGAATTTGGACTCTTATTACCAGAACATTTGCGCTCTCGAGAAGCAGAACTTAAGAAAGTTTTTGAAGAAAGATTGAGTTATTATGGAAAATCTGGTGAGGAGGCAAGTGCTCCTTTAGAGTATGAAATGAGAGCGATTGTTAGCTATCTTCCAACTGGAGAAAAGCGGTTTGTTTATAATAACGGTGAGAATCCCGTATCCACTCAGTATTTGACTGATCCGATTTTAGTTGTATTTACTCCAACATCTACAGGTGATAGTATCATTTCCAAATCTAGTTGGTCTATCAATGCTGGAAAACAACTCTTTATCAAAGGATATGAGAGTGGGCTAGAACTCTTGAAGAAAGCTGGAATTTATGAGCAAGTATCCTACCTTAAAGAAGGAAGAAGTGTTTATCTAACTCGTTATAATGAAGTTCAAACTGAAACAGCAACTTTAATCCTAGGGGCTATTGTTGGAATAGCTAGTTCCTTGTTACTCTTTTATTCTGTCAATCTTCTATATTTCGAGCAATTCCGCCGAGATATCTTGATTAAACGAATTTCAGGTTTACGATTTTTTGAAACACATGCTCAGTATATGGTTAGTCAATTTGCCAGTTTTGTATTTGGTGCTAGTCTCTTTATTTTAAGCAGTCGAGACTTGGTGATTGGCTTGCTCACTTTATTAGTCTTTCTAGCTAGTGCAGTTTTGACGCTTTACCGTCAAGCGCAGAAAGAATCTCGTGTTTCTATGACAATTATGAAAGGAAAATAGGATGATTGAACTAAAGAATATATCTAAAAAATTTGGAAGCCGTCAGCTATTTTCAGATACGAATCTTCATTTTGAAGGTGGGAAAATTTATGCCTTAATTGGGACAAGTGGCTGTGGTAAGACAACACTCTTGAATATGATTGGGCGATTAGAGCCATATGATAAAGGGCAAATCATCTATGATGGTACTTCTCTTAAGGACATCAAGCCTTCTGTTTTCTTTAGAGATTACTTGGGATACTTATTTCAAGATTTTGGCTTAATTGAAAGCCAAACCGTCAAAGAGAACCTCAATCTGGGTTTAGTTGGTAAAAAGTTGAAAGAAAAAGAGAAAATCTCTTTGATGAAACAAGCTCTAAACCGTGTCAACCTCTCTTATTTAGATTTAAAGCAACCTATCTTTGAATTATCAGGAGGAGAAGCACAACGTGTTGCACTAGCGAAGATAATTTTAAAGGATCCACCTTTGATCCTCGCAGATGAACCAACCGCTTCTTTAGACCCCAAAAACTCTGAGGAATTACTTTCTATCCTAGAATCTTTAAAAAATCCGAATCGAACTATTATTATTGCGACCCACAATCCTCTGATTTGGGAGCAAGTGGACCAAGTCATTAGAGTTACCGATTTATCACATAGATGATAAGGTAAAATTCAGTTAGAAGAAAGAGTCACAAACACACTTTGTGGCTTTTTTATTTCCATAAAAATGGTAAAATAGTAAGAGTAGAAATGGAGTTCGAGATATGAAAGTAATAGATCAATTTAAAAATAAGAAAGTCCTTGTTTTAGGTTTGGCCAAGTCTGGTGAATCTGCAGCTCGTTTGTTGGACAAGCTAGGTGCCATTGTGACAGTAAATGATGGCAAACCTTTTGAGGACAATCCAGCTGCGCAAAGTTTGCTGGAAGAAGGGATCAAGGTTATCACAGGTGGCCATCCTTTGGAACTTTTGGATGAAGAATTTGCCCTCATGGTGAAAAATCCAGGTATTCCATACAGCAATCCCATGATTGAAAAGGCTTTGGCAAAGGGAATTCCAGTCTTGACTGAGGTTGAATTGGCTTACTTGATTTCAGAAGCGCCAATTATCGGTATCACAGGTTCAAATGGTAAAACAACCACAACGACTATGATTGGGGACGTTTTGACTGCTGCTGGGCAACATGGTCTTTTATCAGGAAATATCGGCTATCCAGCTAGTCAAGTGGCACAAACTGCGTCAGACAAGGACACGCTTGTCATGGAACTTTCTTCTTTCCAACTCATGGGCGTTCAAGAATTCCATCCAGAAATTGCGGTTATTACCAACCTCATGCCAACCCATATCGACTACCATGGGTCATTTGAGGAATATGTGGCAGCCAAGTGGAATATCCAGAACAAGATGACAGCAGCTGATTTCCTTGTCTTGAACTTTAATCAAGACTTGGCAAAAGAATTGGCAAGAAAAACACAAGCTACAGTTGTACCATTCTCAACACAGGAAAAGGTTGATGGAGCTTATCTGGAAGATGGTCAGCTCTACTTCCGTGGGGAAGTGGTCATGGCAGCGAATGAAATCGGAGTTCCAGGTAGCCACAATGTGGAAAATGCCCTTGCGACGATTGCTGTAGCCAAGCTTCGTGGTGTGGACAACCAAACCATCAAAGAAACTCTTTCAGCCTTTGGTGGTGTCAAACACCGTCTCCAATTTGTGGATGAAATCAAGGGTGTCAAATTCTATAATGATAGCAAGTCAACCAATATCTTGGCTACTCAGAAAGCCTTGTCAGGATTTGACAACAGCAAGGTCATCTTGATTGCAGGTGGTTTGGACCGTGGCAATGAGTTTGATGAATTGGTGCCAGACATTACTGGACTTAAGAAGATGGTCATCCTCGGTCAATCTGCTGAGCGTGTCAAACGGGCAGCGGATAAGGCTGGTGTCGCTTATGTGGATGCGACAGATATTGCAGATGCGACTAGCAAGGCCTATGAGCTTGCGACTCAAGGAGATGTGGTTCTTCTCAGTCCTGCCAATGCTAGCTGGGATATGTATGCTAACTTTGAAGTACGTGGCGACCTCTTTATCGACACAGTAGCGGAGTTAAAGGAATAATATGAAAAAAATTGTCTTTACAGGTGGGGGGACGGTTGGACACGTTACCCTCAATCTTTTGTTAATGCCCAAGTTCATCGAAGATGGCTGGGAAGTCCACTATATCGGGGACAAGCGAGGTATCGAACACCAAGAAATCCTTAAGTCAGGTCTAGATGTCACCTTCCATTCTATTGCGACTGGAAAATTGCGTCGTTATTTCTCTTGGCAAAATATGCTGGATGTCTTCAAAGTTGGTTGGGGAATTGTCCAATCGCTCTTTATTATGTTACGACTTCGTCCACAGGCTCTTTTTTCAAAGGGAGGCTTTGTCTCAGTACCGCCTGTTATTGCAGCGCGTGTGTCGGGAGTACCGGTCTTTATTCATGAATCCGACCTGTCTATGGGCTTGGCCAATAAAATCGCTTATAAATTTGCGACGAAGATGTATTCAACCTTTGAGCAATCTTCAAGTTTGTCTAAGGTCGAGCATGTGGGAGCAGTGACAAAGGTTTCAGACCAAAACACTCCAGAACCAGATGAATTGGTGGATATTCAAACCCACTTTAATCCCCAATTGCCAACTATATTGTTTGTCGGTGGTTCTGCAGGTGCTCATGTCTTTAACCAATTGGTGACAGACCATAAGAAAGAACTGACAGAGCGCTACAATATTATCAATCTAACTGGAGATTCTAGCCTGAATGAGTTGAGCCAAAATCTCTTTCGTGTTGACTATGTGACCAGTCTCTATCAACCCTTGATGGAATTGGCTGACATTGTTGTGACACGTGGTGGTGCCAATACGATTTTTGAGCTTTTGGCCATGGCAAAATTACATGTTATTGTGCCACTTGGTCGTGAAGCTAGTCGTGGAGACCAGATTGAAAATGCAGCTTACTTTGTAAAAAAAGGCTATGCAGAAGAGCTTCAAGAAAGCGATTTGACCTTGGATAGTTTGGGAGAGAAGCTTTCTCACTTACTAAGTCACAAGGAAGATTACCAAGCTAAGATGAAGGCTTCAAAGGAATTGAAATCTCTAGCAGATTTTTATGAATTATTGAAAAAAGATTTATCATAAGGAAAGTAAATGTCAAAAGATAAGAAAAAAGAGGGCAAAGAAATCCTCGAAGAATTTAAAGAGTTATCAGAATGGCAGAAACGAAACCAGGAATATCTAAAAAAGAAGGCTGAAGAAGAGGCGGCCCTAGCTGAGGAGAAGGAAAAGGAAAGACAAGCTCGAATGGCTTCGAAATCTGAAAAGTCAGATGAAACTGAAGACAAAGAGAGTGAGCCTGAACCAAAAGACCCAGAATCAGCTAAAGAAGAGTCTGAAGAAAAAGTAGAAAAGTCAGAAGACGTCAAAAAAGAAGTAGCCAAAGAAGAACCAAAATCCAAAGAGCCAAAGAAACAGAATAAACAGGATAAAAAAGTAGAGAAAAAGCCTGTAAAGGAAAAACCTGTCAAACCGAAAATTCCAGGAGTTCATATCTGGCGGGCTATCTCGATTTTGTTTCTCAGTCTGCTTTTATTGGTTATCTCTGCCTACTTGCTCAGCCCTTATGCGACCATGAAGGATATTCGTGTTGAGGGAACAGTGCAAACTACAGCTGATGATATTCGACAGGCTTCAGGCATTCAGGATTCGGATTATACAATTAACCTTCTGCTAGATAAGGCAAAATATGAAGAGCAGATCAAGTCTAACTATTGGGTTGAATCAGCTCAGCTTGTCTATCAATTTCCAACCAAGTTTACTATCAAGGTCAAGGAATATGATATTGTGGCCTACTATGTTTCTGGAGAAAGTCATTATCCAATCCTTTCAAGTGGTCAGCTTGAGAGCAGTGCGGTGAGTTTGGTGAGTCTGCCAGAAACTTATTTATCAGTTCTCTTTAATGACAGCGAACAAATCAAGACCTTTACGTCAGAACTTTCTCAAATTAGCCCCGAACTCAAATCTTCTATCCAAAAGGTGGAACTAGCCCCAAGCAAGGTGACTTCTGATTTAATTCGAGTGACTATGAATGATTCGGACGAAGTTTTGGTTCCCCTTTCTGAAATGAGTAAGAAACTGCCTTACTATAGTAAGATTAAGCCACAATTGTCAGAACCGAGTGTGATTGACATGGAAGCTGGAATTTACAGCTACACTGTGGCGGATAAATTAATTATGGAAGCTGAGGAAAAAGCCAAACAAGAGGCTAAGGAAGCTGAGAAGAAACAAAAAGAGGAAGAGAAGAAAAGACTGGAAGAACAGCAGAATAAACTAGAAGAGGAAAAGAAAAAGCTGGAGGAAGAGGGCAATCAAAACCAAACGACCCGGCGTTCATCGCGTCGCTAGGTTTAGCTTTTCTTCTATCAGCTCTTTAGTGACCATGTTTTTACTTGACAAGTGCTAGTAGAAATAATAGAATAGTAAAAAACCTTTAAAGCAGTCCAGAGAGGCAGCTAAGGTTAGACGGTGAAAGGGTGGAGACTACCCATTTTTCGTGGAACCTTGCTGTTGGCAGGTTCCTTTTTTCGTGGCTTCTTGTGGCCAGACTCTCTCACTAGCAAAGGTAAAAGGAGAAACCTATGCGAGAACATCGTCCAGTTATTGCTCTTGATTTTCCTAGTTTTGAGGCAGTCAAGGAATTCTTAGCTCTTTTTCCAGCAGAAGAAAGCCTTTATCTTAAGGTAGGGATGGAGCTTTATTACGCAACGGGGCCTGAGATTGTGTCCTACTTGAAAGGCCTGGGGCACAGTGTCTTTTTGGATCTCAAGCTGCATGACATTCCTAATACAGTCAAGTCAGCCATGAAGGTCCTGTCTCAGCTTGGTGTAGATATGACAAATGTTCATGCGGCTGGGGGTGTAGAGATGATGAAGGCTGCGCGTGAAGGTCTTGGAAGTCAAGCCAAATTGATCGCTGTCACTCAGCTCACATCAACATCAGAAGCCCAGATGCAGGAGTTTCAAAATATCCAAACCAGCCTGCAGGAGTCTGTCATTCATTATGCTAAGAAGACAGCTGAAGCTGGCTTGGATGGTGTTGTTTGCTCGGCTCAGGAAGTGCAAGTCATCAAGCAGGCTACCAAACCAGATTTTATCTGTCTGACACCAGGCATTCGCCCTCAGGGAGCTGCTGTTGGAGATCAAAAACGTGTTATGACACCTGCTGATGCCTATCAAATCGGCAGTGACTATATCGTAGTGGGACGTCCCATTACCCAAGCTGAGGATCCTGTTGCAGCTTATCATGCTATCAAGGATGAATGGACACAGGACTGGAATTAAAGAACTAGATTAGAAAAATAAAAGGAGAATACCATGACACTTGCTAAAGATATCGCTAGCCACCTCTTGAAAATCCAAGCTGTTTACCTCAAACCAGAGGAGCCTTTCACTTGGGCATCTGGTATCAAGTCACCGATTTACACGGATAATCGTGTGACACTAGCCTATCCAGAAACTCGTACCTTAATTGAAAATGGCTTTGTGGAAGCTATCAAAGAAGCCTTTCCAGATGTAGAAGTGATTGCAGGGACTGCAACAGCAGGGATTCCACACGGAGCTATTATTGCTGATAAGATGAATTTGCCATTTGCCTATATCCGTAGCAAACCAAAAGACCACGGAGCTGGTAACCAAATCGAAGGCCGCGTAGCTCAAGGTCAAAAAATGGTAGTGGTTGAAGACCTTATTTCAACTGGCGGTTCTGTTCTTGAAGCTGTAGCAGCTGCTAAACGAGAAGGAGCAGATGTGCTTGGAGTTGTAGCAATCTTCAGCTACCAATTGCCAAAAGCAGATAAGAACTTCTCAGATGCAGGTGTCAAACTAGTAACGCTTTCTAACTACAGTGAACTCATCCATCTAGCCCAAGAAGAAGGCTATATCACACCAGAAGGGCTCGACCTTCTAAAACGATTTAAAGAAGACCAAGAAAATTGGCAAGAAGGTTAGGTCAGTAAGATAAATAGAGACGAGTCTGGGACAAAAATCTAACTTAAACATAAAAAACGAACAAAAATGAGTTATCTAACAATTGGAATTCTGTTTTGTTCGTTTTTTTGTATAATCTATCGATTTTTAAAATTTATAATAAAGAATTTCTAAAATTAAAATCTTTTTGTCCCGGACTCTTTTAACCATTTTATTTAAAATATGACAATATTTTAAATAAAATAATTGACAGCGCTTTCTTTTGCTGATATAATGAAAATATAATATGTATCAAATTGATCAATCAACTATCTTGTTTATCACTTTTTAGGAGGACGATGTCATGAAAAGAAGAAAAATATATTCCCTTTTTTGCGTAGTTACAATTGCAGCTAGTTTGTTTCTCCCTACAGTCTTAGCTAGACAGGTTGGAGATTATGATTTAACGTTGCCGCGTTTTCATTCGGATACAACTAGTGCGCTTGAGAAAGAAAACGCCTCTGCTGGAATTAATAATAATTACAGCACTGGTGGCGGTAAAACGTTAAATACCTCTATTCGTAGCGCCTATAGTGGGGCAGATATCACTACAGTATATCAATTGAGTTCTGGCTCTAGGATTGTCATGTACTATAATGGAGGTGGTGATAATTATATTGGTTCTGATACTAGATTAGCTATGGCGCCACAGTTTGGAAATCATGTAAGAATTCATACTTCAGGTTCTTGGAGTCCAGATTCTTATTAACTTACTTGTCAGAGTAAGCCTTAAAGATGGTTGATTGTGGGTGTAGCATGAAAAAAGAATGCTACACCCTATTCTTATTATAAGGAGGAGTTGGGATGGAATTTTTTATTTGTAATCTTGTACGAGTCGTTAAATCACCTCGGTTTTATATGTCTTTATTTTTGACCCTTCTTTGCATGAGTTTAGGAATTTTCCTTGCTTTCAATGGTATTTATAAAATTGAAGGTTTATCGATTTTTTTTGCCGCTTCTTCTATTAGAGGATTTTCACCGATTAGCCTAGTAGCTGCACTTATCTGTACACTGCCCTATTCTAGTCAGATAATAGAGGATGCTGAGAGTCATTTTCTAACAGCACAATTGTGTCGAATTTCTAAAAAGAAGTATCTGGCTATTGTGGGTAGTACTGTAATTATTTCTTCTTTTCTAGTCTTTTTTCTCCCCTATTTATTATTATTAGGAATTAATCTTTTAGTGACTCCTTATCAGGAAATTTATATTGGAGACTATAGTGGTGCCTTAAAAGAATTATTTGATTCTAATCAGTTTCTCTATAGTCTTGTAACGACTCTCTGGTATGGAGTTTGGGGCGCTGTGTTCTCTATTTTTGGACTAGCTAGTGCTTTGCTAGTGAAGAAAAAATTAGGAGCTATTTTCATCCCAGTTGCCTATATGATGGTTGGGGGTATTTTTTGGGGTATTTTAGAGCTATCTTACTTAGAACCTGTGACAACATTAGCTTTGGGATATCAGAAAGATATCAGTCTTTCCTTAGTTAGTGGGCATCTTGCTTTTATTTTATTTGTTAGTTGTTTGGTTGTTTATGGTACATTTTTTCTACATTCAGAGGACTACGTATAATGAAACAATTTGTTCAATTTTACAAAAAAGATTTTTTAGCAGTATTGGTTTATTTTATATTACTGCTATCCTGTATTTTATCTAGTACAGTATATTTACTGCGATGTCGCCAATATTCAATCCATCCAAATGTATTAGAATGGCTCTTAGTCTTACTTCAAGATATTACGACTGGAGTATATTGCTTTCCGTTCACATATATATTATTCTTTTTTCATTTGATGAATAACTATTTTAATAGGTTGGAGTGCCGCATTCGTCTGAAATCAATTAAGCACTTTACCAGTTTTAGTTTCAAATTAGCAGCTCTTAGTACGGGGATTTGGACGGCGACTTTATTTTTATTGATTTTTCTAATTGCATTTAGTAATGGTTTTAGCTTCTCTTTGGAGATAAAGGAGGTTGATTTTTTAAGAGAATTTTATGGTATAAGTATTGCAAACAATGCTAGTTTCTTTATAGGATTTTTTTTCTCTTATATAGCATACTATTTCTTTTTATCCTTACTTACTATTAGCAGTTTTTCTTGGTTTAAAAAATCAAGCATGAGCTTAGTATTTCTGTTTACTTTTTTATTTGTAGAATCCTTATTCTGGATTTATCAGTTGAACAATGGGCTAATTGGATTATTGCCAATTTTTCAGTATATGGTAAATTCCAATCCGTATGCATTGATTTATTGGCTTACATTACTATCTATCATAATTCCATTGACTGTATTTTCTGTTCATAGAAACTGGAGGAGAGTGTAAAAGTTGGAAATGGGAAAGTTAAGTAGTCACATGTGGAGGTTGAATCAGATAATCTATACCAAGTACTTTTGGGGTTATGTTCTTTTTTGGATATTGATTTGTTTAGGATTATGGTATTGGTTAGAAGGAAATGATAGACTTGTTATAGAAATTTTAAAAGGGCCTAATCTGAGTCAAAACTCTTTTTTAGTCTTATCTATATGGTTGCTTCATTGGTTTATTATTCATGCATTTTTTCTAGCAGTTGTATATCGTAGAAGAGCATCCGATTTCTTTATGGAAGTGATTCGATTTTCTTCTATTAAGCTCTGGATTAGGTATCAGATTTGGACCTGTTTTCTTTATGGACTCGTTTTAATCATGGTAAAAGTTCTAGTGATTCAATTTATGTTACAGTTACCAAACTGGGATATAGGAGTTTTGTTTATAGTTGATTTTTTGAATGTTTGTGTGCTATCCTTGCTTTGCTTTACGTTATACATACTAGGAGCGAATGAGCAAATGAACTTTTCTTGTGTTAGCTTCTTTTTACTCATGATTGTGTTTGGCAGTTTATTTGTGGGGAATCGAACCAATTATCTATTTTATATTCTGAATAGAGGAAATGGAGATATAGGACGAGATCTATTTCTTCAGTTGCTATTTTTAGTCTTTCTTTTTAAAAGCATTTTCTATTTCACTCGTCAAAAGAGGAGGTTTATAGAATGAATGAAATAATTACATTAAAAAATATTCAGTTGGAATTAAAAAAAACATGTGTTTTTCAAAACCTTAATTTTAGTTGTAAACAGGGGGAAATTATAGGAATTACTGGTGCGAATGGCTCAGGGAAAAGTGTATTGTTTAAATTAATAGCTGGTTTATATAGTCCGTCTTATGGGGAAGTGTTAATCAATGGGGAAAATATTGTTCCTGAGAGAAAAATTCCAGCTAATTTGGGAGCTTTGATTGAAGAACCTGGTTTTATAAATTATTATAGTGGCTTTAAGAATTTACAATATTTGGCAAGCATACGAGGAGTAGTTGGTAATCAGGAAATCAATGATACACTGAAAATAGTTGGTCTATATGAGCAAAAAGACCAGAAAGTTAAAACTTATTCGCTAGGTATGAGGAAAAAGCTAGGGATTGCTCAAGCAATTATGGAGAATCCCTCTATTCTTTTACTAGATGAACCTATGAATGCCTTGGACAAATCAAGTGTAGAAAATATGAGAACATTGTTTAGAAAGCTCTCTAGTGAAAAAGGGACAACAATTTTGATTGCTAGTCATAGTGAAGAGGATATTCGTATCTTATGTGATAAAGTATATGCAATAGAAGATAAAGTATGTACACTGTGTTCAGATTGAACATCTTAGATAGACTCAGGATGTTATAGGTAAAATCTTAAAAAGGGATTGGAGTTTAAAATCCAGTCCCTTTTAAGAGTTAATAACTAGTCAACTTTTTCGCCCTCAACAACCAGGTCATCAGCTTTAGCAGCGTCACCGTAGGTTGGGTGAAGTGTTTTTTCATAGGCCTTGTGGAAGAAGTTTTCCTTACCTAATTTTTCAATATCTTTATTGATGAAGTCTAGCAATTCTTGGTTGCCTTTTTGAACTGCTGCTGCAATGGTATCTGGATTTCCAAGAGAAGTAATTCCTACTTCAAATCCTTTGTTTTCAAGTGCCCAAGCTAGGACTTCCGTATTGTCAGTAGAGAAGGCATCTCCACGTCCGTCAAGAAGGGCTTGGTAAGAGTCACTATATTGGTCGTATTTTTGGAGTTTTACTTCTGGGTGATTTTTCTCAAAATAAGTTTCAGCGGTCGTTCCTTTTGTAACAATCAAGGTTTTACCTTCAAGTTGTTTGACGTCTGTAATGAGACCAGTCTTAGGTGAGACGACACCCAGAGAAACTTTCATATATGGAAGGGCGAAATCAACTTGTTTTTTGCGTTCGTCAGTCACTGTAAAGTTGGCAAGAGTAATATCTACCTTGTTTGAAATCAAGTATTCAGCACGGTTGGCAGCATCGACTGAAACGTATTTGACCTTGACACCAAGGTCTTGGGCTAATTGGTTCCCAAGTTCAATATCGTAACCTTGGTAAGAACCGTCATTGTCAACGTAACCAAACGGTTTTTTATCTCCAAATACGGCGATTCGTAGCTCACCGCTTTTTTTGATTTCATCGATTGTGCGAGCCTTGGCAGTGGTTTTACTAGACGATGCACCACCATTTCCACCTGAGCTACAAGCTGTGACAAAGATAAGGGCGAAGGCAAGTGCCAAAACAGTTAAGAGTGGTTTGAATAGTTTCATAAGAATCTCCTTTATAGATATGAGCCAAATTGGCTAAAGTCAAAGACGTTTAAAAATTCCTGAGCTCGTTTGGTTTGAGGATTGGTAAAGAAGGCTTGAGCTGTTCCTTCTTCAGCGATTTTCCCTTGGTCGAGGAAGATAATCCGATCGGCAATTGCTTGGGCAAACTGCATTTCATGGGTTACTAAAATCATGGTACGGCCTTCTTGGGCCAAATCATTGATAAGTTCCAGCACCTCACGCACCATTTCTGGATCCAGCGAAGCAGTCACTTCGTCAAAAAGGATGATTTCTGGATGCATGAGAAGGGCACGGACAATCGCAACCCGTTGTTTCTGTCCGCCAGATAATTGACGCGCAAAGCTATGTTGTTTGTCTAGCAAACCAACACGTTCCAGTAGTTGCAGAGCTTCTTCCGTTACTTCCTTCTTGTCTCTTCCCTGAGCCTTGATAGGACCTAGGATGAGGTTTTGTAAGACATCCAGATGGGGAAAGAGTTCATAGCTCTGAAAGACCATGCCAATTTTTTGGCGAACTAGGTGAAAGTCTTTTTTATTTTCAACGATAGACTGACCGTCCAGCAGGATATCTCCACCTTGAATACTTTCTAAGCCATTGAGACAACGAAGCAGAGTACTTTTCCCACAACCAGATGGCCCCAGAATAACTACAACTTCCCCTTTATTGATTTGTAGGGATAGACCTTGGAGGATGGAATTGTCTCCAAAGGATTTTTTTAGTTCCTTGATTTCTAAGATAGTTTCAGACATTTAGTTCCTCCAATGTTTTTCTAAGTGAGTGGATAGTTTGGAAATTGGAAAGCAGACTGCGAAATACAAGACCAGAATGGTTCCATAAATCCAGAAGGAAGCAGTTGGGATGGTCAGGCGATTGCTATCGATGATTTGTTGTCCAACCTTGGTAACCTCTACAACTCCAATCAAAACGACCAAGGAAGTAGTTTTAATCATCCGAGTGACAAGGTTAATGGCCTGCGGTAGCAGTCTTCTCAAAACCTGTGGGATGATAATGTGGTAGTAAAGTTGAACATTGGTCAAGCCGAGTGCCTGTCCGCTTTCAAACTGATGCTTAGGGAGGGAAGTGATAGCTCCACGGACCAAGTCCCCCATTTCAGCTGTTCCCCAGAGGGTGAAAACGATAATAGCAGAAGTCTCACCTGAGATATTGATATTAAAATTTCGAGCCAAGCCAAAGTAAACGATGAAGAGTAGCACCAGCTGGGGCATGATACGGATAAATTCCAGATACAATCGTGTTAAAAATCGTATGATTCTAGAATGGGAGGTCATGATGATTCCCATGACTGTCCCGAATATCATGGATAAGAGGACAGTCAGGATGGATATCCCAATCGTAACGCCCAATCCCTGTAAGATTCTCAGGAGATTATTTCCCTGAAAGAGTACTTGGATTCCCGAATCCTGCATGGCGGAGCCTCCTTTCTATCCAGCTAAAGACCAGTGAGATGGGTAGTAGCATAATCAGATAAGCAATTACCAACATAGCTAGCGCAATGTCTGTCTCATAATAGAGACCAATCAAGTCCTTGGCGACGTACATGAGGTCGGCCAAAGCTACTGCTGAGAAAACAGAGGTTTCCTTGATGAGGAAAATGACATTGGCACTAAAAGACGGTAGGGCTACCGCTGTTGCTTGCGGAAGAACTACATAGCGAAAGACCTGTAGAGGTGTCAGACCGATTGCTAATCCAATCTCCTGCTGGGTTTGACTAACGGCTTCCAGCCCACTTCGGAAAGATTCTGCCATATAGGATCCTCCTAAAAAGACCAGTCCTAAAGTGGCACAGACTTCTGAAGATAGGACAATCCCGATTCGGGGAAGACCGAAGTAGAGAAAGAAGAGTTGAATCAAAAGGGGCGTATTGCGTGACAATTCAATGTAGGCTGTCGCTACTTGCGCCAAAACAGGAATTCGATAATGCCGGATGATACTAACGATTAAACCGAGCAGAAAGGATCCCAAAATTCCCCAAACTGCAATATGCAAGGTCAGAAGAAATGCCTTTTGATATAGTGGTAGATATTGTTCAACAATGGACCAATCCAAAAATAGAACCTCCCATCTAGAAATAATACAGTTATTGTAGCACTTAAAATCTTCTTTGGATAATATCTATTTTTTATTGTCGTTATAAGGATTTTTTATCATAGTCCTAAAATTTCTGAAATTTCCAAACAAAATATTTGAAAAGTTTTGAAAAAAGAGTTAAGATATTTTTGTAATATACAAAGTAAACGCTTACTTATTAAGGAGGGCATTTTATGTCATACAAAACAAGCAATGCAGAAGGCCATGTAGATTTCATCAATACCTATGATTTGGAGCCAATGGCGCAACAAGTTATTCCGAAAGCAGCATTTGGCTATATCGCCAGTGGGGCGGAAGATACTTTCACTTTGCGTGAGAATATTCGCGCCTTTAACCACAAACTCATCGTTCCGCATACGCTTTGCAATGTAGAAAATCCAAGTACAGAGATTGAATTTGCAGGCGAAAAATTGTCTTCACCAATCATTATGGCACCTGTTGCAGCTCATAAATTGGCAAATGAACAGGGTGAAGTGGCGACTGCGCGTGGTGTTCATGAGTTTGGTTCTCTCTATACAACCAGTTCTTACTCTACTGTCGACCTTCCAGAAATTACAGAAGCCCTTCAAGGGACACCTCACTGGTTCCAATTTTACTTTAGTAAGGATGATGGCATTAACCGCCACATCATGGACCGTGTGAAGGCTGAAGGTTATAAAGCGATTGTCTTGACGGCAGATGCGACTGTAGGGGGCAATCGTGAGGTTGATAAGCGTAATGGTTTTGTCTTCCCAGTTGGCATGCCGATTGTTGAAGAATACCTGCCAGAAGGTGCTGGAAAATCAATGGACTTTGTTTACAAATCAGCTAAACAACGCTTGTCTCCACGTGATGTAGAATTTATCGCTGAATACTCAGGACTTCCTGTTTATGTCAAGGGACCACAATGCCGTGAGGACGTTGAACGTTCGCTTGCTGCAGGTGCCTCTGGTATCTGGGTAACCAACCACGGTGGTCGCCAAATCGACGGTGGACCAGCTGCCTTCGACTCACTTCAAGAAGTAGCTGAAGCAGTTGACAAACGCGTACCAATCGTCTTTGACTCAGGTATTCGTCGTGGTCAACACGTCTTTAAAGCCTTGGCTTCAGGAGCAGACTTGGTAGCTATTGGTCGCCCGGTTATCTATGGCTTGGCCCTTGGTGGTAGTGTCGGTGTACGCCAAGTCTTTGAACATTTGAATGCTGAATTGAAGACAGTCATGCAATTGTCTGGAACTCAGACCATTGAAGATGTCAAACACTTCAAACTCCGTCACAACCCATACAACCCAACCTTCCCAGTTGACCCACGCGACTTAAAATTGTATTGATAAAAAGATTGCCTCCACTGAATGTGGAGGTTTTTGTTTGTGTTTTAAACGTTTGAATAAAGGAAAATCATATAAAAGTCTATATAAATATATTTTTCAATCAAATATCTTGCTAGGGCTTTCATTTTTTGCTATACTGGTGCAGTAATTAAATAATAAAGACATTTGGGGTGCTTTAAGCTGAGATGATACCCATTGAACCTGATACAGTTAAGACTGGCGAAGGGAAATGTGAAACGTTTTTTCGTATGGCGAAATGAACGATCTAATCTTGTAAGTCAACTCTAATTCTTGATTGTAATTGGAGTTTTTTTGTTTATATAAGCTGGATGAAGGTGATACAAAGCATTTAGGTAGCTCTTCTTGAACGCCCTTGATTTTCTTTAAAAAGGTCAAGTAAAACTAGGATTTTCTTGATGTTTTGTTGATTACGAACGAGTAAAGAGAGGAAAAGTAAATATGGAAACACAAGACTATGCATTTCAGCCAGGTTTGATTGTTGGAGAATTATTAAAAAATAGTCAGCAGGATTGGCAAGTTGCAATCAATCATCGTTTTGTTAAGGAACTTTTTGCGGGGACAATTGAGAATAAGGTCTTAAAAGACTACCTGATTCAAGATTATCACTTCTTTGATGCCTTCTTATCCATGCTGGGTGCTTGCGTAGCCCACGCAGACCAGCTTGAATCCAAACTTCGTTTTGCCAAGCAACTAGGCTTTCTTGAAGCAGATGAAGACGGTTATTTCCAAAAGGCTTTCAAAGAGTTAAAAGTATCTGAGAATGACTATCTGGAAGTGACCTTGCATCCTGTAACAAAAACCTTTCAGCAGCTTATGTATTCTGCTGTGTCATCATCAGATTATGCCCATCTTTTGGTCATGTTGGTCATTGCAGAAGGTCTCTATTTAGACTGGGGTTCTAAAGATTTGGCTCTACCTGAAGCCTATATTCATTCGGAATGGATCAATCTCCACAGAGGTTCTTTCTTTACAGAGTGGGTTCAATTTCTGGTTGACGAACTCAATCGTGTCGGAAAAGGTCGAGAGGATTTGACAGAACTTCAGGAACGTTGGAATCAAGCGGTTGCTTTAGAATTAGCCTTTTTTGATATTGGCTATGACGCCTAGAGAAGGTTTAGGATATTTACAAATTTGATGAGGTAAATCATTCAATGTAAATGGTAAATGAAAAAAATTTCTTAACGAAAGATAGAGATAAATCGAAATCAGTATATCGTATAAAGTGAGAAGGAAGAATTTCAATATGACAAGTTTAAAATTATTAAAAGAAAAAGCACCTTTGGTCATTTGCATAACCAATGATGTAGTAAAAAATTTCACAGCAAATGGATTAGTAGCACTAGGTGCATCACCAGCCATGAGTGAGTTTCCAGCAGATTTAGAGGACTTATTAAAGTATGCTGGAGGTTTATTAATAAACATAGGAACATTGACAGATGAAAATTGGAAGTTATACCAAGCTGCTCTGAAAATTGCAGAGAAATATAATGTCCCAGCAGTTTTAGATCCTGTAGCTTGTGGAGCAGGAGAATATAGAAAAAAAGTAGCAGATAATCTAATCAACAATTATAAACTAGCAGCGATTAGGGGAAATGCTGGCGAGATTGCTTCTTTAGTAGGGATAAATGTGGCATCTAAAGGAGTAGATAGTGCGGGCGTAGATAATATTGATGAAATTGCTCTAGCAGCAAATGAGAAGTTCAATATTCCTATAATAGTAACAGGTGAAGTGGATGCTATTGCGGTAAATGGAGAAGTGGTAACGATTCATAATGGTAGTGCCATGATGCCAAAAGTTATTGGGACAGGATGTTTATTAGGTGCTGTAGTAGCAAGCTTTATCGGACTTGAAAAAGGTCAAGAATTGAAATCATTAGAAACAGCAATGTTGGTTTACAATATCGCTGGAGAAATGGCAGAAAAACGTCCAAATGGGCATCTTCCTGGAACATTTAAAGTTGAATTTATAAATGCCTTATACGAGATTACAGACGAAGATGTAAAGAAATTCAAAAGAGTGAAGAAAAATGTTTCATAAAGAATTACTAAAACTATATTTTATTTGTGGAACGACTACTTGCCAAGGAAAAGATCTATATACGGTCGTTGAGGAAGCCTTAAAAGGTGGTATAACCTTATTTCAATTCCGTGAAAAAGGTGAGGGAGCCCTGAAAGGTATAGAAAAAGTCGAATTAGCAATAAAACTACAGGCTCTTTGTAAAAAATATAATGTTCCATTTATCGTTAATGATGATATTGAGTTAGCATTGGAAATAGATGCTGATGGCGTACATGTAGGACAGGATGACCTTGGAGTTGATGAAATTAGAAAATTGATGCCAGATAAAATAATTGGTCTTTCTATAAAAAACGAGGAAGAATTTCAACAATCAAAAGTTGAATATGTAGATTATGTTGGTGTTGGTCCTGTATTTGATACCCAGTCAAAGGATGATGCTGGTGGTGCTATAGGTTATGAAGGCCTTAAATTGATGAGAAAACTATTGCCACAAATGCCCTTAGTTGCAATTGGTGGGATACAGACGCAACATATTAAAGACATTATGAAGACCAATGTTGACGGTGTTTCAATTATTTCAGCAATATCGTATGCAAAAAATATAGAAAAAACTGTTCGAGAAATGAATGAACAATTTTAACTTTTTTATTCTTGTCTTTTAAGTCAATAGGATTCTCTCACTCGATAAGTTGGGTTATTATCCTTCATAAGTGAATAGGCTGTTTATATGGTTTACTTAGTGATTTTACTACAATAGATTGGCCTAGCTTATTTCTCAGTTCAATTTCTTGAACTGGAAAAAATCGTTTGTTATAATATTTATATAATTAAATAATAAAGACATTTGGGGTGCTTTAGGCTGAGATGATACCCATTGAACCTGATACAGTTAAGACTGGCGAAGGGAAATGTGAAATGGTTTTGTATTTATAGAAACTAACCATCTAATCTTGTAAGCTGAACTCTAATTCCTATCTGTAATTAGAGTTTTTTCTTTTACGAAACTGGATGAAGATGATACAAAGCATTTAGGTAGATCACCTTGTATGCCCCACTTTTCTTTAAAAAAGGAGTTTTTTTATGTTGAAAAAATGGCAGTTAAAAGATGTTATCTTACTTGCTTTCTTGTCTATCTTTTTTGGTGGCGTTTTTGTGGGTTCAGGTTATCTGTTTGATATCCTCACCCTGATTTTAGCCCCTCTTGGCTTGCAGGCCTTTGCCAATGAAATCCTCTTTGGTCTCTGGTGTATGGCTGCGCCTATTGCTGCCATCTTTGTTCCAAGAGTGGGAAGTGCAACGATTGGTGAAGTGCTAGCTGCGCTTGCTGAAGTCCTTTATGGTAGCCAATTCGGTCTAGGTGCTCTTTTGTCTGGCTTGGTTCAAGGTTTGGGAAGTGAACTTGGTTTTATCGTAACCAAGAATCGCTATGAAAGTTGGCTCTCTCTAACTGCCAATAGTATTGGGATTACGCTTGTTAGCTTTGTCTATGAGTACATTAAGTTAGGTTACTACGCCTTCTCCCTTCCTTTTGTCCTTTCCTTGCTTGTGGTGCGCTTTATTTCTGTCTTTTTCTTCTGTACTATCTTGGTTCGTGCCATTGTCAAACTTTATCATCAGTTTGCAGCTGGGGGCAAGGCATAGATGGGTCTGGAACTACGAGCGATTCAGTCCCCAATCTTCTCTGAGTCGCTTGATTTTACTTTTCATGTGCAAGCCTTTACCTTGTTAGTTGGGAGCAGTGGTTCAGGAAAATCTAGTCTCTTTCAAATGATTGCCCAAGTCAGTTCTCTTCCCTATAGCGGTCAAGTCCTGATAAATGGGAGCGAGGTCAGTCAGCTTTCTATCATCGAACGTGTCCAGACGGTTGGTATTCTCTTTCAAAATCCCAATCATCAATTTACCATGGAGAACTTGTTTGAGGAGCTGATTTTTACCTTGGAAAATATTGGGCATCCCGTTCAGGAAATTGATTCTAAAATAGCAGATGTTGTCCAGCAATGTCACTGCAAGGCGATTTTGCACCGTCCAATTCATCACTTATCAGGTGGGGAAAAGCAAAAGGCTGCACTGGCTGTTCTCTTTGCTATGAATCCTAGGGTCTATCTCTTGGATGAGCCCTTCGCTTCCATTGACCGCAAGAGCAGAATCGAGATATTGGAGATTCTAAAAGAGTTAGCCTCTAATGGGAAGGCAGTCATCCTGTGCGACCATGATTTATCTGATTATGAAGCCTATATCGACCATATGGTGGAGCTAAGAGATGGACAACTAAGGGAAGTGTTTCAAATCCCTACCTCTGAGATGACACAGGTTGCTTCAAAGGAGGTTGCTTCTAGCCCGGAACTGTTCCATATGGATCGAACGTCTTGTGAGCTGGATAAGCGTTCCCTCTTTTCGATTGTGAATTTTACATTTTACCAGGGAATTTCCTGTATCTTGGGTGACAATGGTGTCGGGAAATCAACCCTCTTTCGGTCTATTCTTCAATTTCAAAAGTATAAGGGGCGCATTACTTGGAAGGGTTCGGTTCTAAAAAAGAAAAAGAGTTTGTATCGTGACCTGACGGGTGTTGTTCAGGAAGCTGAGAAACAGTTTATCAGAGTCAGTCTGCGAGAGGAGCTTCAATTAGATGGACCTGATTCTGAAAGAAATCAGCGAATTTTCCAAGCTTTACAATATTTTGATCTGGAGCAGGCTCTTGATAAGAGCCCCTATCAATTAAGTGGTGGCCAGCAAAAGATTCTTCAGCTCTTGACCATCTTGACCAGCAAGGCTTCTGTGATTTTGCTAGATGAACCTTTTGCAGGTTTGGATGATAGAGCTTGTCATTATTTTTGTCAGTGGATTGTGGAGGAGAGAAATCAAGGAAGAAGTTTTCTAATCATTAGCCATCGTTTGGATCCCTTGATCTCTGTAGTTGATTATTGGATTGAGATGACTAGTCAGGGTCTCAGTCATGTGAAAGCAGTGACATTTACCAAACCACTCACATCTCAGAGTAGCAATGCTCAAGGGGAGGTGAGATAGTATGGTCAAAGTAGCAACCCAGACACCGATTATCAGTCTCTTCTTGCTGATTTTGTCGCTGGAAACATCTTTCATTCCTTCGATTGCTCTGAATCTTTCGGTAGTCGCATTTTGTATTCTCTCTATGCTCTATTACCATCGATTTAAAGTATTGGCTTGGATGATTCTGCTCGCCATTTTGCCATCCTTGGCCAACTACTGGGCAGTTCAGTTACATGGAGATGCTTCGCAGGCAGTCATGCTTGGAACGAGGGCCTTTGTGACCGTTTGTATTGGTCTTGTCTTTGTTTCCTCTATTTCCCTAAAAGAGCTTCTTTTGTACTTGGCCCAAAAGGGGTTATCACGCTCTTGGGCCTATGCCTTGATTGTTGTATTCAATTCCTTCCCCCTTATCCAGCAAGAAATCAAGTCCCTCAAGGAAGCGTGCTTATTACGCGGTCAAGAACTACATTTTTGGTCGCCCTTGATTTATAGCAAGGTTCTGATGACAGTCTTTAGATGGCGCCATCTTTATCTGAGAGCTCTATCGGCGCATGGATATGACGAACATGCACAGGTGGAGAATCGCTATCGGACTTTTTATATTCCTCAAAGGACAATATTCATCTACCTGCTTTTCTTTTTATTGCTTCAAACCAGTCTATTTTTATAAAGGAGTTATTATGGAATTTACAGATATTGCGATGGAATTATCCAAGGAAGCTTGGCAGGCCTCCTTTCATCATCCCTTTGTTTTACAGTTGCAAGAGGGAAATTTAGACCTGTCCATCTTTCGCTATTACTTGATTCAGGATGCCTACTATTTGAAGGCCTTCTCAGAAGCCTATCACCTCTTGGCTGATAAGACTTCAAACCAAGAGATGAAAAGACTCTTGAAACAAAATGCTCAGAGTCTAGTGGAAGGTGAGTTATTTATCCGCCAACAATTTTTCAAGGAATTGGAAATCAGCAACCAGGAAATGGAGCAACATCCAATCGCTCCAACCTGCTATCATTATATCTCTCACATTTATCGTCAATTTGCAGAGCCAAACTTGGGCATTGCTTTTGCGAGCTTGCTGCCTTGTCCTTGGCTATATCATGATATAGGCAAATCACTTAATCTTAAACCATCACCAAATCCTCTCTACCAACAATGGATTGAAACTTATATTACGGATGAGTTGGAGCAGCAAATCAGAGAGGAAGAGGCTCTGGTCAATCAGCTCTATCGAGAAAGTGACGAGACAGACAAGAAAAAAATGCTAGATGTCTTCCACATCAGTGTTCATATGGAAGCTAAGTTTTGGGAAATGGCCTACCAACACCAGACATGGAAGAGCGATTTACAGTCTTTAGAAACAGGAGAAGAATAGAAATATGAGAAACCACCAATTACAGGTTCACAAATTAACCATTTTATCCATGATGATTGCCCTTGATGTAGTTCTTACGCCTATTTTTCGGATTGAGGGAATGGCACCGATGTCCAGTGTAGTCAATATTCTAGCAGGAATCATGATGGGACCTGTTTATGCCTTGGCTATGGCTACAGTGACAGCCTTTATCCGTATGACGACTCAAGGGATTCCGCCTTTAGCTCTCACAGGAGCAACTTTTGGAGCCCTTTTAGCAGGTCTCTTTTATAAGTATGGTCGAAAATTTTACTTTTCTGCCTTGGGAGAAATTTTGGGAACAGGTATTATTGGTTCTATTGTTTCCTATCCTGTTATGGTACTCTTTACAGGATCAGCTGCAAAGCTTAGCTGGTTTATCTATACTCCTCGATTTTTCGGAGCAACCTTGATTGGTACAGCGATTTCCTTTATTGCCTTTCGATTTTTAATCAAGCAGGAATTCTTTAAAAAAGTGCAGGGATATTTCTTTGATGAAAGGATAAACTGATGCAGGAATTGACAAATCCTTTTCCTCTGGGAACGACTTCCCTCATTCACTGTATTACCAATGAAATTTCTTGTGAGATATTGGCAAATGGGATTTTGGCTCTGGGATGTAAACCAGTTATGGCAGATGATCCCCGTGAGGTTCTTGATTTTACTAAGCAAAGCCAGGCACTCTTCATCAATTTGGGACATTTGTCAGCTGAGAAGGAAAAAGCAATCCGTATGGCAGCTTCTTATGCAGATCAAGTTTGTCTCCCAATGGTAGTAGATGCGGTTGGCGTAACGGCTTCATCCATTCGTAAGAGCTTAGTTGAAGACCTTTTAGACTATAGACCTACGGTCCTTAAAGGAAACATGTCAGAAATCCGAAGTCTTGTTGGCTTAAAACACCACGGGGTTGGGGTCGATGCGAGTGCTAAAGACCAAGAAACTGAGGATTTACTTCAAGTTTTGAAAGACTGGTGTCAGACCTATCCAGGTATGTCATTCTTAGTCACAGGCCCCAAGGACCTCATCGTTTCGAAGAATCAGGTCGCTGTACTGGGAAATGGCTGTGCAGAATTAGACTGGATAACAGGGACAGGAGACTTGGTTGGAGCCTTGACAGCTGTTTTTCTCAGCCAAGGAAAGACTGCCTTTGAAGCTTCTTGCCTAGCGGTTTCTTATCTTAATATTTCTGCTGAGAGAATAGTTGTTCAAGGAATGGGATTGGAAGAATTTCGTTACCAAGTACTCAATCAGCTTTCGCTCCTCAAAAGAGATGAAAATTGGCTAGATGCCATCAAAGGAGACATTTATGAATAGAGAAGCACTTAGACTGTATCTGGTAACCAACCGCTACCAAGATTCCTTGGAAAGTTTTCTTGAAAAGATTGAGAGGGCTTGCCGTTCAGGGGTTACCATAGTCCAATTACGAGAAAAAAATCTCACAACCAATCAATATTATCAACTGGCAAAAGAAGTCAAGGAAATAACAGATGCCTATCAGGTACCCCTGATAATCGATGATCGTTTGGATGTTTGTCTTGCGGTTGATGCTGCTGGTCTGCATATCGGAGACGATGAACTACCAGTTTCGGTTGCCCGACAAGTCTTGGGCCCTGACAAAATCCTCGGTGTTACAGCTAAAACTGTAAAAAGAGCTCTCGAGGCAGAAGAAGGAGGGGCGAATTACTTGGGGACAGGAGCCATTTTCCCGACTACGACCAAGGAAAATGCGCCTATCACCCTGATTTCAACCTTGAAGACAATTTGCCAAAGGGTCGCTATTCCAGTAGTTGCTATCGGAGGCTTGACATCAGAGAATATTGACCAACTTATCGGCACTGGTATAGCTGGTGTAGCTGTAGTGCGTGATTTGATGCAGGCAGAAGATATAGAGGCAAAAACTCAAGCCTTTTTGACAAAGTTGGATGACATTATTTTCTAATTAATACTCAATGAAAATCAAAGAGCAAACTAGGAAGCTAGTCGCAGGTTGCTCAAAGCACTGCTTTGAGATTGCAGATAAAACTGACGTAGTTTGAAGAAGTATAAAAACTCTCTAATTCCCTTAAAGTGGGAACTAGAGAGTTTTTTTAATCTTTAAAGCTTGTATGGTTGACTGGGCCAGAACCATGACCGAGTTGAGGGGCGTCTTGGATGGCTTTCGTGATAAATGCCTTGGCTTTATCGACTGCTTGATAGAGGGTTTTCCCCTTGGCTAGTTCAGCAGTAATCACTGCAGCAAAGGTACATCCAGTACCATGTGTATGACAGGTTTGAATTCGTGGACTTTCCCAGACAAATTGGTCCTCCTTGGTAAAGAGGAAATCCTTGGCACCGCCTTCGAGATGTCCTCCTTTGATGACAACAGACTGAGGACCAAATTCTTTTAAAATCAGGCGACCGGCACGCTGCATGTCTTCAGGATCATGGATTGAAAAACCAACAATCTCTTCTGCCTCAGGAAGATTGGGAGTGATAATGGTTGCAAGGGGAAGTAGGTTTGTTTTTAGGTAAGTTCTGGCACTGGTATCAATCAGAGTGTCTCCACTAGTAGCGACCATAACAGGGTCAAGAACATAGGGACAATCCAGCTCTTTAAGATAGGGCTGGATGATTTCCATAATTTCAGTAGTCGCCAACATGCCAGTTTTTACAGCCTGAGGCTTGATATCCGAAAAGACACTCTCCAATTGGGATTTCAACATTTGAGGAGAAACGTGCTCGATCAATTGAACGCCTCTGGTATTTTGAGCGACAAGACTGGTCACAACGGCCATTCCATAGACATCTCTAGCTTGGAATGACTTTAAATCAGCCATAATGCCNNNACCGCCACTAGGGTCAGTCCCTGCAATGGTCAAAGCAACGGGTAAATAAGTCATCTAAAACCTCCCAACCAACTGAAGTTTGTATTCTTAAGAACAAGCTGGTTCGTTTTAGAAAGGCAATAGAAGACTGCTAGCCCCCATTATCATTTCCACTTCCATCAGCTAGCATTACCTAGATTGAGTCAAAGGGTCTAACAGTCGTTAATCTCAGCTTTACGCACCCCTAGTGGTTGTTTTCTTTTTTTCTTTAGTATAGCATATTTTTATAGTTTATATAGTAAGATTTGACTGCAAATCCTTTATCAAATGGTTAAAATTCAATTTTTCAAAGAAAAGCTTAATTTCATAGTTGACAAATGTAGATTATAAGGGTATACTGATAATTGTAATTGACAAATGTAGATTTAGGAGGTGTGATTATGCAGATTTCAGATGCAGAATGGCAGGTCATGAAGATTATTTGGATGCAAGGAGAGCAGACCAGTATGGATTTGATCAGGGTTCTGGCGGAGCGGTTCGACTGGTCCAAGTCAACCATTCAAACTCTTTTGGCTCGTTTGGTTGAGAAAGAGTGTTTGACTCGGAAAAAAGAAGGCAAGTCTTTTGTTTATTCAGCACTTTTAACTTTGGACCAAAGTCGGGATTTACTTGTCCAAGATATCAAAGACAAGGTTTGTTCCCGTAGGATTAAGAACTTGCTGGCTGATTTGATTGCTGAATGTGATTTTACTCAGGCTGACTTGGAAGACTTGGAAGCTGTGATTTCTGAGAAGAAGTCAAGCGCTGTAACAGAAGTAAAATGTAATTGTATGTAAAGGAGACGTCATGTTAAATAGTATTGTAACCATTGTTTGTATTACCCTTATCGCCTTTATCTTGTTTTGGTTTTTCAAAAAGCCTGAAAAATCTGGACAAAAAGCCCAGCAAAAAAACGGCTACCAAGAGATTCGAGTGGAGGTCATGGGTGGCTATACGCCTGAGTTGATTATCCTCAAGAAATCAGTGCCAGCCCGCATTGTCTTTGACCGCAAGGACCCTTCACCCTGTCTGGACCAAATTGTTTTTCCAGATTTTGGTGTACATGCGGACCTGCCTATGGGGGAAGAGTATATAGTGGAAATCACGCCTGAGCAGGCTGGAGAGTATGGTTTCTCTTGTGGCATGAATATGATGCACGGTAAGATGATTGTAGAATAGGAGAATGATATGACTGAAATTGTAAAAGCAAGTCTTGAAAATGGTGTTCAAAAAATCCGTATCACGGCAGACAAAGGCTACCATCCAGCTCATATACAGCTTCAAAAAGGGATTCCAGCTGAGATTACCTTTCATCGTACTACTCCTTCAAACTGTTATAAGGAAATTCTTTTTGAAGAAGAAGGCATCTTAGAACCAATCGGCGTAGACGAAGAGAAAGTCATTCGTTTTACACCTCAAGAATTAGGTCAACATGAATTTTCTTGTGGTATGAAGATGCAAAAGGGAAGTTATACAGTTGTTGAGAAGACTCGAAAATCTCTATCACTTTTACAGCGTTTTTGGATTACTAGTATCTTTACTGTGCCTCTTGTGATCCTCATGATTGGGATGTCGACAGGAGGAATTAGTCACCAAGTCATGCGTTGGGGAACCTTTTTAGCCACAACACCGATTATGCTAGTAGCAGGTGGTCCTTATATCCAAAGTGCTTGGGCTAGTTTTAAAAAGCACAATGCCAACATGGATACCTTGGTTGCTCTGGGAACCCTAGTGGCCTATTTCTATAGCTTAGTTGCCCTCTTCGCTGGTCTCCCCGTTTACTTTGAAAGTGCTGCCTTTATCTTCTTCTTCGTTCTTATGGGAGCCGTTTTTGAGGAGAAAATGCGGAAAAATACTTCCCAAGCTGTGGAGAAATTACTTGACTTGCAGGCTAAAACTGCAGAAGTCTTGCGTGAGGATAACTATGTTCAAGTCCCTTTGGAGCAAGTCAAGGTAGGTGACCTGATTCGAGTGCGTCCCGGTGAAAAGATTGCGGTTGATGGTGTCGTAGTAGAAGGTATCTCTAGTATTGATGAGTCTATGGTGACAGGTGAGAGTCTGCCTGTGGACAAGACAGTTGGAGATACCGTCATTGGTTCAACCATCAATAATAGTGGAACACTTGTTTTTAGAGCAGAAAAAGTTGGTTCAGAGACTGTTTTGGCTCAGATTGTGGATTTTGTGAAGAAAGCTCAAACCAGTCGTGCGCCGATTCAGGACTTGACGGATAAGATTTCAGGAATTTTTGTCCCAGCAGTTGTCATTTTAGGGATTGTGACCTTTTGGGTTTGGTTCGTCTTGCTCAGGGATAGTGTGGTCGTGCTTGGAGCTAGCTTTGTGTCCTCTCTTCTCTACGGAGTGGCGGTTTTGATTATCGCCTGCCCTTGTGCATTGGGACTTGCAACACCGACAGCCCTTATGGTGGGGACAGGTCGCAGTGCCAAGATGGGAGTTCTCCTCAAAAATGGAACGGTTCTACAGGAAATCCAGAAAGTTCAAACTATCGTCTTTGATAAGACCGGGACTTTGACTGAAGGGAAACCTGTGGTCACAGATATCATTGGAGACGAAGTAGAAGTGCTTGGATTGGCAGCTTCCTTGGAAGAAGCTTCTCAACACCCACTGGCTGAAGCCGTTGTGAAACGAGCGAGTGAAGCTGGACTTGAGTTTCAAACTGTTGAAAATTTCCAAGCCTTGCACGGGAAAGGTGTCTCAGGGCAAATCAATGGAAAACAAGTTTTGCTTGGAAATGCTAAAATGCTGGATGGCATGGATATTTCTAGAACTTATCAAGAAAAACTAGAAGAACTAGAAAAAGAAGCTAAGACAGTTGTTTTCTTGGCTGTGGACAATGAAATCAAAGGCTTGCTTGCTCTGCAAGATATTCCTAAGGAAAATGCCAAGCTTGCCATCAGTCAGTTGAAAAAACGAGGTCTTAAAACAGTCATGCTGACAGGAGATAATGCTGGTGTGGCGCGTGCCATTGCCGATCAGATCGGAATCGAAGAGGTCATTGCAGGTGTCTTGCCAGAGGAAAAAGCTCATGAAATCCATAAACTACAAGCGTCTGGCAAAGTAGCCTTTGTTGGGGATGGTATCAATGACGCTCCTGCCCTTAGTGTAGCAGATGTGGGGATTGCTATGGGAGCTGGAACAGATATTGCCATCGAGTCAGCAGATTTGGTGTTGACAACTAATAACCTCCTAGGAGTGGTTCGTGCTTTTGACATGAGTAAGAAAACCTTTAATCGAATTCTGCTCAATCTTTTCTGGGCCTTTATCTACAATGTCGCCGGAATTCCGATTGCAGCAGGAGTCTTTTCAGGTGTTGGACTGGCTCTCAACCCAGAACTGGCAGGTCTAGCCATGGCCTTTAGTTCTGTATCCGTTCTGACCAGTTCACTCTTACTAAACTTTAGTAAAATAGACTAAAAGCGGGCTTGCTCGCTTTTTATACTCTTCAAAAATCTCTTCCAACCACGTCAGCTTTGTCTGCAACCTCAAAGCTGTGCTTTGAGCAACCTGTGGCGAGCTTCCTAGTTTGCTCTGTGATTTTCATTGAGTATTATAAAACAGAAGCTAAAAACGTTTTCAAACTGTACTGTAATAGAGAATAAAAACTTCTGAGCAGATTCTTAGTAAAGTCAAAATAAATGTGATAAATTAGTATTGTAAAAATTTACTGAAACGTTTTCAAAAACTATATGAAACCTTTTTTAGTAGATTTAAAAATATTTGAAGGAGAGTTATCATTATGACTCAAGGGAAAATTACTGCATCTGCAGCAATGCTTAATGTATTGAAAACATGGGGCGTAGACACAATCTACGGTATCCCATCAGGAACACTCAGCTCATTGATGGACGCTTTGGCTGAAGACAAAGATATCCGCTTCTTGCAAGTTCGCCATGAAGAAACAGGTGCTCTTGCAGCGGTTATGCAAGCTAAATTCGGCGGCTCAATCGGGGTTGCAGTTGGTTCAGGTGGTCCAGGTGCGACTCACTTGATTAACGGTGTTTACGATGCAGCTATGGATAACACTCCATTCCTAGCAATCCTTGGATCACGTCCAGTTAATGAATTGAATATGGATGCTTTCCAAGAATTGAACCAAAACCCAATGTACAACGGTATCGCTGTATACAACAAACGTGTAGCTTACGCTGAGCAATTGCCAAAAGTAATTGACGAAGCTTGCCGTGCTGCAGTTTCTAAAAAAGGTCCAGCTGTTGTTGAAATCCCAGTAAACTTCGGTTTCCAAGAAATCGACGAAAATTCATACTATGGATCAGGTTCATACGAGCGTTCATTCATCGCTCCTGCTTTGAACGAAGTTGAAATCGACAAAGCTGTTGAAATCTTGAACAATGCTGAACGTCCAGTTATCTATGCTGGTTACGGTGGTGTTAAAGCTGGTGAAGTGATAACTGAATTGTCACGTAAAATCAAAGCACCAATCATTACAACTGGTAAAAACTTTGAAGCTTTCGAATGGAACTATGAAGGTTTGACAGGTTCTGCTTACCGTGTTGGTTGGAAACCAGCCAACGAAGTTGTCTTTGAAGCAGACACAGTTCTTTTCCTTGGTTCAAACTTCCCATTTGCTGAAGTTTACGAAGCATTCAAGAATACTGAAAAATTCATCCAAGTCGATATCGACCCTTACAAACTTGGTAAACGTCATGCCCTAGACGCTTCAATCCTTGGTGATGCAGGTCAAGCAGCGAAAGCAATCCTTGACAAAGTGAATCCAGTTGAATCTACTCCATGGTGGCGTGCAAACGTTAAGAATAACCAAAACTGGCGTGATTACATGAACAAACTCGAAGGTAAAACTGAGGGTGAATTGCAATTGTATCAAGTTTACAATGCAATCAACAAACATGCTGATCAAGACGCTATCTACTCAATCGACGTAGGTGACACTACTCAAACATCTACTCGTCACCTTCACATGACACCTAAGAACATGTGGCGTACATCTCCACTCTTTGCGACAATGGGTATTGCCCTTCCTGGTGGTATCGCTGCTAAGAAAGACAATCCAGATCGCCAAGTATGGAACATCATGGGTGACGGTGCATTCAACATGTGCTACCCAGACGTTATCACAAACGTTCAATACGACCTTCCAGTTATCAACGTTGTCTTCTCAAATGGTAAATATGCCTTCATCAAGGACAAATACGAAGACACAAACAAACACTTGTTTGGTTGTGACTTCCCTAATGCTGACTATGCGAAAATCGCTGAAGCTCAAGGTGCTGTAGGATTTACAGTTGACCGTATCGAAGACATCGATGCAGTTGTTGCAGAAGCTGTTAAATTGAGCAAAGAAGGTAAAACTGTTGTGATCGATGCTCGCATCACTCCACACCGTCCACTTCCAGTAGAAGTACTTGAATTGGATCCAAAACTTCACTCAGAAGAAGCAATCAAAGACTTCAAGGAAAAATACGAAGCAGAAGAACTCGTACCATTCCGCCTCTTCTTGGAAGAAGAAGGGTTGCAATCACGCGCAATTAAATAATTTCTCTCGTCGAAAATCAAATGTAAACTGTGTTATCTTCACCTTGCCGTACTCCAGTACTGCCTGCGGTTTGATGCCTTGTTTGTTCTTTGATTTTCATAGAGAGAAACTTGAAAAGATCGGAGCAATCCGGTCTTTTTCTGGAGGATAGTAAATGAATTTAAATCAATTAGATATTATCGTTTCCGATGTTCCCCAAGTCTGTGCTGACTTGGAGCGTATTTTGGATAAAAAGCCCGATTATGTTGATGACAGTTTTGCTCAGTTTACGATTGGCAGTCACTGTCTGATGTTGTCCCAAAATCATTTGATTCCTTTGGAAGATTTTCAGTCAGGAATCATTCTTCATATCGAGGTTGAGGATGTAGACCAGAATTACCAACGGTTGAAAGAACTTGGTATCCAGGTTTTAAACGGACCAACTGTAACCGATTGGGGAACAGAGTCCTTATTAGTTAAAGGGCCTGCTGGTCTAGTGATTGATTTTTATCGTATGAAGTAGGTAATTCTATTATCAAATTTTTTATCTAAACATTCTTGGAGTGAAACTTAAAAAGATCGGAGCAATTCGATCTTTTTTGTATTTATGCGACTTTCAGTCCGTCTCGCTCCGTTAGGTGCGAGACAAAAAACCACCCGTTTTCACGGGTGGTTATGATTTCTACACTTATTGTTTGGCTTCCTGTTTTAATTGTTGCACCTGTTCCTCGTACTGGACAAGCTCCCTGTCTTTTATATTGATAGTCGCTTCTGCTTCAGCAATGCGGCTTCTCAGATCTTGAGTCTTGTTATGGTGATAGCTAATACCAATAGCACTACCAGCAATGATCCCGATTACTAGACAAGTAAAAATCACCAAAATCAAGGGAGCAGATAGTTGTGTAAAGACAAGACTGACAGTTACTGTTTGACGATTGAGTAGACCAAATGAGATCACAATGACTAATAAGCTCAAACCGCCAATTAGATAAGCCTTATCTTTCAGTGACAATTCATTAAATTTTTTTAGCATAAGTTCCTTTTCTCCTGACTATGTTGATAGAAAACTACACACCATTTAGGTATTAACAAAATTCATTTTACTAGAAAATTTCGATACTGTCAATAATTTCTAACGGCTTATTTACCATCAATCAATCGATTCATTGAAAAGGAGTATTCATTTTCTAATATTTGATTGAGTAAACAGAACGGAGCAATTCGGTCTTTTTTCTGTTCCCTCTTTCTTATAACAAGATTGTGATAGTTTATATCTTTATAACAAAAGTTTTAAAGACTTGATTGTTTTGAAAGAATATTTTAAAATAAGATTCAGTAAAAATGAAAGAGGTTTTGAAAATGTCTGAAAAACAAATGAAAATTTTAGGTTGGGTAGCGACCTTTATGTCTGTTATGATGTATGTGTCTTACTTCCCACAAATCATGAACAATCTGGCTGGTCAAAAAGGAAATTTCATCCAGCCCTTGGTTGCTGCCATCAACTGTAGTCTCTGGGTTTACTACGGTCTTTTCAAAAAAGAAAGAGATATCCCCCTTGCAGCAGCTAATGCACCAGGTATTATTTTTGGCCTAGTGACGGTTATTACAGCTTTGATTTAAAAGGAACAGAGGAGACTAGTTTTCAGTCTTCTTTTTTGTTTCAGGGGAGGCTATTTACTTTTTCTAGAGGATAATTTTTTAAAAAACAATCTGATAAACTTAAATAGTAGAATAGTATCAGTATGTCACAGTATTTTATAAGAAAAGGTTTACAGAATAAGTTATAATATAAGTAAATGAACAAGCAAATAAGAAAGTGAGTAGAGTTATGACCGAAAAACTGACTTTTCCGGATGGTTTCTTGTGGGGCGGAGCGACAGCTGCCAACCAGTGTGAGGGTGCTTATAATTTAGAAGGTCGTGGATTGGCGAATGTGGATGTCGTCCCCATCGGTCCAGATCGTGAAGCCATTATCACAGGTCATAAAAAGATGTTTTCGTTTGAGGAGGGTTATTTTTATCCAGCCAAAGAAGCTATTGATATGTACCATCATTACAAGGAAGATATTGCTCTTTTTGCAGAGATGGGCTTTAAGACTTATCGACTTTCCATTGCTTGGACTAGGATTTTTCCTAAGGGCGACGAAACAGTGCCAAATGAAGCTGGTCTAGCCTTTTATGAGGATTTATTTAAGGAGTGCCACAAGTATGGGATCCAACCTCTGGTGACCATTACGCATTTCGATTGTCCTATGCACTTGATTGAAGAGTACGGTGGTTGGCGCAATCGTCGGATGTTAGACTTCTATGAAAAACTTTGTCGCACACTCTTTCCCCGCTATAAGGGTTTGGTCAAATATTGGCTTACCTTTAACGAAATCAACATGATTCTCCATGCCCCCTTTATGGGAGCTGGACTCTATTTTGAAGAAGGAGAAAATCAAGAACAGGTTAAATACCAAGCGGCCCATCATGAGTTGGTGGCCTCAGCCCTTGCGACGAAAATTGCCCACGAAATTGACCCAGAAAACAAGGTCGGATGTATGTTGGCAGCAGGGCAATACTATCCTAACACAGCCCATCCGAGAGATTACTGGGCAGCCATGGAGGAAGATCGCAAGAGTTACTTCTTCATTGATGTTCAAGCGCGTGGGGAATACCCAAACTATGCCAAGAAGCAGTGGGAGCGTGAGGGGATTGAGATTCAAATGACAGCAGAGGATCTGGACTTGTTGAAGAACAATACTGTTGACTTTGTTTCCTTCTCTTACTATGCAAGTCGAGTGGCCTCAGGGAATCCAGAAGTGAGGGATCTGACTGCTGGAAATGTCTTTGCCTCTCTCAAAAATCCTTATCTTGAATCCTCAGAATGGGGATGGCAGATTGACCCACTTGGTCTTCGTATCACCCTCAATGCTATCTGGGATCGTTACCAAAAGCCAATGTTCATTGTGGAAAACGGTCTAGGTGCTATGGATACACCGGATGAGAATGGTTATATAGCAGATGACTATCGGATTGCTTACTTAGAGGCTCACATTAAGGCCATGCGAGATGCCATTTACCAAGATGGTGTTGACTTGCTTGGTTATACGACTTGGGGCTGTATCGATCTGGTTTCCGCTGGAACGGGCGAAATGAACAAGCGCTATGGCTTTATCTATGTGGATCGAGATAATGCTGGTCAAGGAAGTCTCAAACGGAGCAAGAAGAAGTCCTTCTATTGGTACAAGGATGTCATTGCTAGTAATGGTGCAAGTATTGAGTAAAGCACATTTGTTCACTATTTTTATAAAATCTTCTCCCTACTTTATAATATGTGAAAAAGAGTTCAATTAGATGGAGCTTTTTGCTATAATGAGGGGAGAAAAATCAGACAGGAGAATATGATGTCAGAACCATTATTTTTACAATCAGTTATGCAAGAAAAAATCTGGGGTGGAACCAAGCTACGTGATGAGTTTGGCTACGACATCCCAAGTGAAAAAATCGGAGAATACTGGGCCATCTCAGCTCATCCAAATGGAGTCTCTAAAGTTTCCAATGGTCGTTACGAGGGAACAGACCTAGCTACTTTGTATGCAGAACACCGTGAATTGTTTGGCAATCGTCCAGAACCTGTATTTCCGCTTTTGACTAAGATTCTGGATGCCAACGACTGGCTCAGCGTCCAAGTTCACCCAGATGATGCTTATGGACTGGAGCATGAAGGCGAACTTGGAAAAACAGAATGCTGGTACATTATCGCAGCGGATGAAGGTTCAGAAATTATCTATGGTCACAATGCCAAGTCAAAAGAAGAACTCCGCCAGCAAATCGAGGACAAGAACTGGGATGCCTTGTTGACAAAAGTTCCTGTAAAGGCTGGAGATTTCTTCTATGTACCAAGTGGCACCATGCACGCTATCGGAGCAGGAATTTTGATTCTTGAAACTCAGCAATCTAGCGATACCACTTACCGTGTCTATGACTTTGACCGTAAGGATGATAATGGCAACTTGCGTGAACTTCACCTTGAAAAATCTATCGATGTCTTGAATATTGGCGAGCCTGCCAATAGCCGTCCTGTAACTATCAAAGCAGATGATTTACGTTCCACTCTCCTTGTATCCAATGATTTCTTTGCAGTTTACAAGTGGGAAATTACTGGAAAAGTTGACTTCGAAAAGACAGCTGACTACAGCTTATTCAGTGTCTTGGCTGGTCAAGGTCAACTAACTGTTGACGGGAAAAATTATCCAATCCAAAAAGGTAGCCACTTTATCCTACCAAGTGATGTTGAAGCTTGGACATTGGAAGGGCAAGGTCTGGAATTGATTGTTAGCCATCCATAAAAAAGAAAGGGCCTGAGTTTACTACTCAAGTCCTTTTTGATTACATAAATTGGGCGATGAAGACCACGATGATGATGATTGGAATGATGAAACGAAGAAGGAAGAGCCAGACTTGGAACAGTCCCTGTTTCCATGCTGTTTCATCAAGATGGAGTTCCTCCATTGCAAGAGCCTTTTTAAAGATATAGCCTGTAAAAAGTGAAAGGCAGAGAGCTCCAAATGGCATAAGGAGATTGGAAACCAAGAAGTCCATAGCATCAAAGAAGGTCTTCCCAAAAATATGAACATCTGCCATAATACTGTAAGATAGGGCTGAAGGAATTCCAAAGACAAAGGTCAAAATTCCTAAAATGGCACTCCACATGGCACGCTTGCTGTTGTCCTGATTGGTGATATTGCCCACATTGATTTCCAGCATAACGACGGAAGAAGTGACCGTCGCAAAGAGGAAGAGCAAGAGGAAGAGGATGTAGAAAATGGTTCCAAAAGGCATCTTGTCAAAGAGTTGAGGCAAGACGATAAAGAGCAAGCTCGGTCCCCCTTCAGACTGGATATTGAAGGCTGACATGGCTGGGAAAATGGCTAGACCCGCCATGATAGATACTGAGATATTCATAGCTACAATGGAAATCCCTGACTGGACTAGATTGGTTTTCTTATCCAAATAAGAAGCATAGGTCAGCATGGCTGTAACCCCTAGTGAGAGGGCAAAGAAAGATTGTCCCAGAGCATAGAGGAGACCAGCACTTGTCAGCTTAGAGAAGTCTGGTTTGAGGAAGTAAAGAACCCCTTCCATGGCATTTGGCAAACTGAGAGAGCGCCCAATGATGACAACAAAGATGATAAAGAGCAGAGGCATCATGACTTTCGAAGCTCTTTCAATTCCTTTTTGAACCCCACGTGATACAATGAAGATATTCAATAGGATAAAGGCAGCTTGAGCTCCTAGAGCAATGGCTGGATTTGAAATGATTGAAGTAAATAATTGAGCATAATCACCCGTTCCACCAATTTGGAACAATTTTCCAAACTCAATGCCTAGATAGACTAGAATCCATCCTCCAATAACACTGTAGAAAGATAAGAGGATAAAAAGGGCAAAGGCACCAATCCAACCGATAAAGTTGTAATTACTATTCTTGCCTAGTTTTCCAAAGGTTTTGATAGCTGAAACACCAGCACTTCGGCCGAGGGCAAATTCAGCTAGCAAAAGGGGGAAACCGATTAAAATAGTGGAGATAAGAAAGACCAGTAAAAAGCCTCCACCGCCATTAGCAGCAGTCATGTAGGGGAATTTCCAAACAGCACCAAGTCCAATGGCTGAACCAGCAGATGCTAGGATAAAGCCCAATTTAGAACCCCATTGCGATTTTTCAGACATAGTTAAACTCCTAAAATTAGTGTTGCAAAAGAAAAAGCTACTGCCCTTGGCAAATAGCCTCATCAGTACTCAAGATGAGCGTTTCTTTTGATTGATAGACTTGACTATCCTATCATGTTTTCTAAGGCCTGTCAAGAAAACCATTTTCAAGCTTTTAGACCTTTCTTTAACAGTTTAAAAAATCTCATAAAAACACTTGACTCTGACCTAAGGGGAGGGGTTATACTATTAGTGGAAGGAGGAAATCATGTACCATATAAAAGAAGCTGCCCAGCTTTCAGGTGTCTCTGTCAAGACCCTGCACCACTACGACAAGATAGGCCTTCTGGTCCCTTTAAAGTCAGAAAACGGATATCGAACTTACAGTCAAGAGGATTTGGAACGCCTTCAGGTCATTCTTTACTACAAATATCTAGGTTTTTCTTTGGAAAAAATAGCAGAGCTGTTAAAGGAAGATAGATCAGATTTGTTGCCTCACTTGACCAGACAGTTGGACTATTTGACCAGAGAAAGGCAACATCTGGATACCTTGATTTCAACCTTGCAAAAAACCATTCAAGAACAAAAAGGAGAAAGAGAAATGAGCATTGAGGAAAAATTCGCTGGATTTAACTACCAAGACCATCAAAAATACCACCAAGAGGCGGTAGAGAAATATGGACAAGAAGTCATGGACCAAGCGCTGGAGCGCCAGAAAGGTCACGAAAACGAGGCTACAGCTGCCTTCAACCAAGTTTTTCAAGCTTTGGCACAAAATCTTCAAGCTGGTCTACCTGTAACAGCAACAGAAAACCAAGAAGAAGCTGCCAAACTCTTGCAAGCCATCCGTACTTATGGATTTGACTGCTCTATTGAGGTATTCGGTCACATCGGTAAAGGCTACGTCTACAACCCAGAATTTAAGGAAAACATTGACAAATTTGGACCTGGAACAGCCCAGTACACATCAGATGTGATTGCCCACTATGTCCAAACTCAGACAAAATAAAATCGGAGGAGTATTCTTCCGATTTTTCTACTATAGAGTTTTTAATCATAATGCAGGCTTCCCGCCACCCAGCCGGTACAGAGGGCAGAAGTGATGTTAAAGCCCCCCGTATGAGCATTGATATCCAGTACCTCGCCCGCAAAGTGGAGGCCAGGGACCAGCTTACTTTCTAGAGTTTTAGGATTGATTTCCTTGAGACTGACGCCACCCTTGGTAACAAATGACTTGGCAAGAGACATTTTACCAGTTACAGGGATTTTGAGATTTTTGATAGACTGGAGCAGTTGTTCGCGTTCCTTTTCAGTCAGTTGTTTGACTTTGTCAGGATAGCCTTGCACAAAAAATTCTGCCAAGCGTTCTGGAAACAAGTTTTTTGAAGCATTTTTCAAGGATTTTTCCCGATTCTCTTCTAGAAATGCAGCCAAGTCCTTCTCAGAAAGTTGAGGCAAAACATCTAGTGAGAGAACCTCCCCACCCTTGACAAAACTAGACATACGCAGGGCAGCAGGGCCTGACAAACCAAAGTGGGTAAAGAGCAAATCATGAGTGATGACATGCTTACCATAGCTTAGGGTCACATCGTCCAGTGAAATACCCTGCAAGACCTTGTGTGGAAAATCTGTCAACAAAGGACTTTCAGCAGCCTCAAGCTCGGTAATGGTGTGTTTAAAATGACGGGCAATCTCGTGACCAAAACCAGTCGAACCAGTAGAAGGATAGGATTTCCCACCAGTTGTGACAATGAGTTTCTCACAAGTGAATGTTTGGTCTGTGGATTTAAGGATAAACTGATTTTCTACCTTTTTAACCGAAACAATTTCTGTTTGAGTGAGAACTTGTCCGCCTAGCTCAGCGATTTTCTTTTCCAAGGCTTCAATAATGGTACGAGACTTGTCACTAGCCGGAAAGACGCGGCCGTGGTCTTCGACCTTAAGTTTAACACCATTTTCAGTAAAAAAGTTGATGATATCATGGTTATCAAATTGGGAGAAGACACTGTAGAGAAAGCGCCCATTTCCAGGGATGCCAGCTAGTAGGTCGTCCAAGCTACCATTGTTGGTCACATTGCAGCGTCCCCCACCAGTCCCAGCTAATTTTTTTCCAAGTTTCCGATTTTTTTCGATGAGGAGGGTTTTCTGTCCATAAAAGCTACTGGAAATCGTAGCCATCATACCAGCAGGACCTCCACCAATGACAATAGTATCAAAATGTTTCATAGCTCTATTGTACCACAAAAAACAAGAGATGATGGTCACCTCTTGTCAAGAATGCAATTAATCAATTTCATATCCCATCAGCAAACCGCCATCTTCCGCATAAAAACTGCAGAGACCAGATGTTGGGAGAATTTTAATATCCGCCTGTGGGAAGGTTTCATGGATTCGCTCTGAAAGCTGTTGGCAACATTTCTCGTTATTGCGTTGAGCCATGACAATACGGCCACCAGCATATCCAGCCTTGACTAATTCTTCATAGGCAGCTTGAACTGATTTCTTTGGTCCTCGTGCTTTTTGTAGCAATTCGAGAGTTCCAGTTTCACTAGCTTCTCCGACCATACGGATATTTAGAAGGCCAACGACCGTACCGATAAGCTTGCTCAAACGGCCGTTCTTCACCAAGTTATCGACTTTGGCTAGGACAAAAAGTAACTTGGTTTTTTCTTGATAGGCAGTGATAGCTTCAACCACTTCTTCAAAAGATAAGCCCTGGTCAATCAAGTCATTTAATTTTTCTACGAGCAAGTCAACTTCACCGCCAGCAGACAAACTATCAATCACATGAATCTTAGTATCAGGATGGTCTTCCAGATAAATATTCTTTGCTAGTTGAGCACTATTGTGGCTGCCAGAGAGAGTACCTGTGATGGTTACTAGGAAAATGTTTTTGGCTCCTTCAAATGCTCGCAAATAATCATCTGGGCTTGGACAAGCTGATTTTGAAGCTTCTGCGGTTGCATACATGGTTTCCATCATTTGGTCAATGTCAAGACTGGCATCATCAACAAAGACCTGATCAGCTACTTGAATGGTTAAGGGCACACTTACAAAGGTCGTGTCAATAGCTGGTGTTGCCAGCTGACGATAATCACAACCAGAGTCAGCAATAATCTTCCAAGTCATAGAAATTCTCCATCTTTGTCAGTTATACATTGACAAAGGTTCTGTCTTTTTTTACAATTATATCATGAAAACCCTTGAAACAAAAGCCTTATCTGTCTGTTGTGACAAGTAGAAAGAAAATGTTATGTCTGAACGTAGAATCTCTGAAAAGTCTCTTGAAAATCTCAGAAAATCAAACCAAGAATCCAATTTATTAACTAGAGAAGCCATCGAAACAGCCCTCTTGCAGCTCTTGGAAAAAAAGGACCTGACCAAGATTAGTATTTCTGAATTGGTCAAACGTGCAGGCGTTTCTCGTGCAGCCTTTTACCGTAATTATGATTCCAAAGAGGAGATTTTAGAAAGCGTCTTTAAACGAACTGTCCACAATATTATGGAACAGTTGCATCATTATGATTTAAAGACAGACCTTTATCTGGTCTGGGTTCACCTTTTCCGAGAGGCCAGAAAGGAAGCCAGAGTGATTCAATTGGCCTTGGATTACCATCTGGAAAAAATCTTTGTCCAAGCCATGCAGGAATTTTTAGAAAAATACCATGGGAAATCAAAAGGTGTCAGCTCTTATCTTCATTCCTTTTGGAGCTCGGCCATCGTTTCTGTCCTTCTAAAATGGATCAAGGATGGCATGAAGGTACCAGCTGAAAAGATTGCAGATTTAGGTTTACCATTTTTTAAAAAATAGAGAAAAAGGAGAAGAGATATGACTGAAAAAAGACTAGCATGGGATGAGTATTTTGCAGCCCAAGCCTTACTAATTGCCAATCGTTCCACTTGTAAACGTGCCAAAGTGGGCGCAATTTTGGTAAAGGATAATAAAGTTATTTCCACTGGTTATAATGGTTCGGTGTCAGGGACTGAGCATTGTATTGATCACGAATGTCTGGTCATCGAAGGTCACTGTGTTCGCACTCTTCACGCAGAGGTTAATGCCATTCTCCAAGGTGCAGAACGTGGGGTTCCCAAAGGCTTTACAGCCTATGTGACCCACTTTCCTTGTCTGAACTGTACCAAACAATTATTGCAGGTTGGTTGCAAGCGCGTGGTTTATATCAACCAGTACCGAATGGATGACTATGCCCAATATCTTTATCAAGAAAAGGGAACAGAATTGACCCATTTACCACTTGAGACAGTACAGGTAGCTCTTAAAGAGGCTGATCTAATGTAAAAAATATCAAAAATAAATGGTTTAGAAAGATTTTTAAACCGTTTTTTGGTATAATAAGAAGAATAAATTGAAAGAAGGAACTCCAAAAATGGGAAAAATTGAAGTTATTAATCATCCACTGATTCAACACAAATTGTCAATCTTGCGTCGTACAGATACTTCTACAAAAGCTTTCCGTGAGCTAGTAGATGAGATTGCAATGTTGATGGGATATGAAGTACTTCGTGATCTTCCGCTAGAAGATGTGGAAATCGAAACACCAATTACAAAAACAGTTCAAAAACAATTGGCTGGTAAGAAATTGGCCATCGTTCCAATCTTACGTGCAGGTATTGGGATGGTTGATGGGCTTTTGAGCTTGGTTCCAGCTGCTAAAGTTGGTCATATCGGTATGTACCGTGATGAAGAAACACTTCAACCAGTTGAGTACTTGGTGAAATTGCCTGAGGACATTGACCAACGTCAAATTTTTGTAGTAGACCCAATGTTGGCAACAGGTGGCTCAGCAATCTTGGCTGTTGATTCTCTTAAAAAACGTGGCGCATCAAATATCAAATTTGTCTGCCTTGTATCTGCTCCAGAAGGTGTTAAAGCCCTTCAAGAAGCTCATCCAGATGTAGAAATCTTTACAGCAGCCTTGGATGAATGCTTGAACGAACACGGTTATATCGTTCCAGGTCTTGGAGATGCTGGAGACCGCTTGTTCGGTACAAAATAACATCGAAAAGAAGAATGACTTGGAAAAGTATTTCCAGTCGTGAAAGGGGGTTGAATTTTTGATTCTGTCTAATGAAAGCAGAGCAAAAATTTGACCTTTTTTGACCTAGATATTATAATAGTCTTATCTTCAGTCATTTGACCAACAAAATTAAAACTCAAAAGGAGAAATAAATGATTCCTGTAGTTATTGAACAAACAAGCCGTGGAGAACGTTCCTACGATATTTACTCACGTCTTCTCAAAGACCGCATCATTATGCTGACTGGTCCAGTTGAAGACAACATGGCCAACTCAGTTATTGCTCAGTTGCTTTTCTTGGATGCCCAAGATAGTACAAAAGATATTTACCTTTATGTCAATACACCTGGTGGTTCCGTTTCAGCTGGCTTGGCAATCGTTGATACCATGAACTTTATCAAGTCGGATGTCCAAACTATCGTGATGGGGATGGCTGCATCTATGGGTACTGTCATCGCATCAAGTGGAGCAAAAGGCAAACGTTTCATGCTTCCAAATGCTGAATACATGATCCACCAACCAATGGGTGGTACAGGTGGTGGTACTCAACAAACCGATATGGCGATCGCTGCAGAACACTTGCTTAAAACTCGTAATACCTTGGAAAAAATCTTGGCTGAAAATTCAGGACAGTCAATCGAAAAAGTCCATGCGGATGCAGAACGTGATAACTGGATGAGTGCCCAAGAAACGCTTGAATATGGCTTTATTGATGAAATCATGGCTAATAATTCTTTGAACTAATGATTAAAGAAGGCAAACTCGACTGGGTTTGCTTTTTTTGGTATAATAGGGAGAGATTTCTTAGAAAGAGGATTTATCATGTTTGAAAAAGTCAATCGATCTGGCTTGATTATCTATCTTTACTATAATCGTGATGCCAAAAAACTGCAGGATTATGGAGATATTACCTATCATTCCAAGAAACATCGTTACTTACAACTCTATGTTCCAACTCAAGAAGTGGAGCAATTGGTCGGGCGCTTGAGCAAGGAAAAGTTTATAAAAAAAGTCAGAGTTTGTCATATCCAAGAGCTGGAAACCCCTTTTGTGGGCAATCTTTATCGAGAGGAAAACGTTATCATCGAAAAAGTTAAAGAAAAGTGTTGACAATTTTCTGATAATTCGGTATATTCTTAACATGCTATTTATTTAAGAAATAAGGAGACAAAAAGATGAAGAAAAAATTTGCCCTATCGTTTGTGGCGCTTGCAAGTGTAGCACTTCTTGCAGCCTGTGGAGAAGTGAAGTCTGGAGCGTCAAACGCTGCTGGTAACTCAGTAGAGGAAAAGACAATCAAAATCGGATTTAACTTCGAAGAATCAGGTTCTTTAGCTGCATACGGAACAGCTGAACAAAAAGGTGCCCAATTGGCTGTTGATGAAATCAATGCAGCAGGTGGTATCGATGGAAAACAAATCGAAGTAGTCGATAAAGATAACAAGTCTGAAACAGCTGAGGCGGCTTCAGTAACAACTAACCTTGTAACTCAATCTAAAGTATCAGCAGTCGTAGGACCTGCGACATCTGGTGCAACTGCAGCTGCGGTAGCGAACGCTACAAAAGCAGGTGTTCCATTGATTTCACCAAGTGCGACTCAAGATGGATTGACTAAAGGTCAAGATTACCTCTTTATCGGAACTTTCCAAGATAGTTTCCAAGGAAAAATTATCTCAAACTATGTTTCTGATAAATTGCAAGCTAAGAAAGTTGTTCTTTACACTGACAATGCCAGTGACTATGCTAAAGGGATTGCCAAATCTTTCCGCGAGTCATACAAGGGTGAAATCGTTGCTGATGAAACTTTCGTAGCAGGTGATACAGACTTCCAAGCAGCCCTTACAAAAATGAAAGGGAAAGATTTTGATGCGATCGTTGTTCCTGGCTACTATAATGAGGCTGGTAAAATTGTAAACCAAGCGCGTGGTATGGGAATTGACAAACCAATCGTTGGTGGTGATGGATTCAACGGTGAAGAGTTTGTGCAACAAGCAACTGCTGAAAAAGCATCAAACATCTTCTTTATCTCAGGCTTCTCAACTACTGTAGAAGTTTCAGCTAAAGCAAAAGCCTTCCTTGACGCTTACCGTGCTAAGTACAATGAAGAGCCTTCAACATTTGCAGCCTTGGCTTATGACTCAGTTCACCTTGTAGCAAACGCAGCAAAAGGTGCTAAAAACTCTGGTGAAATCAAGGATAACCTTGCTAAAACAAAAGACTTTGAAGGTGTAACTGGTCAAACAAGCTTCGATGCAGACCACAACACAGTCAAAACTGCTTACATGATGACCATGAACAATGGTAAGGTTGAAGCAGCAGAAGTTGTAAAACCATAATAGAAAATGTTGAAATAGGGAATGAGCCGCTGACTCACTCCCTGTTTCGATGTTTAATACTCTTCGAAAATCAAATTCAAACTTCGTCAACGTCGCCTTGCCGTACTCAAGTACAGCCTGTGGCTAGTTTCCTAGTTTGCTCTTTGATTTTTATTGAGTATAAGAACCTATCAAAAAGTGAGGGAAAACCCTCAAAATTATAATTAGAAAGAGTGAATCTTATGCTCCAACAACTAGTAAATGGTTTGATTCTAGGTAGTGTTTATGCTCTGTTAGCCCTAGGATATACCATGGTTTACGGAATTATCAAGCTCATCAACTTCGCCCACGGTGATATTTATATGATGGGAGCCTTTATCGGTTATTTCTTGATTAATTCTTTCCAAATGAATTTCTTTGTAGCGCTTATTGTAGCTATGTTAGCGACAGCGATTCTTGGTGTCGTGATTGAGTTCCTTGCTTACCGACCTTTGCGCCACTCCACTCGTATTGCTGTTTTGATTACAGCTATTGGGGTTTCTTTCCTATTGGAGTATGGAATGGTCTATCTGGTTGGTGCTAATACCCGTGCCTTTCCTCAAGCGATTCAAACAGTTCGCTATGATTTGGGACCAATTAGCTTAACAAACGTGCAGTTAATGATTTTGGCCATTTCCTTGATTTTGATGATTTTGTTACAAGTCATTGTTCAAAAGACTAAGATGGGGAAAGCCATGCGTGCAGTATCCGTAGATAGTGATGCAGCGCAATTGATGGGGATCAATGTAAACCGTACTATCAGCTTTACCTTTGCTTTAGGTTCTGCTCTTGCGGGTGCGGCTGGTGTTCTGATTGCCCTTTATTATAACTCTCTTGAGCCTTTGATGGGGGTTACTCCAGGTCTTAAGTCTTTCGTTGCTGCAGTACTTGGTGGTATCGGAATCATTCCTGGTGCAGCTCTTGGTGGTTTTGTAATTGGTTTATTGGAAACCTTTGCGACAGCCTTTGGAATGTCAGACTTCCGTGATGCCATTGTTTATGGAATCTTGTTGTTGATCTTGATTGTCCGCCCAGCTGGTATCCTTGGTAAAAATGTGAAAGAGAAGGTGTAAACGATGAAAGAAAATTTAAAAGTTAATATTCTATGGTTACTCCTTTTGTTAGCTGGCTATGGCTTGATTAGTGTACTGGTTTCAGTCGGAGTACTCAACCTATTCTATGTACAGATTTTACAACAAATTGGAATTAATATTATTCTGGCTGTTGGTCTCAACTTAATCGTTGGTTTTTCAGGACAATTTTCACTTGGGCATGCTGGTTTCATGGCGATTGGTGCCTATGCTGCTGCTATTATTGGTTCTAAATCACCAACCTACGGTGCCTTCTTTGGAGCTATGCTTGTAGGGGCTTTGCTTTCAGGAGCAGTTGCCTTGCTTGTCGGAATTCCAACCTTGCGCTTGAAGGGGGACTATCTTGCGGTAGCGACTCTAGGTGTTTCTGAAATTATCCGTATCTTTATCATCAATGGCGGAAGCCTTACAAATGGTGCGGCAGGTATCTTGGGAATTCCTAACTTTACAACTTGGCAAATGGTTTACTTCTTTGTCGTGATTACAACTATTGCAACCTTGAACTTCTTGCGTAGTCCAATTGGTCGTTCAACCCTTTCTGTTCGTGAGGATGAAATCGCTGCTGAGTCAGTTGGGGTTAATACGACTAAAATTAAAATCATCGCCTTTGTCTTTGGTGCCATTACTGCAAGTATTGCAGGGTCACTTCAGGCAGGATTTATCGGTTCAGTTGTACCGAAAGATTACACTTTCATCAACTCAATCAATGTTTTGATTATTGTTGTATTTGGTGGACTTGGTTCCATTACAGGTGCAATTGTTTCAGCTATTGTCCTTGGAATTTTGAATATGCTTCTCCAAGATGTTGCTAGCGTGCGTATGATTATCTACGCTTTGGCCTTGGTATTGGTAATGATTTTCAGACCAGGTGGACTTCTTGGAACATGGGAATTGAGCCTATCACGTTTCTTTAAAAAATCTAAGAAGGAGGAACAAAACTAATGGCATTACTTGAAGTAAAACAGTTAACCAAACATTTTGGCGGTCTAACAGCTGTTGGAGATGTGACTCTTGAATTAAACGAAGGGGAATTGGTTGGGCTAATCGGTCCAAACGGAGCTGGTAAAACCACTCTTTTCAATCTTTTGACCGGTGTTTATGAACCAAGTGAGGGAACAGTTACCTTAGATGGTCACCTTTTGAATGGGAAGTCACCTTATAAGATTGCCTCTTTGGGACTTGGACGTACTTTCCAAAATATCCGTCTCTTTAAAGATTTAACAGTTTTGGACAATGTTTTGATTGCTTTTGGCAACCATCACAAACAATATGTTTTTGCTAGTTTTTTGCGCTTACCAGCTTTTTACAAGAGTGAAAAAGAATTAAAGGCTAAAGCCTTGGAATTGCTTAAAATCTTTGATTTAGATGGTGATGCAGAGACTCTTGCTAAAAACCTCGCCTACGGACAACAACGTCGTTTGGAAATTGTTCGTGCCCTCGCTACGGAACCTAAAATTCTCTTCTTAGATGAACCAGCAGCAGGTATGAACCCACAGGAAACAGCCGAATTGACTGAGTTAATTCGTCGTATCAAAGATGAATTTAAGATTACGATCATGCTGATTGAACACGATATGAATCTGGTCATGGAGGTTACAGAACGCATCTACGTACTTGAATATGGTCGTTTGATTGCTCAAGGAACTCCGGACGAAATTAAGACCAATAAACGCGTTATCGAAGCTTATCTAGGAGGTGAAGCCTAATGTCGATGTTAAAAGTTGATAATCTTTCTGTACATTACGGTATGATCCAAGCAGTCCGTGATGTAAGCTTTGAAGTGAATGAAGGAGAAGTAGTTTCCCTTATCGGTGCCAATGGTGCTGGTAAGACAACCATTCTCCGTACCTTGTCTGGTTTGGTTAGACCGAGTTCAGGAAAGATTGAATTTTTAGGTCAAGAAATCCAAAAAATGCCAGCTCAAAAAATCGTGGCAGGTGGTCTTTCACAAGTTCCAGAAGGACGCCACGTCTTCCCTGGATTGACAGTTATGGAAAATCTAGAAATGGGAGCTTTCTTAAAGAAAAATCGTGAAGAAAATCAAGCTAACTTGAAGAAAGTTTTCTCACGCTTTCCTCGTCTTGAAGAACGGAAGAACCAAGATGCAGCTACTCTTTCAGGGGGAGAACAGCAAATGCTTGCCATGGGACGCGCCCTCATGTCAACACCAAAACTTCTTCTTTTAGATGAACCATCAATGGGACTTGCCCCAATCTTTATCCAAGAGATTTTTGATATCATTCAAGACATCCAGAAACAAGGAACAACCGTCCTCTTGATTGAACAAAATGCCAATAAAGCACTCGCAATCTCTGACCGAGGCTATGTATTGGAAACAGGGAAAATCGTTCTATCAGGAACAGGAAAAGAACTCGCTTCATCAGAAGAAGTCAGAAAAGCATATCTGGGTGGCTAAACTAGTCTGGGAGACTAGTTTAGGTTGCAGATAGAGATTGCGAAGCAATCATCATTATAGTCCAGGGGACCTTTTTAGTTGACAGATATAGATTGTAAAGCAATCTTTATCTACATTAAAAGGTTAATTTCTAATAATTGAAAAAATCGAATGAAATGTATCTTACCTTCATTCAGAGAGCTCTATTTCAGAGCTCTTTTTGCTAGCTTATTCATACTTTTCTGAATTTTGAAAAAGAAATGTAAGCGTTTGATAGATTTACAAAAAGATTGTATAATAGGGATAAGAATAGAAAAGGAGAAGTCTCATGGCAGTTAAAGATTTTATGACCCGCAAGGTAGTTTATATTAGTCCGGATACAACAGTATCTCATGCAGCAGATTTGATGAGAGAGCAAGGGTTGCACCGCTTGCCTGTTATCGAAAATGATCAATTGGTTGGTTTGGTAACTGAGGGAACCATTGCCCAAGCTAGTCCATCCAAAGCAACAAGTCTTTCTATCTATGAGATGAATTATCTTCTAAATAAGACAAAAGTAAAAGATGTGATGATTCGCGATGTTGTCACTGTTTCAGGCTATGCGAGTCTAGAGGATGCAACTTATCTGATGTTGAAAAATAAGATTGGTATTCTTCCTGTCGTAGATAATCATCAAGTATACGGAGTTATTACGGATCGTGACGTTTTCCAAGCCTTTCTTGAAATTGCAGGTTATGGTGAAGAAGGGATTCGTGTGCGCTTTGTTACGGAAAACGAAGTTGGCGTTCTTGGAAAAATTATTTCTTTGATTGTAGAAGAAAATTTGAATATCTCGCATACAGTCAATATTCCGCGTAAGGATGGTAAGGTGATTATCGAAGTTCAAATCGATGGATCAATTGATTTACCAGCCTTGAAAGAAAAATTTGAATCAGAGAATATTCAGGTAGAAGAAATCACTCGTACCTCAGCAAAAGTCTTGTAAGAAAGGAAGCCGAAAGGCTTCTTTTTACGTGTAATAAGGGATTAGAGCAAAAGATGGAAAGAAATGATAAAATATGCTATAATGAAATAATGTAAAAAAGGAGTATTTATGGACATTTCAGTAATTCGTCAGAAAATTGACGCAAATCGTGAAAAATTAGCTTCTTTCAGGGGGTCTCTTTGACCTCGAAGGTTTAGAGGAAGAGATTGCCATCTTGGAAAACAAGATGACAGAACCTGATTTTTGGAACGATAATATCGCGGCCCAAAAAACGTCGCAAGAATTAAATGAATTAAAAAACACCTATAACACCTTCCACAAAATGGAAGAGTTGCAGGATGAAGTCGAAATTTTATTAGACTTTTTAGCTGAAGATGAGTCGGTGCATGAAGAATTGGTTGAACAGTTGTCAGAACTTGCTAAGATGATGACCAGTTACGAGATGACCTTGCTCTTGTCAGAACCTTATGACCATAATAATGCCATCTTGGAAATCCATCCAGGATCCGGTGGTACTGAGGCTCAGGACTGGGGTGATATGTTGCTTCGTATGTACACTCGCTATGGAAATGCTAAAGGCTTTAAAGTGGAAGTATTGGATTACCAAGCAGGAGATGAAGCTGGTATCAAGTCAGTAACCTTATCATTTGAAGGACCTAATGCCTATGGTCTTCTCAAGTCAGAAATGGGGGTACACCGTTTGGTGCGAATTTCACCATTTGACTCTGCTAAACGTCGCCATACCTCTTTCACATCTGTAGAAGTGATGCCAGAATTGGATGATACTATTGAAGTAGAAATCCGTGAAGATGATATCAAGATGGATACTTTCCGTTCAGGTGGTGCTGGTGGACAAAACGTCAACAAGGTTTCCACAGGTGTGCGTTTGACACACATTCCTACGGGAACTGTCGTTCAGTCAACAGTCGATCGTACCCAGTATGGAAATAGAGATCGTGCCATGAAGATGTTGCAGGCTAAGCTCTATCAAATGGAGCAGGAGAAGAAAGCTGCGGAAGTCGATTCCCTCAAGGGTGAGAAAAAGGAAATCACATGGGGAAGTCAAATTCGTTCTTATGTTTTCACGCCATATACTATGGTAAAAGACCATCGAACTAACTTTGAAGTTGCACAAGTAGATAAGGTTATGGATGGAGACCTAGATGGTTTTATTGATGCCTATCTCAAGTGGAGAATCAGCTAAGATAGAAAGGAACTCACATGTCAATTATTGAAATGAGAGATGTCGTCAAAAAATACGACAACGGAACGACTGCCCTACGTGGTGTTTCGGTAAGCGTTCAACCAGGGGAATTTGTTTACATCGTAGGACCTTCAGGAGCTGGGAAATCAACCTTTATTCGTTCTTTGTATCGCGAAGTAAAAATCGAAAAAGGAAGCTTATCTGTTGCTGGTTTTAATCTGGTTAAAATTAAAAAGAAAGATGTTCCTCTCCTACGTCGTAGTGTTGGGGTTGTCTTCCAAGATTATAAACTGTTACCAAAGAAAACCGTTTATGAAAATATTGCTTATGCAATGGAGGTAATTGGAGAAAGTCGCCGTAATATCAAAAAACGTGTTATGGAAGTCTTAGACTTGGTTGGATTGAAGCATAAGGTTCGTTCTTTCCCAAATGAACTTTCAGGGGGAGAACAACAGCGTATTGCGATAGCGCGTGCTATTGTAAATAATCCCAAAGTATTGATTGCGGACGAACCAACAGGAAACTTGGACCCAGATAATTCATGGGAAATTATGAACTTGCTGGAACGCATCAATCTCCAAGGTACAACTGTCTTGATGGCTACCCACAACAGTCAGATTGTAAATACCTTGCGCCACCGTGTCATTGCCATTGAAAATGGCCGTGTCGTTCGTGACGAAGCTAAAGGAGAATATGGATACGATGATTAGTAGATTTTTTCGTCATTTATTTGAATCATTAAAAAGTTTGAAACGAAATGGCTGGATGACAGTAGCTGCTGTCAGTTCAGTTATGATTACTTTGACCTTGGTTGCAATATTTGCATCTGTTATCTTTAATACGGCTAAACTAGCTACAGATATCGAAAATAATGTCCGAGTAATGGTATACATTCGTAAGGACGTAGCTGATAATAGTGAGACCATTGAAAAAGAAGGTCAAACTGTTACAAATAACGACTACCATAAGGTATATGATGCTTTGAAAGGTATGTCAACCGTTAAAAGTGTTACGTTTTCAAGTAAAGAAGAACAATATGAAAAGTTGACAGAAACAATGGGGGACAACTGGAAAATCTTTGAAGGCGATGCCAATCCTCTCTATGATGCATATATCGTTGATACAAATACACCAAGTGATGTAAAGACAGTAGCAGAAGAGGCTAAAAAAATCGAAGGTGTATCAGAAGTTCAAGATGGTGGTGCTAATACAGAACGCTTGTTTAAGTTAGCCTCATTTATTCGTGTTTGGGGACTAGTTATCGCTGGATTATTGATTTTCATTGCGGTGTTCTTGATTTCTAATACTATACGTATCACCATTATTTCACGAAGCCGTGAAATTCAAATCATGCGTTTAGTAGGTGCTAAGAATGGCTATATCCGCGGACCTTTCTTGCTTGAAGGTGCCTTCATTGGTTTGCTTGGAGCAACACTTCCATCAGTTCTGGTATTTATTGTCTATAAAATGGTTTACCAATCTGTTAATAAGTCATTGGTTGGTCAGAACCTTTCAATGATATCACCAGAAGTATTCAGTCCACTGATGATTGCCTTATTATTTGTGATTGGAATTTTTATCGGTTCAATCGGATCAGGAATTTCAATGCGCCGATTCCTGAAAATCTAAAATAGAAGTATATTTGAGGAGATTTTAATATCTCCTTTTTTACTACAAAAATTTTAGAAAAAAGTCTACTTTTTTTTATAAAAGCCTTTACAAAAAAAATTAAAGTGGTATAATTGAATTATAGAAAGTGCAAACGTTTTCGTAAAACGTTTGCCTAAATAAAAATAAAGGAGATTTGAATGATGAAAGATACATTCAAAAATGTCTTGTCTTTCGAGTTTTGGCAAAAATTCGGTAAGGCTTTGATGGTGGTTATCGCGGTTATGCCGGCTGCTGGTTTGATGATTTCAATCGGTAAGTCTATCGTAATGATTAACCCAACTTTTGCACCACTTGTAGTTACAGGTGGAATTCTTGAGCAAATTGGTTGGGGGGTTATCGGTAACCTTCACATTTTGTTTGCCCTAGCAATTGGAGGAAGCTGGGCTAAAGAACGTGCTGGTGGTGCTTTCGCCGCTGGTCTTGCCTTCATCTTGATTAACCGTATCACTGGTACAATCTTTGGTGTATCAGGAGATATGTTGAAAAATCCAGATGCTATGGTCACAACTCTCTTTGGTGGTTCAATCAAAGTTGCTGATTACTTCATTAGTGTTCTTGAAGCTCCAGCATTGAACATGGGTGTGTTTGTAGGGATTATCTCAGGTTTTGTAGGGGCAACTGCTTACAATAAATACTACAACTTCCGTAAACTTCCTGATGCACTTTCATTCTTCAACGGGAAACGTTTCGTACCATTTGTAGTTATTCTTCGTTCAGCAATCGCTGCAATTCTACTTGCTGCCTTCTGGCCAGTAGTTCAAACAGGTATCAATAGCTTTGGTATCTGGATTGCCAACTCACAAGAAACTGCTCCAATCCTTGCACCATTCTTGTATGGTACTTTGGAACGTTTGCTCTTGCCATTTGGTCTTCACCATATGTTGACTATCCCAATGAACTACACAGCTCTTGGTGGTACTTATGACATTTTAACTGGTGCAGCTAAAGGTACTCAAGTATTTGGTCAAGACCCACTATGGCTTGCATGGGTAACAGACCTTGTTAACCTTAAAGGTACAGATGCAAGTCACTACCAACAATTGTTAGATACTGTTCACCCAGCTCGTTTCAAAGTTGGACAAATGATCGGTTCATTCGGTATCTTGATGGGTATGATCGTTGCTATCTACCGTAATGTCGATGCTGATAAGAAACATCAATATAAAGGTATGATGATTGCGACAGCTCTTGCAACATTCTTGACAGGAGTTACTGAACCAATCGAATACATGTTCATGTTTGTAGCAACACCTATGTATCTTGTTTACTCACTTGTTCAAGGTGCTGCCTTCGCTATGGCTGACGTAGTAAACCTACGTGTCCACTCATTCGGTTCAATTGAATTCTTGACTCGTACACCACTAGCAATTAATGCTGGTATTGGTATGGATATCGTTAACTTTATCTGGGTAACTGTTCTCTTTGCCGTAATCATGTACTTTATCGCAAACTTCATGATTCAAAAATTCAACTACGCAACTCCAGGACGTAACGGAAACTATGAAACTGCTGAAGGTTCAGAAGAAGCTAGCAGCGAAGTGAAAGTTGCAGCTGGTTCTCAAGCTGTAAACATTATCAACCTTCTTGGTGGACGTGCAAACATCGTTGATGTAGACGCATGTATGACTCGTCTTCGTGTAACTGTAAAAGACGCTGACAAAGTCGGTGATGCAGAACAATGGAAAGCAGAAGGAGCTATGGGTCTTGTCATGAAAGGACAAGGAGTTCAAGCTATCTACGGTCCAAAAGCAGACGTATTGAAATCTGATATCCAAGATATCCTTGATTCAGGTGAAATCATTCCTGAAACTCTTCCAAGTCAAATGACAGAAGCACAACAAAATACAGTTCACTATAAAGGTCTTACTGAGGAAGTATACTCAGTAGCCGATGGTCAAGTTGTTGCTTTGGAACAAGTGAAAGATCCAGTATTTGCTCAAAAAATGATGGGTGATGGATTTGCTGTAGAACCTGCAAATGGAAACATTGTATCTCCAGTTTCAGGTACTGTATCAAGCATCTTCCCTACAAAACATGCTCTTGGTCTTGTGACTGAAGCAGGTCTTGAAGTACTTGTTCACATTGGTTTGGACACAGTAAGTCTTGAAGGAAAACCATTTACAGTTCATGTAGCAGAAGGACAAAAAGTTGCAGCAGGTGACTTACTTGTCACAGCTGACTTGGATGCTATCCGTGCAGCAGGACGTGAAACTTCAACAGTAGTTGTCTTCACAAATGGTGATGTTATTAAATCAGTTAAATTAGAACAAACAGGTTCTCTTGCAGCTAAAACAGCAGTTGCTAAAGTAGAATTGTAATACACTTGAGGTTGGAAGCTGTTTTCCAACCTCTTGTTTTAGGAGAAAAACATGAAATTTTTAACACTCAATACTCATAGCTGGATGGAAAAAGAAGCCGAGGAAAAATTCCAGCTTTTGCTTGAAGATATTCTTGATAAAGATTATGATTTGATTTGTTTCCAAGAAATCAATCAGGAAATCACCTCGCCTAAGGTAGAAGTTAATGATCTCTATCAAGCTTTACCAGCAGCTGAGCCGATTCATCAAGATCATTATGTTAGACTTTTGGTTGAAAAGTTGTCAGAGCAAGGGAAAGATTACTACTGGACTTGGGCCTATAACCATATTGGTTATGACCGCTACCATGAAGGTGTGGCTATCTTGTCTAAAACACCTATTGAAGCAAGAGAAATTTTGGTTTCAGATGTGGATGATCCAACAGACTATCATACTCGCCGTGTCGCTCTAGCTGAAACTGTAGTTGATGGTAAGGAACTTGCAGTTGCCAGTGTCCACCTTTCTTGGTGGGATAAAGGTTTCCAAGAAGAATGGGCACGATTTGAGGCTGTCTTGAAAGAATTGAACAAGCCACTTTTGCTTGCTGGAGATTTCAACAACCCAGCTGGTCAGGAAGGTTACCAAGCTATTTTAGCTAGTCCATTAGGCTTACAAGACGCATTTGAAGTTGCTCAAGAGAAAAGTGGTAGTTATACTGTTCCACCAGAAATTGATGGCTGGAAAGGGAACACAGAACCCCTTCGAATCGACTATGTTTTTACTACCCAAGAGTTAGCTGTAGAACATTTACATGTCGTATTTGATGGCAACAATAGTCCGCAAGTCAGTGATCACTACGGCTTGAGTGCTATTTTAAACTGGAAATAATAACTGAAAAGAGGTTGGAATCACGAAATTCCAGCCTTTTTCTGACTAGAGAAGCTACTGGAAATAGCCTAAATAAGTGAGACTACTGAAATGAAATAAAATGTGGTATAATTGATAAGATAGATAGAATCGAGGATATTATGTCATTTACGAAATTTCAATTTAAAAAATATATTAAAGAAGCCTTGGAGGAATTAAAATTTACAACTCCAACAGAGGTGCAAGATAAGTTGATTCCGATTGTCTTGGCAGGTCGTGACCTAGTCGGTGAATCGAAAACAGGTTCAGGTAAGACTCATACTTTCTTGTTACCGATTTTCCAGCAATTAGATGAAGCTAGTGATAGTGTACAGGCAGTGATTACTGCACCGAGCCGTGAGTTAGCTACTCAAATTTACCAAGCAGCTCGTCAGATTGCAGCCCACTCAGAAGTGGAAGTTCGTGTGGTTAATTATGTGGGGGGGACAGATAAGGCCCGCCAAATTGAAAAATTGGCAAGCAATCAGCCTCATATTGTTATCGGAACGCCAGGTCGTATCTATGACTTGGTTAAATCTGGTGATTTAGCTATTCACAAGGCCAAAACCTTTGTGGTCGATGAGGCAGACATGACCTTGGATATGGGATTCTTAGAAACTGTTGATAAGATTGCTGGCAGCCTTCCAAAGGACTTGCAATTCATGGTCTTCTCAGCGACTATCCCACAAAAACTGCAACCATTCTTGAAAAAATACTTGTCAAATCCTGTTATGGAGAAAATCAAGACCAAAACGGTCATTTCTGACACTATTGATAATTGGTTGATTTCGACAAAAGGACGCGATAAGAATGCTCAAATTTACCAGTTGACTCAGTTGATGCAACCTTATTTGGCAATGATTTTTGTTAACACTAAAACGCGTGCTGATGAATTGCATTCATATCTGACTGCTCAAGGCTTGAAGGTGGCAAAAATCCATGGTGATATTGCTCCTCGTGAGCGCAAACGTATCATGAACCAGGTTAAAAATTTGGATTTTGAGTACATTGTCGCAACAGATTTGGCAGCGCGTGGGATTGATATTGAAGGTGTCAGCCATGTCATCAATGATGCCATTCCGCAAGATTTGTCCTTCTTTGTTCACCGTGTTGGTCGAACTGGAAGAAATGGCCTACCAGGTACAGCTATTACCCTTTATCAGCCAAGTGACGACTCGGATATCCGTGAGTTGGAGAAATTGGGAATCAAGTTTACTCCGAAGATGGTAAAAGATGGAGAATTCCAAGATACCTATGACCGTGATCGTCGAGCAAACCGTGAGAAGAAGCAGGACAAGCTTGATATCGAAATGATTGGCTTGGTCAAAAAGAAAAAGAAAAAAGTCAAACCAGGTTATAAGAAGAAGATTCAATGGGCGGTTGATGAAAAACGTCGTAAAACCAAGCGTGCGGAAAATCGCGCTCGCGGTCGTGCCGAGCGCAAAGCAAAACGCCAAACATTTTAAGGCAATTGTTGGAGTAATGTGCTCCAACTTTTTTTATGAGAACGAAATATCTACATCGAAAGATTACATTAAAGACTGCAAATTGTACTTAAAAATGGTATAATGATAAAGTTATATAGTCCCGATAAGATGGTAGGCATCTATCACTAAGAGTTTTCCTATCAGTACTTTGTAACTCTATAACACTATTTTTAAGGGGGGACATTTTTATGTCAGAACGTAAATTATTCACGTCTGAATCTGTATCTGAGGGGCATCCAGATAAGATTGCAGACCAAATTTCAGATGCGATTTTGGATGCCATTTTAGCTAAGGATCCAGAGGCGCACGTTGCTGCTGAGACAGCTGTATATACTGGTTCCGTCCACGTTTTTGGTGAAATATCTACAAATGCCTATGTAGATATTAACCGTGTGGTTCGTGATACCATTGCAGAGATTGGCTATACCAATACAGAATATGGATTTTCTGCTGAGACTGTAGGAGTACATCCATCTTTGGTAGAACAATCTCCTGACATTGCCCAAGGTGTTAACGAAGCCTTGGAGGTTCGTGGAAATGCAGACCAAGATCCATTGGACTTAATTGGAGCTGGTGACCAAGGTCTCATGTTTGGCTTTGCAGTGGATGAAACAGAAGAGCTCATGCCCTTGCCAATTTCACTCAGCCATAAATTGGTTCGTCGTCTGGCAGATCTTCGTAAGTCTGGGGAAATTAGCTATCTTCGCCCAGATGCTAAATCACAAGTTACAGTTGAGTATGATGAAAATGATCGTCCAGTACGTGTGGACACAGTTGTTATTTCAACTCAGCATGATCCAGAAGTCAGCAACGAACAAATCCATCAAGACGTGATTAACAAGGTTATCAAAGAAGTAATTCCAGCATCTTATTTGGATGAGCAAACAAAATTCTTTATCAATCCAACTGGTCGATTTGTAATCGGTGGACCTCAAGGGGACTCAGGTTTGACAGGTCGTAAGATTATCGTGGATACCTATGGTGGCTATTCTCGTCATGGTGGCGGTGCCTTCTCTGGTAAGGATGCGACTAAGGTAGACCGTTCAGCCTCTTATGCGGCTCGTTACATTGCCAAAAATATCGTTGCAGCTGGTTTGGCTAAGAAGGCAGAAGTGCAATTAGCCTACGCTATTGGTGTTGCCCAACCTGTTTCTGTTCGTATCGATACTTTTGGTACGGGAACAGTAGCTGAAAGCAAGCTTGAAAAAGCAGCTCGTCAAACCTTTGATCTTCGCCCTGCAGGGATAATCCAAATGCTGGACCTCAAGCGTCCAATTTACCGTCAAACAGCGGCTTATGGACACATGGGACGTACGGATATTGATCTTCCATGGGAACGTTTGGATAAGGTAGATGCTTTGAAAGAAGCAGTAAAATAAGATTTTAAGAGGGAGTTCCCCTCTTTTTAATATACTATTTCCTCTAAAATAATTGAAATTATAGCCTGAATTTGATATGATATCTCTATGGATAAAAGTAGAGCAAAACGTGTTGAGCACGATAAAAAGAGAATCGGTTTAATAGCCATGGTAGCTATCTTTTCAGTAAGTATTTGCGTCCTTGGTTCAATGATTGGATACAAAGTATATACAAAGCAAAGTTTCGAACAAAAAATTGAGTCTTTAAAAAATGATAAAGATAATCAATTGAGTGAGGGAAATCAGAAAGATCATTTTCGTAAGGGACAATCAGAAGTAATTGCCTATTATCCTCTCCAAGGGGAACAAGTGATTTCATCTGTAAAAGAAATCATGACACAGGATATTAAGGAAAATCTGGAAGACAAGGAAAATCTGGTTTTTTATTATACGGAGAAACAGGATTCGACTTTAAAAGGGATTGTCAACCGAAGTGTGATGAAACAAGTCTATGATTTAACTTCGTCAAAAGTTGAAGAGACTGAAAAAACTAGTCTGGCAAAAGTACATTTGACAGAAGATGGCAAATCTTTTACACTTGATCAATTATTTTCAGATGCTAGTAAAGCCAAAGAACAGCTGATTAAAGAAATGACCTCTTTTTTACAGGATAAGAAATTGGACCAAGAAAAGATTGATCAAATTGTTAAAGGCTTCTCTGATCAAGACTTGTCTGCATGGAACTTTGATTATAAGGATAGCCAAATTATCCTTTATCCAAGTCAATCAGTGGAAAATCTAGACGAGATTGCCTTGCCAGTATCTAGTTTCTTTGAGGTCATTCAGTCCTCTTATTTATTAGATAAGGATGCAGAGCTATATAAGGCTTATTATGAAAAGAAAAATCGTAAAGTAGTGGCCCTGACTTTTGATGATGGACCAAATCCTGCAACGACAAATCAAGCATTAGATACTCTTTCTAAGTATGGTATCAAGGCAACTTTCTTTGTTCTAGGTAAGAATGTTTCTGGAAATGAAGAGATTTTGAAACGCATGAAATCGGATGGACATGTCATTGGAAACCATAGTTGGAGTCATCCAGTGCTTTCAAAACTTTCCCTTGATGAAGCTAAAAAACAAATTACTGATACTGAGGATGCGCTAACTAAAGTGTTGGGTTCTAGTTCCAAACTCATGCGTCCACCTTATGGAGCCATTACAGACGACATTCGCAATAGCTTAGATTTGAGTTTTATTATGTGGGATGTAGATAGTCTGGACTGGAAGAGTAAAAATGAAGCATCTATTTTGACAGAAATTCAGCGTGAAGTCAAGAATGGTTCTATTATTCTCATGCATGATATCCATGCTGAAACAGTGAATGCTCTGCCGAAGGTTATTGACTATTTGAAAGGGCAAGGTTATGACTTTGTTACCGTACCAGATTTGTTAGACTCTCGTCTTAAAGCTCATCAGCTCTATTACGACCGCAATCAATAATACACAAAATCTAAAGAGAAAAGTTTTCCTTGAAAATTTGGCTCTTTGGATTTTCTTCTCATAGAAAGGAAAAATAATGAAATCTTATACTTTAAACAATGGTGTTACAATTCCAGTACTGGGATTTGGAACCTGGAAAGCTGAAAATGGAGAGATTGCCTACAAAGCAGTTTTAGAGGCTTTAAAGGTAGGTTATCGCCATATCGATACGGCAGCGATTTATAAAAATGAAGAAAGCGTTGGTCGTGCCATTCAAGATAGTGGCGTTCCGCGTGAGGAAATTTTTGTAACCAGCAAACTCTGGAATACAAATCACAACTATGAGCAAACTCGTCAGGCTTTTGAAGAGTCTTTAGAGAAGCTGGGCTTGGAATATTTGGATTTGTATTTGATTCATTGGCCAAATCCAAAACCGCTCAGAGAAAATAACCACTGGAAAATCCGAAATTCAGAAGTTTGGAGAGCTATGGAAGACCTCTATCAAGAAGGCAAAATCCGTGCTATTGGAGTTAGTAATTTCCTTCCCCATCATTTGGATGCCTTGCTTGAAACAGCAACTATCGTTCCAGCGGTCAATCAAGTTCGTTTGGCTCCAGGTGTGTATCAAGAGGAAGTGGTAGATTACTGTCTAGAAAAAGGAATTTTATTGGAAGCTTGGGGCCCTTTTGGTCAGGGAGAACTGTTTGATAGCAAGCAAGTGCAAGAAATCGCGTTAAATCACGGTAAATCGGTTGCTCAGATAGCCTTGGCCTGGAGCTTAGCAGAAGGATTTTTACCACTTCCAAAATCTGTCACAGCTTCTCGTATTCAGGCTAATCTTGATTGCTTTGGAATTGAACTGAGTCATAAGGAATGTGAAACCTTAAAAACAATTGTTGTTCAGTCTGGTGCTCCACGAGTTGATGATATGGATTTCTAGAAAATCATAAAAAGAATTGTACATTGTGCTAATTTTTGATATAATAGTCAGCAGGAAAGAAAGTCTTATGGCGTTCTTCAAGCGAACTTGGGATAGTGGGAGCCAAGTAGGGCAAAATAAAGAACTGGCGCTTTCTGTAATATTTTTAAAAACAATGAAGTAATAAATTAGGGTGGAACCGCGTTTCTGACGCCCCTAGTCGCAAGGCTTGGGTGTTGAAATTCGGTTCTTTTTGAATTCGTCTAATGCCTAAGTAGAAAGGAGCATAATGCTTAAAGGATCTTGTTTATGTAAAGCAGTGACCTACACTCTAGATGAGGAATTATCGGAATTAGTTTTTTGTCATTGCTCATTTTGTCGGAAAGCAACTGCGTCTGCCTATACAGTTAATGCTAAAGTTAGCAGTGAAAAGCTAGTATTGCATGGAAAAGAAAAGCTTGTTTCCTATAGTTCTTCTCCAGGAAAACAGCGTTATTACTGCCAGAACTGTCATAGTCAAATTTTCACTGTTCAAGAAAATATACCAGAAGTCTGTGCTTTGAAATTAGGTACAATAGATGAAAGCGATCAGAATTTACAAACTGTTCCTAAACGTCATATTTTTCAGGACCCAGCCTTTTCTTGGTTGCTTGAAAAATAAATCTAAGAAGATAATATAAATTAAAGGAGTATTCAATGTCTAAGAAATTAACATTTCAAGAAATTATTTTGACTTTGCAACAATTTTGGAATGACCAAGGTTGTATGCTTATGCAGGCTTATGATAATGAAAAAGGTGCGGGAACAATGAGTCCTTACACTTTCCTTCGCGCTATCGGACCTGAGCCATGGAATGCGGCTTATGTAGAGCCATCACGTCGTCCTGCTGACGGTCGTTACGGAGAAAATCCTAACCGTCTTTACCAACACCACCAATTCCAGGTGGTCATGAAGCCATCTCCATCAAACATCCAAGAACTTTACCTTGAGTCTTTGGAAAAATTGGGAATCAATCCTTTGGAACACGATATTCGTTTCGTTGAGGATAACTGGGAAAATCCATCGACTGGATCTGCAGGTCTCGGTTGGGAAGTTTGGCTTGATGGTATGGAAATCACTCAGTTCACTTACTTCCAACAAGTAGGTGGATTGGCAACTGGCCCTGTGACTGCGGAAGTTACCTATGGTTTGGAGCGTTTGGCTTCTTACATTCAAGAAGTAGACTCTGTCTATGATATCGAGTGGGCTGATGGTGTAAAATACGGAGAAATCTTTATCCAGCCTGAGTATGAGCACTCAAAATATTCATTTGAAATTTCAGATCAAGAAATGTTGCTGGAAAACTTTGATAAGTTTGAAAAAGAAGCTGGTCGTGCCTTGGAAGAAGGATTAGTGCACCCTGCCTATGACTATGTTCTCAAATGTTCACATACCTTTAACCTGCTTGATGCGCGTGGTGCCGTATCTGTAACAGAGCGCGCAGGCTATATCGCTCGTATCCGTAACTTGGCCCGTGTCGTAGCCAAAACCTTTGTCGCAGAACGCAAACGCCTAGGCTACCCACTTTTGGATGAAGAAACAAGAGCTAAACTCTTAGCAGAAGACGCGGAATAAAGAAAGTGACAAATTACGAAAATGGGCGAACAGTGTGAGCCCTGAACCAGTTGCTGCAGTGATGAAGGTATCCTTAGTGAAACTAAGGATACTAGGCAAAATTGGAGACTTTTGGCTCCAATTTTAGCAATGAAACAACGAAGTTGGTTGCTTGCGTGCCAATCACATAAGGCAAACTGGAAAATAAAAAGATATTTTTCGGAGAAAAAACATGACAAAAAACTTATTAGTAGAACTCGGTCTTGAAGAATTACCAGCCTATGTTGTTACGCCAAGTGAAAAACAACTAGGCGAAAAAATGGCAGCCTTCCTCAAGGAAAACCGTCTGTCTTTTGAAGCTATTCAGACCTTCTCAACACCACGTCGTTTGGCTGTTCGTGTGACTGGTCTTGCAGATAAACAGTCTGATTTGACTGAAGATTTTAAGGGGCCAGCAAAGAAAATTGCCTTGGATAGTGATGGAAATTTTACCAAAGCAGCTCAAGGATTTGTCCGTGGAAAAGGATTGACTGTTGAAGATATCAAATTCCGTGAAATCAAGGGTGAAGAATATGTCTATGTCACTAAGGAAGAAGTTGGTCAAGCAGTTGAAGCAATTGTTCCTGGTGTTGTAGATGTCTTGAAGTCCTTGACTTTCCCTGTCAGCATGCACTGGGCTAACAACACCTTTGAATACATCCGCCCTGTTCACACTTTAACTGTTCTTTTAGATGAAGAAGAGTTTGATTTGGATTTCCTTGATATCAAGGGAGATCGTGTGAGTCGTGGTCATCGTTTCTTGGGGAAAGAAACCAAAATTCAGTCAGCATTGAGCTATGAAGAAGATCTTCGTGCACAATTTGTAATAGCAGATCCACGTGAACGAGAACAAATGATTGTTGACCAAATCAAAGCAATCGAAACTGAGCATGGTGTACATATCGAAATTGATGCGGACTTGCTTAATGAAGTCTTGAACTTGGTTGAATACCCGACTGCCTTTATGGGAAGTTTTGATGCCAAATATCTTGAAGTTCCAGAAGAAGTTTTGGTGACTTCGATGAAAGAACACCAACGTTACTTTGTTGTCCGTGATCAAGACGGTAAACTATTGCCAAACTTCATTTCTGTTCGTAACGGAAACGCAGAGCATTTGGAAAATGTCATCAAAGGAAATGAAAAAGTCTTGGTAGCCCGCTTGGAAGACGGCGAATTCTTCTGGCGAGAAGACCAAAAATTAGTCATTTCAGAACTTGTTGAAAAATTAAACAATGTCACTTTCCACGAGAAGATTGGTTCCCTTCGTGAACACATGATTCGTACGAGTCAAATCGCTGTACTTTTGGCAGAAAAAGCTGGTTTATCAGCTGATGAAACAGTTGACCTAGCCCGTGCAGCAGCCATTTACAAGTTTGACTTGTTGACAGGTATGGTTGGCGAATTTGACGAACTCCAAGGAATTATGGGTGAGAAATATGCCCTTCTTGCTGGTGAAACTCCAGCGGTGGCAGCTGCTATTCGTGAACACTACATGCCTACTTCAGCTGAAGGAGAACTTCCAGAGAGCAAAGTCGGCGCAGTGCTTGCCATTGCAGACAAATTGGATACGATTTTGAGCTTCTTCTCAGTAGGTTTGATTCCATCAGGGTCTAATGACCCTTATGCTCTTCGTCGTGCAACTCAAGGTGTAGTTCGTATCTTGGATGCTTTTGGTTGGCACATTGCTATGGATGAACTGATTGATAGCCTTTATGCTTTAACATTTGACAGCTTGACTTATGAAAATAAGACAGAGGTTATGAACTTTATCAAGGCTCGTGTTGATAAGATGATGGGTTCTACTCCAAAAGACATCAAGGAAGCAGTTCTTGCAGGATCAAACTTTGTTGTGGCGGATATGTTGGAAGCAGCAAGTGCTCTTGTAGAAGCAAGTAAGGAAGAAGACTTTAAACCATCTGTTGAATCACTTTCTCGTGCCTTTAATTTGGCTGAGAAGGCAGAAGGAATTGCTACAGTTGATTCAGCTCTCTTTGAGAATGAAGAAGAGAAAACTTTGGCAGAAGCAGTAGAATCACTCGTTTTGTCAGGGACTGCCAGTCAGCAATTGAAACAACTCTTTGCTCTTAGCCCAGTCATTGATGCATTCTTTGAGAATACCATGGTTATGGCTGAAGATCAGACTGTTCGACAAAATCGTTTGGCAATCTTGTCGCAATTAACCAAGAAAGCAGCTAAACTTGCACGTTTTAATCAAATCAATACTAAATAAAATCTGTTAAACGGATTAAATCTTATCATAAAGGAGAGAAACATGAATCCTAAAAAAATTGATCGTATTAACGAGCTTGCCAAAAAGAAAAAAACAGAAGGCTTGACCCCAGAAGAAAAAGTAGAACAAGCCAAACTACGTGAGGAGTACATCGAAGGTTATCGTCGCACTGTTCGTCACCACATCGAAGGGATTAAAATTGTGGACGAAGAAGGAAACGATGTTACACCAGAGAAACTACGTCAAGTCCAACGTGAAAAAGGGTTACATGGCCGTAGTCTCGATGATCCAAATTCATAATAAGTATTCTTTCTTTTAATAAGGATAGATAAAATAATAACCAAAAGACTAGCAGTTTTTGTCTGCTAGTCTTTTTTCGCTAAAAAAGGAACCAAAATGGTTCCTAAAAGTATTAGTTACTTGCGCCAGATGTAGCGTCTGCGCCACCACCGTGGCCTCCAGCATCACCTGCATCAGAAGCTCCAGATGTAGCATCTGCATCGCCGTGACCATGTCCGCCAGCAGGAGCTGCAGCATTTCCACCGACTAGACGTTGACCAGTTGTATTGAGGTACCAGTCAAGCCATGGTTGGAAATTAAAGATGATTTCATTAATTCCGGCATATGAACCATCTGGATAGTACATTGCTTGGTAATTATGGGTATTAATAACGCCTTCTGGTGTTCCTGGCACAATTGTACGGACATATTCTTGGTCCCCATTACGCAATACGCCGACAACCCATTCAACGTTTTTCATTCTAGAATCTGGCAATGTACCGTGTACTGTTCCTAATCTATTTCCTGATTGAGCACGTACACGTTTACCAAACATTGTATCTGGGTCTTGGTGTGCGTTATTAAAGTACAAGAATTGATTATTATCATCTGCAAATGTCAATTCAAATGGCATTGCCTTCAAGAACATATCAATTTGGTTAACTGTCAAGATACCGTGGTCTAATTTAACGTAAGTATCTCCAGAAACAGCTCCAACAAGTTCAGCAGCTTTTTCTACCCATTCAGGATCATCTGGATCAACACCTTGGATGGTAGTTGCAATTGAATTTGTACAATATAAATCTTCTGGCTCAATTGGTTTTGGTTTTTTCAATTTTGAAACGACTCCCACATATTTTACAAAGTTGTCCAAGCATGTTTCAAGGAAATTAACAGTTCCTTCATTTGTGATATTACCATTAACATCAAAGGCTTCTTTAGCTTTACCGAGAAGGAATTCATTTCCGGGAAGAGTGTAGGCATTGACACCTGGAGCGTCAAGAATCTTACGAAGGTGAACTTGGGCACGAGAAGTACCTTGGTCGTAGTAAGAAGCACCCACAATCATAACTGGCTTATTTTCAAATGGATGAACTTCGTATGAAAGCCATTCAAGAACAGATTTTAGGGAAGCTGTGATAGTGTGGTTGTGCTCAGGAGTTGCAATGATAACACCATCAGCCCGTGTGATTTTATTATAAAGATAACGTAATTGGAAACTTTCATCCCATTTTTCATCTTGGTTAAACATTGGAACTTCGTCAATTTCAAGCACTTCTAATTCAAATTTTAGTTTGAAGTGACGACGGATAAATTCCAAGAGTTTACGGTTATATGATTGATCGTAATTTGATCCTACAAGTCCAACAAATTTCATTCTTTCTGCTCTCCTATTTTACAAATTTTCCCAGTCAAAATCTTCGGCATCTTTGCGAAGTAATTCTTTCGCATTGCGCAATTTTTCTGTAATTTTTACAAAGATACGGTAGTCGTCAAAAATGGCATCCATTTTTTGAATAACATCAAGATCCACTAAATCTCCATTGTTATTGAAGGCTTGGAGAGAATGAGAAAGTAAGAATTCGTCTGGTAGGACGCTTGCCTTGATTTCTGGTGAGTTCAAGATTTGACGAAGTTGTAATTGGGCACGAGATGAACCAAGTGTCCCGTATGAAGCACCGGTAATCATGATTGGCTTATTCAAAAGTGGATAAACACCGTAAGATAACCAAGCGAGAGCACTCATCAAAACAGCTGGGATAGAGTGGTCATACTCAGGAGTACCGATAATAACGCCATCTGCCTCTTCAATTTTAGCAGCAATTTCCAGAATTTCAGCAGGCACTTGCTTGTCAGCTGGTTTATTGAAGACAGGAATGTCTTTAATTTCAACAAGTTCAATTTCAGCTTTTTCAGCAAAGTGTTTTTGCATGTATTGAAGCAATTGGCGGTTTGTAGAACGTTTTGAATTTGTTCCAACAATAGCAATAAGTTTTAACATGAGATTTCCTTTCTCTTTTTACATAATACGATTTTAAAACTCTATTGAAACATCTATTTCTATAGAGTAGGAATTCCTGAAGAACAGCTTAGGTGACCTTCCTTATCGATGAGGATAGCTTCGATGCCCTCTAAACTTTCGACTTGCCAGAGGATAGAAGCAGGTCTTTCTCCAAATAGACGAGTTGTCCATATTTCACCATCAACTGATTTATCAGAGATGATTGTTAGACTTGCTAGTTCCGTTTCAACAGGATATCCTGTTTGGCTGTCAAAAATGTGATGGTAATTTTTTCCATCGACAGTCAGGTGACGTTCATAAATGCCTGAAGTCACGACAGATTTATTGACAACAGGGATGGTCATTAAGTGATTTCCCCTCGGATTGGCTGGGTCTTGAATCCCGATTTGCCAAGGCTGATTTCCTCTTGCCTGATTTTTTCCAATAGTCAGGATATTCCCTCCCAGATTGATCAAGGCAGACGTCACTCCCTCTTCTCTAAGAAATTGGGCAACTTTATCCGCACTATAACCCTTGGCTAAACAACCAAGATCAATCTTCATTCCTTTTTGTTTTAAAAACACAGTGGAAGTGGAAGAATCTAACTCGATATAATGAGGATTGATTAAAGGTAGCACCGATTCAATTTCTTGGGGTTGGGCCACTTTGGCATCTGAAAAACCAATGCGCCAGGTTTGAATCAAGGGACCAATGCTGATGTTGAGATGGCTAGAGGGCGCTAGGCTATGCTCTAACCCAAGTGAAATCAGTTCAAACAGGTCTGGATGAACCTTGACAGGAGCTATTCCTGCTTGATAATTGATTTCCATCAACTCAGATTCTTGGCTATTGGCGTTGAAGCGGTATTCGAGCTCTCTGAGTAAATCAAAGGATTTTTGGAGCAAGATATCTGCTCGCTCATCCACTAATGAAATAGTGATAGTGGTTCCCATTAGGCGTTCAGAATGTGAACTTAGAGGCAAGCTACCAACTCCTTTCTCTTATGAAAAGAAGGTTGAAACATAGTAAATTTATGAAAAATGAACCCCTTACATTTTCTTTCCATGATACTAGCATACCATAAAGTCAGCGTTTTCACAAATAAAATTTGTAAACTTGTCAAGAAATATGCTCAGAAAATATAAAGAGTAATTGTAAGAAAGGCTGATAAAATACAGATTATTTACACTTTTTTACAAAAAAATCGGGAAAATTAGCTAAACTCTTGTAAACGCTAACAGTAAATGTTATACTAGAAGAGTAAATTTTTAATTAAAGGTAGGAATTTTTCTATGAGTAAAATCGTTGTAGTTGGTGCTAACCACGCTGGTACAGCATGTATTAATACTATGTTGGATAATTTTGGTAATGAGAACGAAATCGTTGTATTCGACCAAAACTCTAACATCTCTTTCCTAGGATGTGGAATGGCCCTTTGGATCGGTGAACAAATTGACGGTGCTGAAGGCTTGTTCTATTCTGATAAAGAAAAATTGGAAGCTAAAGGCGCTAAGGTTTACATGAACTCACCAGTTCTTTCAATCGACTATGATAACAAAGTAGTTACAGCAGAAGTTGAAGGGAAAGAGCACAAAGAATCATACGATAAATTGATTTTCGCTACAGGTTCTACACCAATCTTGCCACCAATCGAAGGTGTTGAAATTGTTAAAGGAAACCGCGAATTTAAAGCAACTCTTGAAAACGTACAATTCGTGAAATTGTACCAAAATGCTGAAGAAGTTATCAATAAACTTGCTGACAAGAGCCAACACCTCGACCGTATCGCCGTTGTTGGTGGTGGTTACATCGGTGTTGAACTTGCTGAAGCCTTTGAGCGTCTTGGAAAAGAAGTTGTCCTTGTTGATATCGTTGATACTGTTTTGAACGGTTACTATGACAGAGACTTCACACAAATGATGGCGAAGAACTTGGAAGATCACAACATTCGCTTGGCTCTTGGTCAAACTGTTAAAGCAATCGAGGGTGACGGTAAAGTTGAACGCTTGATTACTGATAAAGAAACTTTCGATGTGGATATGGTTATCCTTGCAGTTGGTTTCCGTCCAAATACTGCTCTTGCTGATGGTAAGATTGAACTCTTCCGTAACGGTGCTTTCCTTGTAAACAAGAAACAAGAAACTTCACTTCCTGGTGTATTTGCTGTTGGAGACTGTGCGACTGTTTATGACAACGCTCGTAAAGATACAAGCTACATCGCACTTGCTTCAAACGCAGTTCGTACTGGTATTGTTGGTGCTTACAATGCTTGTGGACATGAATTGGAAGGAATCGGTGTTCAAGGTTCAAACGGTATCTCAATCTACGGTCTTCACATGGTTTCAACTGGTTTGACTCTTGAAAAAGCTAAAGCTGCTGGTTACAACGCAACTGAAACAGGCTTTAACGATCTTCAAAAACCAGAATTCATGAAACATGACAACCATGAAGTAGCAATCAAGATTGTCTTTGACAAAGATAGTCGTGAAATTCTTGGTGCACAAATGGTTTCACATGACCCTGCGATTAGTATGGGAATTCACATGTTCTCACTTGCTATTCAAGAGCATGTAACAATTGAAAAATTGGCTTTGACTGACCTATTCTTCTTGCCACACTTCAACAAACCATATAACTACATCACAATGGCTGCTCTTACAGCTGAAAAATAAAAATGAATGAGCTATCTGGCCTTAAGTTAAGGCCAGATAGTTTTTTAACTATTCTGTACCCATACAATTACGTTTTTTTTATCTTGTACTTCATTTTAATCTAACTTAAAATGAAATGGTAGCTACCAATACAAATGATGAGGATAAAGAAATGACTGAAAATCGTTACGAACTAAATAAAAACTTGGCACAGATGCTCAAAGGTGGGGTTATCATGGACGTTCAGAACCCTGAACAGGCTCGTATTGCAGAGGCCGCTGGTGCGGCTGCTGTGATGGCTTTGGAGCGGATTCCAGCTGATATTCGTGCAGCTGGTGGTGTTTCCCGTATGAGTGATCCAAAGATGATTAAGGAAATTCAAGAGGCGGTTAGTATTCCAGTAATGGCCAAGGTCAGAATCGGGCATTTTGTTGAGGCTCAGATTTTAGAGGCTATTGAAATTGACTATATCGATGAGAGTGAAGTTTTATCTCCAGCTGACGACCGTTTCCATGTGGACAAGAAAGAATTCCAAGTTCCTTTTGTCTGTGGAGCTAAGGACTTGGGTGAAGCCTTGCGTCGTATCGCTGAAGGTGCTTCTATGATTCGTACAAAAGGAGAACCGGGGACAGGGGATATCGTCCAAGCTGTTCGTCATATGCGTATGATGAATCAGGAAATTCGCCGCATTCAAAACCTACGTGAGGACGAACTTTATGTTGCTGCCAAGGACTTGCAAGTCCCTGTAGAATTGGTTCAATACGTCCATGAGCATGGAAAATTGCCAGTTGTAAATTTCGCTGCTGGAGGTGTTGCAACGCCAGCAGATGCTGCGCTGATGATGCAATTAGGGGCAGAGGGTGTCTTTGTCGGTTCAGGTATTTTCAAGTCAGGAGATCCTGTTAAACGAGCGAGTGCTATTGTCAAAGCGGTGACTAATTTCCGAAATCCTCAAATCTTGGCTCAAATCTCTGAAGATTTAGGAGAAGCCATGGTTGGTATCAATGAAAATGAGATCCAAATCCTCATGGCTGAGCGAGGAAAATAGATGAAAATCGGAATATTGGCCTTGCAAGGGGCCTTTGCAGAACATGCAAAAGTGCTAGATCAATTAGGTGTCGAAAGTGTTGAAATCAGAAATTTAGATGATTTTCAGAAACATCAGAGTGATTTGTCGGGATTGATATTACCTGGTGGGGAATCTACAACCATGGGCAAGCTCTTACGTGAGCAGGACATGCTGATTCCCATTCGAGAAGCAATTCTATCTGGCTTGCCAGTATTTGGAACCTGTGCTGGCTTGATTTTGCTAGCTAAGGAAATTGCTTCTCAGGAAGATAGTCATCTAGGAACCATGGATATGGTGGTCGAGCGCAATGCCTATGGGCGCCAATTAGGAAGTTTCTACACGGAAGCAGAATGTAAGGGAGTCGGTCAGATTCCAATGACTTTTATCCGTGGTCCAATTATCAGCAGTGTTGGAGAAGATGTAGAAATTCTGGCAACAGTTGATAATCAAATCGTTGCTGCTCAAGAAAAAAATATGTTAGTGACCTCTTTTCATCCAGAATTGACTGATGATGTGCGCTTGCACCAGTACTTTATCAATATGTGTAAAGAAAAAAGTTGAGATTGAATTTCTCAACTTTTTTACATGTAATAAACAATGGCAATGTATTGGAGGGCAGACGCAGCTAGGATAAAGAGATGCCAAATCATGTGGAAATAAGGTTTTTTCTTGGCGTAAAATCCAGCCCCAACTGTATAACAGAGTCCACCGCTTACCATGAGACTCCAGAAAATTGGCGTTGTTTGACTGATAATGGCAGGAATGATAGCTAGAACCAACCAGCCCATAATCAGGTAAAGAGCAAGGCTAAATTTCTCATTGACTTTTTTAGCAAAGATTTTATAGAGAATACCAAAGATGGTTGTTCCCCATTGGATGGCAATAATTAGATAGCCAAACCAGTTATTCATTAAGGTCAAGACGACGGGCGTGTATGATCCTGCAATAGCAACATAAATCATAGAATGATCAATAATTCTCAAGACATATTTATGGGTCGAACCATAGGCCATAGAGTGATAAATGGTGGATGATAGAAACATGAGAAAGAGACTAATAACAAAAATGGAAACGCCTATAGATGATAAAAATCCGTGTGCCTCATAACTATAGGTGGATGAAATGGGGAGTAAGATGAGCATGATGACTGCACCTACGGCATGAGTCACGCTATTAGCAATCTCCTCTCCAAAACTGAGTTGTTTGCTGAGTTTAAGACTAGTGTTCATTGGATTACCTCCTCTTGAGTATGATCGATTAAGGCTAGAGTTTGATGATAGAGTTTAACGGTTTGGCAGCTACTTTGGATAATGGGGTTAGCTGGATCAATTCCTTGGTTCATGTAGTTTACAAAAGCATCGTAGAGTTGGTCTGAACTTGCTTGACTTTGTAGAGTATTAAGTGTATGGGCTATTTCTTGAATAGAGAATACCGACTTGAGGGTTGTGATAGCAATCAAACGGGCAATCTGTTGGCGTTGGTATTTTTTCTTGTCAGGCTTTGTCAGGTAACCATGTTTCACATAATTATTGACCATAGATGCTGTTAGTCCCTTGTCTTTATCAGGAGAAATAGGGGCGCAGACCTGATTGACATAGAGCAAAACCTGGTCCAGATAGAGGTCAATATTTGGGATTTCTGCCCATTTTGGGTAGGAAAAGGTAGTTTTCATTTTCAACTCCTTTTTATCTAGTTTTAATAACTAGATTATAAAATAACAAAAACAGAAAGTCAAGTTTTAACTGCTTGTAGAAAGACTTAAATTATGCTATGATGGGAGAAACTAGTTAGAAATGAGGAGAAAAGATGGAGATTCGTTTAGCTTTTCCAAATGAAGTAGATGCCATCATGCAGGTGATGGAAGATGCTAAAAAATGTTTAGCAGATGCTGGTAGTGACCAGTGGCAAAATGGCTATCCAAATGCTGATATTATTATTGAAGATATTATCTCAGGTCAAGCCTACGTAGCCTTGGAAGATGGAGAGCTATTAGCCTATGCTGCTGTGACCAAGAGTCCAGAGGCAGCCTATGAAGCCATTTATGAAGGAAAATGGCAAGCTGGAGAGTCAGAGTACCTAGTCTTTCACCGTATTGCTGTGGCAGCAGATGTCCAGGGACAGGGGGTTGCTCAGACTTTCCTAGAAGGCTTGATTGAAGGATTTGATTACCTAGATTTTCGCTCAGATACGCATGTTGCAAACAAGGCTATGCAAAATATTTTTGAAAAACTCGGATTTAAACAGGTTGGTAAGGTTCCAGTTGATGGCGAACGCTTGGCCTATCAAAAATTGAAGAAATAATGCAAAAGAAGTACGTAAAAATGCGCTACTTTTCGCCAATAGGAACCTTGTCTTTGGTTGCCGACGAGCAATATCTGTATGGCATTTGGGTGCATGAGCAGAAGCATTTTGAGAGGGGACTAGGGTATGAAATAATAGAAGAAGTTGTTAGTCATCCCATTTTAGACCCAGTTATTGCTTGCTTAGATGCTTACTTTAAAGGCAAGCTTCAGGATTTATCCAACCTGCCCTTGGCTCCAATCGGAACGGATTTTGAAAAGAGAGTTTGGTCCTATTTACAGGGAATTCCTTATGGTCAGACAGTAACCTATGGACAAATCGCACAAGATTTGCAAGTGCCTTCTGCTCAAGCAATTGGTGGAGCAGTGGGGCGCAATCCTTGGTCTATCCTAGTACCTTGTCATCGTGTGCTAGGAGCAGGCAAGCGTCTGACAGGGTATGCTGCAGGAGTGGAAAAGAAAGCTTGGCTCTTGGAGCATGAAGGCGCAGATTTTAAAGATATAAATAATAGAAAGTGAAACATATGTTAGAATTTATCGAATACCCAAAATGTTCAACTTGTAAAAAAGCAAAACAAGAATTAAACCAACTCGGTGTGGACTATAAAGCCGTCCACATCGTAGAAGAAACCCCCAGCCGAGAAGTGATTTTAAACTGGCTAGAAACCTCAGGATTTGAATTGAAGCAATTTTTCAACACCAGTGGAATCAAATACCGTGAATTAGGGTTGAAAGATAAGGTAGGAAGTTTATCAAATCAAGAAGCAGCTCAGTTGCTAGCAAGCGACGGTATGTTATTAAAACGACCGATTTTAGTAGAAAATGGAACTGTTAAGCAAATCGGTTATCGAAAAGCTTATGAAGAATTGGGATTGAAATAGTTTTTATCTATCTCTTTGATAGATAAAATATATAACCTCCCTGTTTCAAAGTATGATAAACTAGTAGGTAGACAAAGTCTGTATCTGACCGTAGCAAATAATTTCATTGCTGGCAGAAGTATGGTAGAATGAATCATTATCAGGAGAGGATGTTTTTATGAATGTTACAACGATTTTAGCATCAGATTGGTACCAAAACTTGATGCAATTGATTCCGGATGGCAAGCTGTTTAGCTTGCGTTCGGTCTTTGATGGAATCCCGAGAATTGTCCAACAACTTCCAATAACGATTATGTTGACCATTGGTGGTGCTCTTTTTGGCTTGGTTTTGGCGCTTCTTTTTGCCATTGTGAAGATCAATCGTGTCAAAATTTTATACCCCTTGCAGGCCTTCTTTGTTAGCTTCTTAAAAGGGACACCGATTTTGGTGCAACTCATGTTGACCTACTACGGAATTCCTTTGGCTTTGAAAGCTCTCAATCAGCAATGGGGAACTGGTTTCAATATCAATGCGATTCCAGCCGCTGCTTTTGCAATTGTCGCCTTTGCCTTTAATGAAGCAGCTTATGCTAGTGAAACCATTCGTGCAGCCATTCTCTCAGTCAATCCTGGTGAGATTGAGGCGGCACGCAGTCTGGGGATGACCCGAGCGCAAGTTTATCGTCGCGTGATTATTCCAAATGCGGCCGTTGTGGCGACTCCAACCTTAATCAATTCCCTAATCGGCTTGACCAAAGGAACTTCTCTAGCCTTTAGTGCGGGTGTTGTGGAAGTCTTTGCCCAAGCTCAGATTTTGGGTGGAGCTGATTACCGCTACTTTGAACGCTTTATCTCCGTTGCCCTTGTTTATTGGGTAGTCAATATCGGAATTGAAAGCCTTGGTCGTTTCATCGAGAGAAAAATGGCTATTTCTGCACCCGATACAGTGCAAACAGATGTGAAAGGAGACCTTCGTTAATGATTAAGATTTCGAATTTAAGCAAATCCTTTTCAGGACAGACTGTCTTGGATCATCTGAACTTGGATATTCAAAAAGGGGAAGTTGTAGCCTTGATTGGTTCTTCAGGAGCTGGAAAATCAACCTTCCTTCGTAGTCTCAATTATCTTGAAACACCTGACAGTGGCTCTATTCAGATTGATGATTTCTCAGTTGATTTTTCTAAAATCACTCAAGAAGAAATCCTTGCCCTACGCCGTAAGTTGTCTATGGTTTTCCAACAGTTTAATTTGTTTGAACGCCGAACAGCACTTGATAATGTGAAAGAAGGCTTGGTTGTGGTCAAGAAATTATCTGACCAAGAAGCGACTAAGATTGCCAAGGAAGAGTTGGCTAAGGTTGGGCTTTCTGACCGTGAAAACCATTACCCTCGCCATTTATCAGGTGGACAGAAGCAACGGGTTGCCTTAGCGCGTGCGCTTGCTATGAAACCAGATGTCTTGCTCTTAGACGAACCAACTTCAGCCCTTGACCCAGAATTGGTTGGTGAAGTAGAAAAATCTATTGCAGATGCTGCTAAGTCAGGTCAAACCATGATTTTGGTTAGTCATGATATGTCCTTTGTAGCCCAAGTGGCTGATAAGATTCTCTTCTTAGATAAGGGGAAAATCATCGAGTCTGGAACACCGGATGAGATTATCCACCATCCTAAAGAAGAGCGGACAAAAGAATTCTTCGCTAGTTACAAACGGACTTATATTTGATATAATAGATAAAGGAAAACTCAGTTAGCTGGACTAGCTGAGTTTACTCTTTAAAAAAGATAGAAATGAGAGAAATCATGCTACTGCAACTATTTTCTTTATATTTCGAGAGTTTGATCTTGACTACCATCCTCGTCCTGATTTTTTTAGGGATTTGGATTGGACTGAGAGCCATGTCGGGAGTTGATAAGACAGCCAAGGCTCGCCAAGCCCATCTCTATGATATGATTATGATTGGGGTCTTGGTTGTTCCAGTATTATCCTTTGCGGTTATGAGTTTAATTCTTGTTTTCAAGGCATAATCCTTGCGTGATTGACAAGAAAGAGTTAGAATAAAGATAGTTACAACAAGAAAGAAGGAAACTATATGTACGATACTATTATTATCGGTGCTGGACCTGCAGGGATGACTGCAGCCTTGTATGCTGCTCGAAGCAATTTGAAAGTAGCCTTGATTGAAGGTGGTCTGCCAGGTGGTCAGATGAATAATACATCTGATATTGAAAATTACCCAGGATACGCTAATATTAGTGGGCCAGAATTGGCAGAAAAAATGTTTGAACCGCTTGAAAATCTTGGTGTTGAGCACATTTATGGTTATGTTGAAAATGTAGAGGACCATGGTGATTTTAAAACAGTGCTGACCGATGACCAAACATATGAAACACGTACAGTTATCGTAGCAACTGGTTCTAAACACCGTCCTTTGGGAGTACCTGGAGAAGAAGAACTGAACAGTCGTGGTGTTTCTTACTGTGCTGTGTGTGATGGTGCTTTCTTCCGTGACCAAGATTTGTTGGTAGTCGGTGGTGGAGATTCAGCTGTTGAAGAAACCCTCTTCTTGACTCGTTTTGCTAAGACTGTGACCATTGTTCACCGTCGTGACCAACTTCGTGCTCAAAAGGTTTTACAAGACCGCGCCTTTGCGAATGAGAAAATCAGCTTTATCTGGGATTCTGTAGTCAAGGAAATCAAGGGTGAAAACCGAGTAGAATCTGTCGTTTTTGAAAATGTGAAAACAGGTCAAGTGACAGAACAAGCCTTCGGTGGCGTCTTTATCTATGTTGGCTTGGACCCTCTTAGCGATTTTGTTAAAGAATTGAATATCCAAGATCAGGCAGGCTGGATTGTGACAGATAACCACATGAAAACTGCAGTTGATGGTATCTTTGCCGTTGGAGATGTTCGCTTGAAAGACCTTCGCCAAGTAACAACAGCAGTTGGAGATGGGGCTATTGCTGGTCAAGAAGCCTATAAATTTATCACAGAACATAGTTAATACACTTCGAAAATCTCTTCAAACCACGTCAGCTTCACTTTGCCGTAGGTATGGGTACTGACTTCATCAGTTCTATCCACAACCTCAAAACAGTGTTTTGAGCTGACTTCGTCAGTCTTATCTACAACCTCAAAGCAGTGCTTTGAGCTGTCTACAGCTAGCTTCCTAGTTTGCTCTTTGATTTTCATTGAGTGTAATCATAAAAAGTTTCCAATCAGATGACTGGAAACTTTTTTATAGTCTATTTCGGAAAACTTCGTACATGAGAATGGCTGCAGCAACGCTAGCATTGAGGCTTTGAACATGTCCATTCATAGGAATGGTAATCATTTCATCAACCTGTTTTTTGATGTTGCTAGAGATACCTTTTCCTTCATTTCCGATGATGAGGGCAATTTTCCCTTTTGTATTCCACTTGTGGCAAGGAGTACCATTCATATCCGTTCCAAAGGTCCAGAATCCTTCATCCTTGAGTTTGTCTAGAGTTTGGCTTAGATTGGTTACTCGAGCGATTGGAACGTGCTCAATAGCACCTGTGGCTGTTTTAGCAACGACAGGAGTAACTCCGACAGCACGGTGCTTGGGAATGATGACTCCGGAAACATTGGTCGCATCAGCGGTTCTTAAGATGGAGCCTAAGTTGTGAGGATCAGTTAACCCGTCCAGAATCAATAGCAAAGGATTTTCTTCTTGGCGTGTTTTGGCAAGAATGTGATCTAGCTCGCTATAGGCAAATTCAGATACTCGTAGAACAAAACCTTGGTGGACAGCACCTTCAGTCATCTCAGAGAGGGATTTTTTTGAGGTCCAAGAAATGGACACCTTCTTTTCTGTAGCCAGTTCCTTGACTTTCTCAACATTCTTACCTCGGAGATCTTCTTGGAGGTAAAGTTTGTTTCCTGTGTTTGCAAGGAGGGCTTCGGTAACGGCGTGGACGCCATAGACAATATCATTTGTTTTCATGCCTCTATTATAACACAAAACCCCGTCTTGCAACGGGATTTTATTTATTCTAGAATTAGTAAACCATCTTTAACTGCAAATGGGTCTTTTTCATTGATACGATCGTAAAACATGATTCCGTTAATGTGGTCAATTTCATGCTGAACAACGATGGAGTTGTAGCCTTTGAGCTTGATACGGTGCTTTTCTCCATCTTTGTCAAAGTAGTCAACTGTAACGCGGGCATGGCGAACAACATAGCCAGGCACGTTGCGGTCAACAGATAGGCAACCTTCTCCTTCGCCAAGAGCAGCGTCTTGAACAGAGTGAGAGACGATTTTTGGATTGTACATAATAGCTTGCAAGTCGTAAGCTTCCTCTGGAGTTTCGCCTTCTTCGACAATATTAGGCACCAAAACAGCGATAATACGTTTTGAGATATCTAATTGAGGGGCAGCAAGTCCAACCCCACCTCGGAGCCCCATTTTCTCAGCCATGACAGGATCTTGGGAATGTTTCAGGAATTGCATCATCTTTTCGCCAAGAATGATTTCCTGATCAGATAGGGGGAAAGTGACTTCCTCAGCAACTGCGCGTAGGGTAGGATTCCCTTCGCGGATAATATCGTTCATATCAATTAAGTGAGCAGCTTTTGTAATACGTTCTATTGCAGACATTTTCTCTCCTTTCATTACCTCTACATGATATCACAAAATGACAAGGATTGAAAGCATTACGGCATCGAGCTTTTATAGAAAATGCCTACTAGGTTCAATTCAATTGTGAAAGAATTACTTATATGTGATATAATAAAAAGAAAAGGCTTGCATTTAGAAAGTAGGGAGAATAAAGATGCAAAGAAGACAAGATAGACATAAACGTGGACCAGTTTTTCGTTTTATGAGGGGTTTTGTAAACTTTTTTAGGAGTTATCGCAAGTGGAGTAATAAGGGATTTGTGGCGATACTCTTGCTAGCAGTTGCTTTATCAATGGGCTTGGTCTTGTTGTTTGAAAGCTTCCAAGGAATCCCCTTAACCAGTCAAAAAAAGGATGCCATTTCTCAAGAAGCAAATAAGACCAATCAAAATACTAAAGATCAGGAAGAGGAAAAAACTGCTAGAATTATGGCCAATGGGGACCTCCTTTATCATATTCCTATTTATCGTTCGGCTTTAAAAGAAGATGGGACCTATGATTTTCATGAGAATTTTGATTATGTGAAACCATGGCTCAAACAAGCAGACCTAATTATAGGTGATTTTGAAGGTACTGTGAACAAGGACCACTATTTGGCAGGTTATCCTCTATTTAATGCACCTGGTGAAGTTATGGATGCCATCAAGGATGCCGGTTATCAAGTGCTAGACTTGGCGCATAACCATATCCTAGATTCACAAATAGAAGGTGTGGTTTCAACAGCAGATGCTATTGAGAAGGCAGGAATGACACCTATTGGAGTGTATACGCATGAGTCACGTGATCAAGCTCCACTGGTTATCAAGGAAGTGAACGGCATCAAGGTTGCACTTTTAGCCTATTCTTATGGTTTTAATGGAATTGAGCAAAGTATTTCTCAAGAAGACTATAACCGCTATCTTTCAGACCTAAATGAAGACAAGATGAAGGCTGAAATTGAACGAGCAGAGAAGGAAGCAGATATCACCATTATCATGCCTCAGATGGGTGTGGAGTATCGCTTGGAACCAACTGAAGAACAAAAGGCTCTTTATCACAAGATGATCGATTGGGGAGCGGATATTATCTTTGGAGGGCACCCTCACGTAGTTGAACCATCTGAAACGGTTGAAAAAGATGGGGACAAGAAACTCATTATCTATTCAATGGGGAACTTCATTTCCAATCAACGAATTGAAACCATGCAAGATGAAGAGAATGCTAAGTGGACAGAGCGCGGCGTGCTCATGGATGTGACTGTTAAGAAAAAAGCCGGTAAGACGACAATCGAAACTGCAAAAGCGCATCCTTCTTGGGTAAACCGTACACCAAAAGGAACCTATTCTCCAGAAGGTTATCCACTCTTCCTTTACCAAACCTATATCTTAGAAGATTTTATCGAGGGTGGTAGTCATCGTGACCAGTTAGATGAAGCGACTAAGGAACGAATTGATACAGCCTATAAAGAAATGAACGAACATGTGGGATTGAAGTGGGACTAGCTTGAATCCAGAGGAAAGTAAATGACGATTAAGGTAATTGCAACAGATATGGATGGGACCTTGCTGGATGCTAGAGGCCAGCTTGATCTCCCACGTTTGGAAAAGATTTTAGATCAGTTGGATCAAAGGGGTATTCGTTTTGTCATTGCGACTGGGAATGAAATTCACCGCATGAGGCAACTACTGGAGCACTTGGTCGATCGGGTGGTTCTGGTTGTTGCAAACGGTGCTCGTATTTTTGAAAACAATGAACTGATTCAGGCTCAGACTTGGGATGATGCCATTGTCGATAAGGCTTTGGCTCATTTTAAGGGTCGAGCGTGTCAGGATCAGTTTGTTGTAACGTCTATGAAGGGTGGTTTCGTCAAAGAAGGTACGATTTTTACAGACCTTGAAAGTTTTATGACTCCAGAAATGATTGAAAAATTCTACCAACGGATGCAATTTGTGGACGAATTAACCTCTGACCTCTTTGGTGGTGTGCTCAAGATGAGTATGGTTGTTGGTGAGGAACGTTTGAGTTCGGTCTTGGAAGAAATCAATGACCTCTTTGATGGCCGTGTTCGTGCTGTATCGAGTGGCTATGGTTGCATTGATATCCTTCAAGCTGGAATTCATAAAGCATGGGGCTTGGAAGAATTACTCAAGCGCTGGGACTTGACCTCCCAACAAATCATGGCTTTTGGTGACAGTGAAAATGATGTTGAAATGCTTGAAATGGCTGGAATTGCCTATGCGATGGAAAATGCTGATGATAAGGCCAAAGCTGTGGCGACGGCTCTAGCGCCAGCCAACAGCCAAGGCGGAGTTTATCAAGTCTTGGAAAACTGGTTAGAAAAAGGAGAATGAAGTGGCAGTACAGTTATTAGAAAATTGGTTACTAAAGGAACAAGAAAAAATCCAAACCAAGTATCGTCACTTAAATCAGGTTTCTGTTGTAGAGCCAGACATTCTTTTTATTGGGGATTCCATTGTCGAATATTATCCTCTGCAGGAACTATTTGGGACTTCGAAGACGATTGTCAATCGAGGCATTCGAGGGTATCAGACAGGGCTGTTATTAGAAAATCTAGATGCGCATCTGTACGGTGGAGCAGTAGATAAAATTGTCCTTTTGATTGGGACAAATGATATCGGAAAAGATGTGCCTGTGAATGAGGCTCTCAATAACCTCGAAGCTATCATACAATCCATTGCTCGCGATTATCCATTGACTGAGATTAAATTGCTTTCTATTTTGCCAGTCAATGAGGGAGAAGAGTACAAGCAGACAGTCTATATCCGCACGAATGAAAAAATTCAGAAATGGAATCAAGCCTATCAAGAGCTTGCTTCTGCCTATATGCAGGTAGAATTTGTGCCAGTTTTTGATAGTTTGACAGACCAGGCAGGTCAACTCAAAAAAGATTATACAACTGATGGGTTGCACCTTAGTGTTGCTGGTTATCAGGTTTTGACAAAATCTTTGAAAGACTATCTTTTGTAGTTAATTGCTTTCCTTTTTGCATTTTTGTGTTAGATAAGGTATAATGGTTTTATTGTCTTTTGGGGTCGTTACGGATTCGACAGGCATTATGAGGCATATTTTGCGACTCGTGTGGCGACGTAAACGCTCAGTTAAATATAACTGCAAAAAATAACACTTCTTACGCTCTAGCTGCCTAAAAACCAGCAGGCGTGACCCGATTTGGATTGCTCGTGTTCAATGACAGGTCTTATTATTAGCGAGATACGATCAAGTCTTGTCTAGCGGCTTGATAAGAGATTGATAGACTCGCAGTTTCTAGGCTTGAGTTATGTGTCGAGGGACTGTTAAACGAATACATAACCTATGGTTGTAGACAAATATGTTAGCAGGTGTTTGGACGTGGGTTCGATTCCCACCGGCTCCATTGATAATTTACATTGTTTTGTAAATCTTTCTAAAACGTTGTTTTTACAACGTTTTTTATTTTATTCTTTGGTATTCTTTTGCAAAAAAAGAATACAACATTTTGTTGTATCCTAAATATTAAATCAAGTCCTGAATTTTCTTAAGTTTTTATCATATTTTCTGTTATAATTAAGGTGCCTTAAGAAAAATAATGAAAAAACTAAATGTTTTTCATATAGTTTTCATTTTTTGTGTTATAATTAAGGTGCCTTAAGAAAAATATTAAGGTGCCTTAAGAAAAATAATGAAAAAACTAAATGTTTTTCATATAGTTTTCATTGTTTTAATAGTTTAAAGTCAATCTTATTTTTCTCTAATAGAAAATAATGAAAAAGTAGGTTTAGAAAGAGGTAAGTATCTATGTCTTCTCATAAAAAAGTGTCACTCTCTGAGATTAATCAATCTATCGATACTCCAAATAACAATCATTTCTGGCAAAATTTAAATGCCTTTTTAGGTCCGGGTGCTCTTGTCGCAGTTGGTTATATGGATCCAGGAAACTGGATTACCAGTGTAGTCGGTGGTGCTTCCTATAAGTATAGTCTCTTGTTTGTTATCTTGATTTCATCTCTCATTGCCATGCAACTTCAGCAGATGGCAGGAAAGCTTGGTATTGTAACCCAGATGGACCTGGCTCAAGCAACGGCTCATCATTCACCTAAATGGCTTCGTTATAGTCTATGGGTGATTTTAGAATTAGCCTTGATGGCGACAGATCTGGCAGAAGTTCTAGGTTCAGCGATTGCTCTCAATCTTCTCTTTAAGATTCCGATTATGATAGCAATTCTCTTGACCGTGTTGGATGTTTTTCTCTTATTGCTTCTGATGAAATTTGGCTTTAAGAAGATTGAAGCTATTGTGACAACACTGATTTTAACCATTCTAGCAATTTTTACCTATCTGGTAGCTTTGTCACATCCAAGCTTCCAAGGAATCGTTGAGGGTTATCTACCGAATGCAACCTTATTTGAAAGTCCCTTGCCAGGGCATGAAAGTCAATTAACCTTGGCACTAGGGATCGTGGGAGCAACGGTTATGCCCCATAACCTCTATTTGCATTCTTCCTTGTCACAAACTCGGAAAATCAATCACAAGGACAAGAATGATGTTCGAAAAGCCGTGCGCTTTATGACCTGGGATTCAAATCTCCAATTATCCTTGGCCTTTGTGGTTAACTCCCTTCTATTAATTCTCGGGGCGGCTCTCTTTTTCGGCCATGCATCTGAGATTTCTGCCTTCTCTCAAATGTATAATGCCTTGCAGGATTCTACTATTGCAGGAGCTATAGCTAGCTCGACCTTATCAACCTTGTTTGCCTTGGCTTTATTAGCCAGTGGTCAAAATTCGACAATTACGGGTACCTTGACTGGACAAATCGTTATGGAAGGTTTCTTGCATATGAGATTACCTCAATGGTTCATTCGTTTGGCAACTCGTCTCTTTGCCTTGTTGCCTGTCATGATTGTAGCGGTTCTGTTTGGTCATCAGGAAAAAACATTGGATCAGTTATTGGTTTATTCACAAGTCTTTCTTTCGATTGCTCTTCCATTTTCAATCTTCCCACTGATTTATCTAACTTCTAAGAAATCACTGATGGGAGAATTTACCAATGCCAAATGGAATACCATCCTTGGCTATATCGTTTCCATTATCTTAACAATTCTCAATGTGAAATTGTTATTTGATATTTTCTAAGAAATTCACCCGAGTTATAAAACAAGCATATAAGAAAAAAGATACCCAAGATTGTACTGACCCCAAAAAGTTAGACAATTAATTTAAGCAAAGGATTTAGTTCTGTATTGTACAGGGCTAAGTCCTTTTAGTTTTACCTTAATTCGTTTATTGTTGTAGTAATCAATATAGTCTACAATAGCTTGTTCCAATTGCTTAAGCGACTGAAACGACTTCTCATAACCATAAAACATTTCCGATTTCAGAATCCCAAAGAAGGACTCCATCATACCATTGTCTGGGCTGTTACCCTTACGTGACATGGATGCTTGAATTCCCTTACTCTCTAGGAACCGATGATAAGAATCGTGTTGGTATTGCCAGCCTTGGTCACTATGGAGAATGGTATTCTCGTAATGTTCCTCACCGAAAGCCTGGTCTAACATAGCTTTTACTTGTTCTAAGTTCGGTGATGTAGAAAGATTATAAGCGATGATTTCGCTGTTAAAACCATCTAAAACTGGCGATAAGTAAAGCTTTTGAGTGCTTGCTGGAATGGCAAATTCTGTCACATCTGTGTAGCACTTTTGCATTGGTTTGGTTGCTTCAAATTGACGTTGAATAAGATTATCTGCTTTCTTGCCAACCTCTCCTTGTTATGAAGAATACTTCCGTTTACGGCGAATTCGAGCCGTTAAACCAAGTACTTTCATCAGACGCTGCACCTTCTTATGGTTCACTACGAAGCCACGATTTCGTAATTCTAGAGTCATGCGACGATAGCCGTAATTTCCTTTATGCTCAGTATAAATTGACTGAATTTCAGCTTTAATATCATAATCTTTATCGCTTTGATCCAGCTGTTTTAAGTGGTAATAATAAGTTGAACGGGCAAGTTTAATAATCTTTAGAAGGATATCTAAAGAAAACTCTGTTACCAGTCCTTGAACAATTTCCGTTTTTCTTCTTGCTCCTTTTCGTCTCTCAATCGGAGTTCTCTCAACTTTTTTAGAATGGCATTCTCCGCTCTCAAGTACTCATTTTCTGCTTGAAGACGTTCTAATTCTGTCATATCTTCAAATCTCTTCTTTGGCTTACGTCCCATTTTAGGTGGTCTCCCTCTTGTTTTCTCAACAATAGTATACCCGTTTTTCTTATATTGTGCCAGCCAATTCGAAAGTAATCCACTACTTAGAAGAGCATAATCCAGAGACGCCCTAATTTGTGAATGCCCCTCAAGAAGAACTTTATCAATGATCTCTTGTTTTAGTTCAGGAGAATAGTAACAATTCTTTCCTTTTTTGACGAACTCTATTCCGTAACGATCAATCAATTTAATCATGTACCTAAGATTAGAATTGTTTATCCCAAATTTATTTGAAAGCTTCTCTAAGCTATATCCTTGTTTTCTAAGTTCATAGATCTGAACTTTATCATCATAACTCAATTTCATAATAAAACACCCCAAAAGTTAGATTTTTTCTGTCTAACTTTTGGGGTGCAGTACAGATTTCTTGGGTATCTTTTTTAAAATAAACGGAAGACATGGGATTCGAACCCACGCACGCTTTAACACGCCTACCGCGTTTCCAACACGGCCTCTTAAGCCTCTTGAGTAATCTTCCATTGTTTACTAACTTAGTCTACCATAAAGCCTTCTTTCTTGCAAATTTATTTAAAGTTAAGGAGTTAGTGACAGAAAATGAAAGAAAATGATAAAAAATGCTTGACTTTGAAAGAAAGTGTGATAGAATGAATAGTGTAAACGATAACAGGAGGTGATTCAGTGTTAAAAACAGAGCGGAAACAACTGATTTTAGAGGAGTTAAATCAACATCATGTAGTTTCTCTAGAGAAATTAGTTAGTTTGCTAGAAACGTCAGAATCAACGGTTCGAAGAGACTTGGATGAGTTGGAAGCAGAAAACAAGCTTCGTCGCGTACATGGTGGAGCAGAATTGCCCCATTCCTTGCAGGAAGAAGAAACCATTCAAGAAAAATCTGTCAAAAACCTTCAAGAGAAGAAGTTGTTAGCTCAGAAGGCGGCCTCTCTCATCAAGGAACAAGATGTCATCTTTATCGATGCTGGAACAACAACTGCCTTTTTGATTCATGAATTGGGCAATAAGAATGTTACAGTCGTGACCAACTCGATTCACCATGCTGCTCAGTTGGTTGAAAAGCAGATTCCAACTGTCATGGTTGGAGGAAGTGTCAAGATGGCGACAGATGCTAGCATAGGGGGCGTTGCTCTTAACCAGATTAACCAATTGCACTTTGACCGTGCCTTTATCGGAATGAATGGTGTGGACGATGGCTATTATACGACTCCTGATATGGAGGAGGGAGCTGTTAAGCGTGCTATTTTAGAGAATGCCAAACAGACCTATGTCTTGGTGGATTCGTCAAAAATTGGACAAACTTGCTTTGCCAAAGTAGCACCACTCAAACGAGCTATTGTTATCACAAGTCAAGGGCATGAGCTCTTGCAGGCTATTAAGGAGAAAACGGAGGTAATAGAAGTATGATTTATACAGTCACACTCAATCCATCTATTGATTATATCGTTCGTTTGGACCAAGTCCAAGTCGGTAGTGTCAATCGTATGGATAGTGATGATAAGTTTGCTGGTGGGAAAGGAATCAATGTCAGTCGTGTCTTGAAACGTTTGGATATACCCAATACTGCGACGGGATTTATCGGAGGTTTTACTGGTAAATTTATCACAGATACTTTGGCTGATGAAGCAATCGAGACACGTTTTGTCCAAGTGGCAGAAGATACTCGTATCAATGTTAAAATCAAAGCAGACCAAGAGACAGAAATCAACGGAACGGGTCCAAATGTCGAACCAGCCCAGTTAGAAGAATTGAAAGCTATTTTATCTAGTCTGACAGCAGATGATACGGTTGTGTTTGCGGGTTCGAGTGCTAAAAACCTAGGAAATGTCATCTACAAGGATTTGATTGCCTTGACGCGGCAGACTGGTGCGCAAGTGGTTTGTGACTTTGAAGGACAGACCTTGATTGATAGTTTGGACTACCAGCCACTTTTGGTCAAACCAAATAATCACGAGCTTGGAGCGATTTTTGGAGTGAAACTCGAAAGTTTAGATGAAATTGAGAAATACGCTCGAGAACTCCTAGCTAAAGGTGCTCAAAATGTGATTATCTCTATGGCTGGTGATGGTGCCCTTCTTGTCACATCTGAGGGAGCTTACTTCGCCAAACCTATCAAGGGAACAGTCAAAAATTCAGTTGGAGCTGGTGACTCTATGGTTGCTGGATTTACAGGTGAATTTGTCAAATCTAAAGATGTAGTAGAATCCTTCAAATGGGGAGTTGCTTGTGGAACAGCAACGACATTCTCAGATGACTTGGCAACGGCAGAATTTATTAAAGAAACATATGAAAAAGTTGAGATAGAAAAACGATGAAAATTCAAGACCTATTGAGAAAAGATGTCATGTTGCTGGATTTGCAGGCAACTGAAAAAACAGCTGTCATCGACGAGATGATTAAAAGTTTGACAGACCACGGTTATGTAACAGATTTTGAAACATTTAAAGAAGGAATTTTGGCGCGTGAAGCTCTCACTTCTACTGGTCTGGGTGATGGAATCGCAATGCCTCACAGCAAAAATGCTGCTGTAAAAGAAGCGACTGTTCTCTTTGCTAAATCAAACAAGGGTGTTGACTATGAAAGTTTAGATGGACAACCAACTGACCTCTTCTTCATGATTGCTGCTCCAGAAGGCGCCAATGATACTCACTTGGCAGCCTTGGCAGAATTGTCTCAATACTTGATGAAAGATGGCTTTGCTGATAAACTTCGTCAAGCAACATCAGCTGACCAAGTTATCGAACTTTTTAACCAAGCTTCAGAAAAAGCTGAGGAGCCAGTTCAAGCACCTACCAATGACTCTGGTGACTTTATCGTTGCTGTTACAGCTTGTACAACAGGTATTGCCCACACTTACATGGCCCAAGAAGCCCTTCAAAAAGTGGCTGCTGAAATGGGTGTTGGAATTAAGGTCGAAACCAACGGTGCTAGCGGTGTTGGTAACCAACTAACTGCGGAAGACATTCGTAAGGCTAAAGCTGTTATCATCGCTGCAGACAAGGCGGTTGAGATGGATCGTTTCGATGGCAAACCATTGATCAATCGTCCGGTTGCTGACGGGATCCGTAAAACAGAAGAGTTGATTAACTTGGCTCTTTCAGGAGAAGCGGAAGTCTACCGTGCCACTAATGGTGCAAAAGCTGCAACAGCAAGCAACGAAAAACAAAGCCTTGGTGGTGCCTTCTACAAACACTTGATGAGTGGTGTATCTCAAATGTTGCCATTCGTTATAGGTGGTGGTATCATGATTGCCCTTGCCTTCTTGATTGACGGTGCTTTGGGTGTTCCAAATGAAAACCTTGGCAATCTTGGTTCTTACCATGAGTTAGCTTCTATGTTCATGAAAATTGGTGGTGCAGCCTTTGGCTTGATGCTCCCAGTCTTTGCAGGTTATGTTGCCTACTCTATCGCTGAAAAACCAGGTTTGGTAGCAGGTTTCGTGGCTGGTGCTATTGCCAAAGAAGGTTTTGCCTTTGGTAAAATTCCTTATGCCGCAGGTGGTGAAGCAACTTCAACTCTTGCAGGTGTCTCATCTGGTTTCCTAGGTGCCCTTGTTGGTGGATTTATCGCAGGTGCTTTAGTTCTTGCTATCAAGAAATACGTTAAAGTTCCTCGTTCACTCGAAGGTGCTAAATCAATTCTTCTCTTGCCACTTCTTGGAACAATCTTGACTGGATTTGTCATGCTAGCTGTGAATATCCCAATGGCAGCAATCAATACTGCTATGAATGACTTCCTAGGCGGTCTTGGTGGAGGTTCAGCTGTCCTTCTTGGTATCGTTCTTGGAGGAATGATGGCTGTTGACATGGGTGGACCAGTTAACAAAGCGGCTTATGTATTTGGTACAGGTACGCTTGCAGCGACTGTTTCTTCAGGTGGTTCTGTGGCTATGGCAGCAGTTATGGCTGGAGGAATGGTGCCACCACTTGCAATCTTTGTCGCAACTCTTCTCTTTAAAGACAAATTTACTAAGGAAGAACGCAACTCAGGTTTGACAAACATCATCATGGGCTTGTCATTTATCACTGAGGGAGCGATTCCATTTGGTGCAGCTGATCCAGCTCGTGCTATCCCAAGCTTTATCCTTGGTTCAGCAGTAGCAGGAGGCCTCGTTGGTCTTACTGGTATCAAACTCATGGCGCCACACGGAGGAATCTTCGTTATCGCCCTTACTTCAAATGCTCTTCTTTACCTCGTTTCTGTCTTGGTAGGAGCAATCGTAAGTGGTGTGGTCTATGGTTACCTACGCAAACCACAAGCATAAAACTTAGATAGAAAATGAAAAGATTGGACCGTTTGGTGCAGTCTTTTTCTCTTTCCGAAATGCCTGTGAAATATGGTATAATAGAAGAATGGCAAACAAGAATACAAGTAAAACAAGACGGAGACCGTCTAAAGCAGAACTCGAAAGAAAAGAAGCGATTCAACGAATGTTGATTTCGTTGGGAATCGCGATTTTATTGATTTTTGCAGCCTTCAAATTAGGGGCTGCAGGTATAACCCTTTACAATCTAATTCGCTTGCTAGTAGGTAGCCTAGCTTATCTGGCAATATTTGGTATCCTGCTCTACCTCTTCTTTTTCAAGTGGATTCGAAAACAGGAAGGACTCTTATCAGGATTTTTCACCATATTTGCTGGCTTGCTCCTGATTTTTGAGGCCTACTTAGTTTGGAAATATGGTTTGGGCAAGTCCGTTCTAAAAGGAACCATGGCTCAGGTTGTGACTGATTTGACTGGTTTTCGAACGACCAGTTTTGCTGGAGGTGGCTTGATTGGGGTTGCTCTTTATATTCCAACCGCCTTTCTCTTTTCAAATATCGGCACTTACTTTATTGGTTCTATCTTGATTTTAGCAGGCGCTCTCCTAATCAGTCCTTGGTCTGTTTACGATATTGCTGAATTCTTCAGTAGAGGCTTTGCCAAATGGTGGGAAGGGCATGAGCGTCGAAAAGAGGAACGCTTTGTCAAACAAGAAGAAAAAGCTCGCCAAAAGGCTGAGGAAGAGGCTAGATTAGAAAAAGAAGAGGCTGAAAAAGCCTTACTCGATATGCCTCCTGTTGATATGGAAACGGGTGAAATTCTGACAGAAGATGTTGTGCTTGACGTTCCACCTTTTCCAGATGAAGAGTGGGTAGAACCAGAAATCATCCTTCCTCAACCTGAACTTGAATTCCTTGAACAGGAAGATGGCTCTGATGATGAAGACGTACAGGTTGATTTTTCTGCCAAGGAAGCCCTTGAATACAAGCTGCCAAGCTTGCAACTCTTTGCGCCAGATAAACCCAAAGATCAGTCCAAGGAAAAGAAGATTGTTCGAGAAAATATCAAAATCCTAGAAGAAACCTTTGCCAGCTTTGGTATCAAGGTAACGGTTGAACGGGCTGAAATAGGACCATCGGTAACCAAGTATGAAGTCAAGCCAGCAGTTGGTGTACGGGTTAACCGTATTTCCAATCTGGCAGACGACTTAGCGCTGGCTCTAGCAGCCAAGGATGTTCGGATTGAAGCTCCGATCCCTGGGAAATCCTTAGTCGGAATTGAGGTTCCTAACTCTGAAATTGCGACCGTTTCCTTCCGTGAACTCTGGGAACAGTCTCAGACTAAACCAGAAAATCTCCTCGAAATTCCTCTGGGTAAGGCTGTCAATGGAACTGCTCGAACCTTTGATCTTTCCAAGATGCCCCACCTACTTGTTGCAGGTTCGACGGGATCCGGAAAGTCAGTCGCAGTTAACGGTATTATCGCTAGCATTCTGATGAAAGCAAGACCAGACCAGGTCAAGTTTATGATGGTGGATCCAAAGATGGTTGAGTTATCGGTTTACAATGACATTCCTCACCTCTTGATTCCAGTTGTGACCAATCCACGCAAGGCCAGCAAGGCCCTGCAAAAGGTTGTGGACGAGATGGAAAATCGTTATGAACTCTTTGCAAAGGTAGGAGTTCGGAATATTGCAGGTTTTAATGCTAAGGTAGAAGAGTTTAATGCCCAGTCTGAGTACAAGCAGATTCCGCTACCACTCATTGTTGTAATTGTGGATGAGTTGGCTGACCTTATGATGGTGGCCAGCAAGGAAGTGGAAGATGCCATCATTCGTCTTGGGCAGAAGGCGCGTGCTGCCGGTATCCACATGATTCTTGCAACCCAGCGTCCATCCGTTGATGTCATCTCTGGTCTAATCAAAGCCAATGTCCCATCTCGAGTGGCGTTTGCGGTATCATCAGGGACAGACTCGCGCACCATCTTGGATGAAAATGGAGCGGAAAAACTGCTTGGACGTGGAGATATGCTCTTTAAACCGATTGATGAAAATCATCCAGTTCGTCTCCAAGGCTCCTTTATCTCGGATGATGATGTCGAGCGCATCGTAAACTTCATCAAAGTTCAGGCAGATGCGGACTACGATGAGAGTTTTGATCCAGGTGAGGTTTCTGAAAATGAAGGAGAATTTTCAGATGGAGATGCTGGCGGTGATCCTCTCTTTGAAGAAGCCAAGGCTTTGGTTATTGAAACTCAGAAAGCCAGTGCATCCATGATTCAGCGTCGTTTGTCTGTTGGATTTAACCGTGCGACCCGCCTCATGGAAGAACTGGAGATGGCAGGTGTCATTGGTCCAGCTGAAGGAACCAAACCAAGAAAAGTTTTACAACAATAAAAAATAGCTTCTTTCCAAATTTGGAAGGAAGCTATTTTACTGGCTATTGATTACTTTTATTTTCTGAAGTTGGGGTATTGGACTGTTTTTCATTTTCAGTGGCAGGTTTACTTGGAGCAGGAGTAGTAGAGTCCTGAGTTGCTGTTTTCTGCTCTTCTTTTTTCTCTTCTTTGACGCTAGATTTTGGCGTTTCTTCTTGTTGTGTTTTTTCTTGACTAGTATTATTTTCCTTATTGGGACTAGTATTTTCCTGAGGGGATTCCTTTTGAATTTCTTTGACAATTGTTGTCGTCTGGCTTGTCGTAGGTTCTTTTTTAGTATTTTTGTTATTATCCAAGGCGTTCATGATAGTGATACTAGCGGTAATTAAGCCAAGAATACTACCGATAGTCGCAACGGTTTTTTGAAAGACTGTAAAGCCTTTTTTGATGTGTTCTGTTTTTGGTTTTGAAGTTCTACGATAATTAGACATGCATTCTCTCCTTTAATTAAAATTTATTATACCTCATTTCTTTAAAAAAATCTTAAAAAAAGAGGAATTGCCCTTTCTTGTCGCAAGCTCCGTTTCATGATACAATAGAAGGAGTGATTTTAGAAAGCGTGAGAAACATGATTTACTTTGATAATTCGGCGACGACCAAGCCCTATCCTGAAGCCCTTGAAACCTATATGCAGGTAGCTTCAAAAATTTTAGGAAATCCATCTAGTCTTCATCGTTTAGGGGACCAGGCAACACGAATCTTAGATGCTTCTCGCCAACAGATTGCAGATTTAATTGGTAAGAAAAGCGATGAAATCTTCTTTACTTCTGGTGGGACAGAAGGAGATAACTGGGTCATCAAGGGTGTGGCCTTTGAAAAAGCTCAATTTGGAAAGCACATCATTGTATCAGCCATTGAACATCCGGCAGTCAAAGAGTCAGCCCTCTGGTTGAAAAGTCAAGGATTTGAAGTGGATTTTGCTCCAGTTGATAACAAAGGATTTGTGGATGTTGAAGCGTTAGCAGATTTGATACGACCTGATACGACCCTCGTTTCCGTCATGGCTGTGAACAATGAAATCGGCTCGATTCAACCTATTCAAGCTATTTCAGAACTGTTAGCAGACAAGCCGACTATTTCCTTCCACGTTGATGCGGTTCAGGCGCTTGCCAAGATTCCGACTGAAAAATATTTGACTGATCGAGTGGATTTCGCGACCTTCTCTAGTCACAAGTTCCACGGAGTTCGTGGTGTTGGTTTTGTCTATATCAAGTCTGGCAAGAAGATTACGCCTATTTTAACAGGTGGTGGTCAGGAGCGAGATTATCGTTCGACAACTGAAAATGTGGCAGGAATTGCAGCGACAGCCAAGGCTCTCCGTTTATCTATGGAAAAGCTAGATATCTTTAGGAGCAAGACTGGCCAGATGAAGGCAGTGATTCGTCAAGCTCTTCTGGACTATCCAGATATTTTTGTCTTTTCAGATGAGGAAGACTTCGCCCCTCATATTCTGACTTTTGGAATCAAGGGTGTTCGTGGTGAAGTCATCGTTCACGCCTTTGAAGACTATGATATTTTCATCTCAACGACCTCTGCTTGTTCGTCCAAGGCTGGGAAACCTGCAGGTACCTTGATTGCCATGGGAGTGGACAAGGATAAGGCCCAGTCAGCCGTGCGTTTAAGCCTAGACCTTGAAAATGATATGAGTCAGGTCGAGCAGTTTTTGACCAAGTTAAAATTAATTTACAACCAAACTAGAAAAGTAAGATAGGAGCATTCATGCAGTATTCAGAAATTATGATTCGCTACGGTGAGCTGTCAACCAAGGGTAAAAATCGTATGCGTTTCATCAATAAACTTCGCAATAATATTTCAGACGTTTTGTCAATCTATCCCCAAGTTAAGGTAACGGCAGATCGCGACCGTGCCCATGCTTATCTCAACGGAGCTGATTACACAGCGGTAGCAGAATCGCTCAAACAAGTATTTGGGATTCAAAATTTTTCTCCAGTATATAAGGTTGAAAAATCTGTAGAAGTTCTGAAGTCTTCTGTGCAAGAGATTATGCAGGACATCTACAAGGAAGGCATGACCTTTAAGATTTCTAGCAAGCGTAGCGACCACAACTTTGAACTCGATAGTCGTGAACTCAATCAAACACTTGGAGGGGCTGTTTTTGAAGCTATTCCAAATGTGCAAGCTCAAATGAAAAGTCCCGATATCAATCTCCAAGTAGAGATTCGTGAAGAGGCAGCTTATCTTTCTTATGAAACCATTCGTGGAGCTGGTGGTTTGCCAGTTGGAACTTCAGGTAAAGGGATGCTTATGTTGTCAGGAGGAATTGATTCACCTGTAGCTGGCTATCTAGCGCTTAAACGAGGGGTAGATATAGAGGCAGTTCACTTTGCCAGCCCACCTTACACGAGTCCTGGTGCACTAAAAAAAGCCCAAGATTTGACCCGTAAATTAACCAAGTTTGGGGGCAATATCCAGTTTATCGAAGTTCCTTTTACAGAGATTCAAGAGGAAATCAAGGCTAAAGCGCCAGAAGCTTACTTGATGACTCTAACTCGTCGCTTTATGATGCGGATTACAGATCGTATTCGTGAGGTGCGAAATGGTTTGGTTATCATCAATGGGGAGAGTCTAGGTCAAGTAGCCAGCCAAACCCTCGAAAGCATGCAGGCTATCAATGCCGTTACCAACACTCCCATCATCCGTCCAGTTGTAACCATGGATAAGTTGGAAATCATTGATATTGCACAAGAAATCGATACATTTGACATTTCAATCCAGCCCTTTGAAGACTGTTGTACGATTTTTGCGCCTGATCGTCCAAAAACAAATCCTAAGATTAAGAATGCGGAGCAGTACGAAGCGCGCATGGATGTTGAAGCCTTGGTTGATCGATCAGTGGCTGGTATCATGATTACCGAGATTACACCTCAAGCTGAAAAAGATGAAGTGGATGACTTGATTGATAATCTCCTCTAAATCAGAAAATCCAAAAGAATTTAGAAAAAATAAATAAAAAAGTTAGTTTTTAATCCAAAAATGGAAGCAAAACTAACTTTTTTTCTATAATTGTGATATAATAAAATAAAATTTTGAATATAGAGAGTTTTCTGACAATGAATCAATCCTACTTTTATTTAAAGATGAAAGAGCATAAACTCAAGGTTCCTTACACTGGTAAGGAGCGCCGTGTACGTGTTCTTCTTCCTAAAGATTATGAGAAAGACACGGATCGTTCTTATCCTGTTGTTTACTTTCATGACGGGCAAAATGTTTTTTATAGCAAAGAGTCTTTCATTGGTCACTCATGGAAGATTATTCCAGCTATTAAGCGCAATCCGGATATCAGTCGCATGATTGTCGTTGCCATTGACAATGATGGTATGGGGCGGATGAATGAGTATGCGGCTTGGAAGTTCCAAGAATCTCCTATTCCGGGGCAGCAGTTTGGCGGTAAGGGCGTGGAGTATGCCGAGTTTGTTATGGAGGTGGTCAAGCCATTTATAGATGAGACCTACCGTACTAAAGCTAATCGCCAGCATACGGCTATGATTGGGTCTTCACTAGGAGGCAATATTACCCAGTTTATCGGTTTGGAATACCAAGACCAAATTGGTTGCCTAGGCGTCTTTTCATCTGCAAACTGGCTCCACCAAGAAGCATTTAACCGTTATATCGAGCGCCAAAAACTGTCGCCTGACCAGCGCATCTTCATCTATGTAGGAACAGAAGAAGCAGATGACACAGACAAGACCTTGATGGCTGGCAATATCAAACAAGCCTATATCGACTCGTCACTTCGCTATTACCATGATTTGATTGCTGGGGGAGTTCGTCTGGATAATCTTGTCTTGAAAGTTCAGTCTGGTGCCATTCATAGTGAGATTCCATGGTCGGAAAATTTACCAGACTGTTTGAGATTTTTTGCAGAAAACTGGTAAAGTAAGAAAGGAGAAAATATGCATATTGAACATCTTAGCCACTGGAGTGGCCACCTCAACCGTGAAATGTACCTCAACCGTTATGGGCATGATGGTATTCCAGTTGTGGTCTTTGCTTCATCAGGTGGTAGTCACAATGAATACTATGATTTTGGCATGATTGATGCTTGTGCTTCCTTTATCGAGGAAGGCCGTGTTCAGTTCTTTACCCTATCCAGTGTAGACAGTGAGAGCTGGTTGGCCACTTGGAAAAACGGTCACGACCAAGCGGAGATGCATCGTGCCTACGAGCGCTATGTGATTGAGGAGGCCATTCCTTTTATCAAGCACAAGACAGGTTGGTTTGATGGCATGATGACGACAGGTTGCTCGATGGGCGCCTACCATGCAGTCAACTTTTTCCTCCAGCATCCAGATGTTTTTACAAAGGTGATTGCTCTTAGTGGTGTTTACGATGCACGTTTCTTTGTCGGCGATTACTATAATGACGATGCCATTTACCAAAACTCGCCAGTAGATTATATCTGGAACCAGAACGACGGCTGGTTTATTGACCGTTATCGTCAGGCAGAGATTGTGCTGTGTACGGGTCTTGGAGCCTGGGAACAAGACGGTTTACCATCCTTTTACAAGCTCAAAGAAGCCTTTGACCAGAAACAAATTCCAGCCTGGTTTGCTGAATGGGGACACGATGTCGCCCACGACTGGGAATGGTGGCGCAAACAAATGCCTTATTTCCTTGGAAATCTCTATTTATAAAAGGAGTTACCTATGAATTACCTTGTTATTTCTCCCTACTATCCACAAAACTTTCAACAGTTTACCATTGAACTAGCTAATAAAGGCATCACCGTCTTGGGAATTGGCCAAGAACCTTACGAGCAATTGGATGAGCCCTTACGCAATAGCCTGACCGAGTATTTCCGTGTGGACAATCTTGAGAACATAGACGAAGTCAAACGTGCTGTAGCCTTTCTTTTCTATAAGCATGGTCCAATCGATCGTATCGAGTCCCACAATGAATACTGGCTTGAGCTGGACGCAACACTCAGAGAACAATTCAATGTTTTTGGTGCCAAACCAGAGGATCTCAAAAAGACGAAATTTAAGTCTGAAATGAAGAAGTTTTTCAAAAAAGCAGGTGTCCCTGTGGTACCTGGAGCAGTTATCAAGACGGAAGCAGATGTTGATCAAGCTGTGAATGAAATCGGCCTGCCAATGATTGCCAAACCTGACAATGGAGTGGGAGCAGCCGCGACCTTTAAGCTTGAAACAGAAGACGATATCAATCACTTCAAGCAAGAATGGGACCATTCGACCGTTTATTTCTTTGAAAAATTTGTCACTTCTAGCGAAATTTGCACCTTTGATGGTCTAGTGGATAAGGATGGAAAGATTGTCTTTTCAACAACTTTTGATTACGCCTATACACCGCTTGATCTCATGATTTATAAGATGGACAATTCTTACTATGTACTCAAGGATATGGATCCCAAACTTCGCAAGTATGGGGAAGCAATTGTCAAGGAATTTGGTATGAAAGAACGTTTTTTCCATATCGAATTCTTCCGCGAGGGAGATGATTACATCGCTATCGAGTACAATAATCGTCCTGCAGGTGGTTTCACCATTGATGTTTATAATTTTGCTCATTCCTTGGATCTCTATCGTGGCTATGCAGCTATTGTCGCAGGAGAAGAGTTCCCAGCGTCAGACTTTGAACCTCAGTATTGTTTGGCTACATCACGTCGTGCAAATGCTCACTATGTCTATTCTGAGGAGGACTTGCTTGCTAAATACAGCCAGCAGTTCAAGGTTAAAAAAATCATGCCAGCTGCCTTTGCGGAACTTCAAGGAGATTACCTTTATATGCTGACAACTCCGAGTCGACAAGAAATGGAGCAAATGATTGCAGATTTCGGACAACGTCAAGAATAAGAACTTTCGGATTAAGGAAAATTACTCCCTTAATCCTTTTGTTTTTTATAAGAAATAAAACCGCTTTCTCATATATTCTTTTAGAAAACATATTGCTAAAAGATATAAAAATTGATAGAATAAGGATTGTCTAAAAAATTTTAAGGAGAATCTATCAAATGGATTTTACATGGGCAATTAAATATGCCACTGAATTCTTGGGAACTGCTATTTTGATCATTCTTGGTAATGGTGCAGTTGCTAACGTTGAACTTAAAGGTACGAAAGGTCACCAAAGTGGCTGGCTCGTTATCGCTGTTGGTTACGGTATGGGGGTTATGATTCCAGCTTTGATGTTTGGTAACGTATCAGGTAACCACATCAACCCAGCCTTCACTCTTGGACTTGCAATCAGCGGTCTCTTCCCTTGGGCACAAGTAGCGCCTTATATCCTTGCACAAGTTTTGGGTGCTATCTTTGGTCAAGCCTTGGTTGTGGCAACACACCGCCCATACTACTTGAAAACTGAAAATCCAAACAATATCTTGGGTACTTTCTCAACAATCTCAAGTTTGGATCAAGGTACAAAAGAATCACGCTTTGCAGCAACTGTTAACGGTTTTGTAAACGAGTTTATCGGTTCATTTGTTCTTTTCTTTGCAGCTCTTGGATTGACTAAAAACTTCTTTGGTGCTGAGGTTCTTCAATACATGAAACAAATGGCTAGTCAAGCAGGCCAAACAGTTGACTTCTCTGATTTAGCAATTAAAGCTCAAACAGCACCTCATACAGCTTCTGGTCTTGGAATTGCTCACTTGGCACTTGGATTCCTTGTTATGGCCTTGGTAACATCACTTGGTGGACCTACAGGACCTGCCTTAAACCCAGCCCGTGACTTGGGGCCACGTCTCCTTCATGCTTTCCTTCCAAAATCAGTTCTTGGTGAGCACAAAGGTGATTCAAAATGGTGGTATTCTTGGGTACCAGTAGTAGCACCGATCGCAGCAGCAATTGCGGCAGTAGCTATCTTCAAATTCCTTTACCTATAAGAAATTGAAACCGAGGAAATCCTCGGTTTTTTAGATGAAATTTTACGAAAAAAAGGTAAATCTGAGCATAATTTCTTGTAAAAAATTCTAAAATCCTTTAAAATAAAAGAGTTGGAGGAATTTATGAATGTAAATCAGATTGTACGGATTATTCCTACTTTAAAAGTTAATAATAGAAAATTAAATGAAATATTTTATATAGAAACCCTTGGCATGAAGACCTTGTTAGAAGAATCAGCCTTTCTATCACTAGGTGATCAAACAGGTCTAGAAAAGCTGGTTTTAGAAGAAGCTCCAAGTATGCGCACTCGTAAGGTAGAGGGAAGAAAAAAACTAGCTAGATTGATTGTCAAAGTGGAAAATCCCTTAGAAATTGAAGGACTCTTATCTAAAACAGATTCGATTCATCAATTATATAAAGGTCAAAACGGCTACGCTTTTGAAATTTACTCTCCAGAAGATGATTTGGTTTTGATTCATGCGGAAGATGACAGAGAAAATCTAGTAGAAGTAGGAGAAAAACCTGAATTTCAAACAGATCTGGAGTCAATTTCTTTAAGTAAATTTGAGATTTCTATGGAATTACACCTCCCAACGGATGTCGAAAGTTTCTTGGAACTATCTGAAATTGGGGAATCCCTTGATTTTATCCCAGCACAGGGGCAGGATTTGACTGTGGACAATACGGTTACTTGGGACTTATCTATGCTCAAGTTCTTGGTCAATGAACTAGATATAGCAAGTCTTCGTAAGAAGTTTGAGTCTACCGAATATTTTATTCCTAAGTCTGAAAAATTCTTCCTTGGTAAAGATAGAAATAATGTTGAATTGTGGTTTGAAGAAGTATGAAGTGGACCAAGATTATTAAAAAAATAGAAAACCAAATCGAGGCAGGGATCTATCCCGGAGCCTCTTTTGCGTATTTTAAGGACAATCAATGGACGGAGTTCTATTTAGGCCAGAGTGACCCAGAGCATGGCTTGCAGACTGAAGCAGGACTTGTTTATGACCTAGCTAGTGTCAGCAAGGTTGTTGGGGTTGGCACAGTTTTTACCTTCTTGTGGGATAAAGGTCAATTAGATATTGATAGACCGGTAACAGATTTTTTAGCTGAGAGTGATTATCCGGATATCACTATTCGTCAGCTTTTAACTCACGCTACAGACCTTGATCCGTTTATTCCCAATCGTGATCTTTTAACAGATTCAGAATTAAAGGAAGCTATGTTTCATCTCAATAGACGAAATCAGCCAGCCTTTCTTTATTCGGATGTCCATTTTTTGCTTTTGGGCTTTATTTTGGAAAGAATCTTTAATCAAGACTTGGATGTGATTTTACAAGAACAAGTCTGGAATCTTTGGGGAATGACGGAAACCAAGTTTGGACCTGTTGAGCTTGCTGTTCCAACAGTTAGAGGTGTCGAGGCAGGTCTGGTACATGATCCCAAGGCTCGCCTCCTAGGCAGACATGCTGGTAGTGCTGGTTTGTTTTCGACTGTAAAGGATTTACAAATCTTTTTAGAACACTATTTAGAGGATGATTTTGCAAGAAATTTGAGTAAAAATTTTTCTCCTTTGGATGACAAGGAACGTTCTTTGGCATGGAATTTGGAAGGAGATTGGCTAGACCATACGGGCTATACAGGTACCTTTATCATGTGGAGTCGTCAGAAGCAAGAAGCGGCTATTTTTCTATCGAATCGTACCTATGAAAAGGATGAGCGGGCTCAATGGATTTTAGATCGCAATCAAGTGATGGACTTGATTCGTAAAGAAGAGTAAGGAGAGACATGTCAAATAGTTTAAAAGGGACTCTATTAACAGTTGTGGCTGGTATTGCTTGGGGCTTGTCTGGAACGAGTGGCCAATACCTGATGGCACACGGAATTTCGGCTCTAGTCTTGACTAACTTGCGTCTTTTAATCGCTGGTGGAATTCTCATGATCTTGGCTTATGCTACTGCAAAGGATAAAATGCTGACCTTTTTAAAGGATAGAAAGAGTTTGCTGTCTCTTCTCATTTTTGCTTTGATTGGACTTTTTCTCAATCAATTTGCCTATCTAACTGCTATTCAGGAAACCAATGCAGGAACCGCGACGGTACTTCAGTATGTTTGTCCTGTCGGGATTTTGATTTATAGCTGTATCAAGGATAAGGTGGCGCCGACATTGGGAGAGATTGTTTCCATCATATTAGCCATTGGAGGGACCTTCTTGATCGCAACTCATGGGCAGTTGGACCAGTTATCCATGACACCTGCAGGCCTGTTCTGGGGTCTCTTTTCTGCTCTGACTTACGCACTTTATATCATTTTGCCCATATCCTTGATTAAGAAGTGGGGGAGCAGTTTGGTCATTGGTGTGGGAATGGTCATAGCTGGTTTGGTCGCCCTTCCTTTTACAGGAGTTCTACAGACTACTATTCCAACTAGTCTTGATTTTCTTCTTGCATTTGCGGGCATTATTCTTATCGGAACTGTCTTTGCCTATACAGCCTTCTTAAAGGGAGCCAGTCTGATAGGACCGGTTAAGTCAAGTTTGTTGGCTTCAATTGAGCCAATCTCGGCGGTTTTCTTTGCCTTCCTAATTATGAATGAACAATTTTATCCTATTGATTTTCTTGGCATGGCAATGATTTTATTTGCAGTAACCCTGATTTCTTTGAAAGATTTACTCTTAGAAAAATAAAAAAGACTCTTTGTCGTCCGTGACAGAGAGTTTTTGCCTAGTAATCTAATTATTTTCAAGATAAAATTCAAAACGTTCGCCTACATACTGACTTTTTACGTATTCAAAAGCTGTCCCATCTTCTAGGTAGGAAACTTGAGTCAGTCCAAGAATAGCATGTCCTTTTTCAACTTCCAAATAGTGGGCAATTTTTTCTTTAGCGAGACGAGCATAGATAGTCTGCTGTGATTTGCCGATACGGTAGCCATGTTTTTGTAGGGTTTGGAAGAAATGACTGGTGATTTCTTCTTTCTTAAAATCTTTAATGAATTTTTCAGGAATAGAAGCAACTTCATAAACCAGAGGGACTTGGTCGGCATAGCGAACACGTTCCATTCGGATAATATTTTCCGTTGGAGAAATTCCTAGCTTGGCAACTTCCTGCTCATTGGGAATGGTTTTTCTGTAGGAAATGAGTTGGCTAGAGGGAACTTTACCTTGGGATTTGACAATTTCAGTAAAACTGGTTGTTCCTCGCATCTTTTCTTGTACTCGAGTACTAGACACAAAGGTGCCACTTCCTACACGGCGCTCTAAAACTCCTTCTTCGACCAAGAGGGAAATAGCTTGGCGGAGGGTCATGCGACTGACCGCAAACTGCTCTGCTAAGTCTCGTTCACTGGGAAGTCTCTCACCAATGGCCCAACGATGTTCGTCAATATCCTTTTTAATCTGATCATGTATTTTCATATAAGCGGGTAGCATATTTTTCACTTCATTTCTATCTTTTCTCTATTGTACCCCAATAAACTAGAAAAAGTCAAACTTCGCCTTGTTTAGTTGGTAATTCGCCCTTATTTGTGATAGAATATTGAAAAAAGATATTTCTTTTGAGAAAGGAAAAAGATGAGCAACATTTCAACTGATTTGCAAGATGTAGAAAAAATCATCGTTTTGGACTATGGTAGCCAATACAACCAGCTGATTTCACGCCGTATCCGTGAGATTGGTGTTTTTTCAGAGCTAAAGAGTCATAAAATTTCAGCTGCTGAAGTTCGTGAAATCAACCCTGTAGGAATCATCCTTTCAGGTGGTCCAAACTCTGTATATGAAGATGGTTCATTCGATATTGACCCAGAAATCTTCGAACTAGGAATTCCAATTTTGGGAATCTGTTATGGTATGCAGTTGTTGACCCATAAACTTGGAGGAAAAGTTGTTCCTGCAGGTGATGCTGGAAATCGTGAATACGGTCAATCAACCCTAACTCACACATCATCAGCGCTTTTTGAATCAACACCTGATGAGCAGACTGTTTTGATGAGCCATGGTGATGCAGTTACTGAGATTCCTGCTGACTTTGTTCGTACAGGAACTTCAGCTGATTGCCCATACGCAGCCATTGAAAACCCTGATAAACATATTTACGGTATCCAATTCCACCCAGAAGTTCGTCATTCTGTATACGGAAATGACATCCTTCGTAACTTTGCCCTTAACATCTGTAAGGCTAAAGGCGATTGGTCAATGGATAACTTCATTGATATGCAGATCCAAAAAATTCGTGAAACTGTCGGTGATAAACGTGTCCTTCTTGGTCTATCAGGTGGGGTTGACTCATCTGTCGTTGGAGTTCTTCTCCAAAAGGCTATTGGCGATCAATTGATCTGTATCTTCGTAGACCACGGTCTTCTTCGTAAAGGAGAAGCGGACCAAGTTATGGACATGCTTGGTGGTAAGTTTGGTTTGAATATCGTCAAAGCAGACGCTGCTAAACGTTTCCTTGATAAACTTGCTGGTGTTTCTGACCCTGAACAAAAACGTAAAATCATCGGTAACGAGTTTGTGTATGTATTTGATGACGAAGCAAGCAAGCTCAAAGATGTGAAATTCCTTGCTCAAGGTACTTTATATACAGATGTTATCGAGTCTGGTACGGATACAGCTCAAACTATCAAGTCACACCACAACGTGGGTGGTCTTCCAGAAGACATGCAATTTGAATTGATTGAACCACTCAACACTCTCTATAAAGACGAAGTTCGTGCCCTTGGTACAGAACTTGGCATGCCAGACCATATCGTATGGCGCCAACCATTCCCAGGACCAGGACTTGCTATCCGTGTCATGGGTGAAATCACTGAAGAAAAACTAGAAACTGTTCGTGAGTCAGACGCTATCTTGCGTGAAGAAATCGCTAAAGCTGGTCTTGACCGCGATATTTGGCAATACTTCACGGTCAATACAGGCGTTCGTTCAGTCGGTGTTATGGGTGACGGTCGTACGTATGACTACACGATTGCAATCCGTGCTATTACCTCTATCGATGGTATGACAGCTGACTTTGCCAAAATTCCTTGGGAAGTCCTTCAAAAAATCTCAGTGCGTATCGTAAACGAAGTGGACCACGTTAATCGCATCGTCTACGATATTACAAGTAAACCACCTGCAACAGTTGAGTGGGAATAGTCATCTAAGGACTAATTTATGTAGTTTAATGAGCCAGTATCATTGGATACTGGTTTTTACTTTTCTAGACTTTTTGGCTACTTGTTAAAATTGGTTTATATTCGATAGTTTAACAATTATTATACAAAGTTTAAAAGATTAGAATTGTCAAAACAATCTGTCTAGGCTTGATTTTATGGCATATTTACTATAAAATGAGAAGGAAAAACGTCAAACTTTTATATTGCAAATAGGAGAAAACATGACAAAAACATTAAAACGTCCTGAGGTTTTATCACCTGCAGGGACTTTAGAGAAGCTAAAGGTAGCTGTTCAGTATGGAGCAGATGCTGTCTTTATCGGTGGTCAGGCCTATGGTCTTCGTAGCCGTGCCGGAAACTTTACCTTTGAACAGATGGAAGAAGGTGTCCAGTTTGCGGCTAAGTATGGAGCTAAGGTCTATGTAGCTGCCAACATGGTTATGCACGAAGGAAATGAAGCTGGTGCTGGTGAGTGGTTCCGTAAACTACGTGATATCGGAATCGCGGCAGTTATCGTGTCTGACCCAGCCTTGATTATGATTGCAGCGACTGAAGCACCAGGCCTTGAAATTCACCTTTCAACTCAAGCCAGTGCGACTAACTATGAAACTCTTGAGTTTTGGAAGGAACTGGGCTTAACTCGTGTTGTTTTGGCGCGTGAGGTTTCAATGGAAGAATTAGCTGAAATTCGCAAACGTACAGATGTTGAGATTGAAGCCTTTGTCCACGGAGCTATGTGTATCTCTTACTCTGGTCGTTGTACACTTTCTAATCACATGAGTATGCGTGATGCCAACCGAGGTGGTTGCTCTCAATCTTGCCGTTGGAAGTATGACCTTTACGATATGCCATTTGGTCAAGAACGCAAGAGCTTGAAAGGTGAGATTCCAGAAGAATTTTCAATGTCAGCCGTTGATATGTCTATGATTGACCATATCCCAGATATGATTGAAAATGGTGTGGACAGTCTAAAAATCGAAGGACGTATGAAGTCTATTCACTACGTATCAACAGTAACCAACTGCTACAAGGCGGCTGTTGATGCTTATCTAGAAAGTCCAGAAAAATTTGAAGCTATCAAGCAAGACTTGATTGATGAGATGTGGAAGGTTGCCCAACGTGAATTAGCAACAGGTTTCTACTATGGTACACCATCTGAAAATGAGCAGTTATTTGGTGCTCGTCGTAAAATTCCTGAGTATAAGTTTGTTGCTGAAGTCGTTTCTTATGATGATGCGACACAAACAGCGACTATTCGCCAACGGAACGTCATTAACGAAGGTGATCAAGTTGAGTTTTATGGCCCAGGTTTCCGTCATTTTGAAACTTATATTGAAGATTTGCATGATGCCAAAGGCAATAAAATCGACCGCGCTCCAAATCCAATGGAACTCTTGACAATCAAAGTCCCACAACCTGTTCAAGCAGGAGATATGGTTCGAGCTCTCAAAGAAGGACTTATCAATCTTTATAAGGAAGATGGCACCAGCGTCACAGTTCGTGCTTAATAAGCGTGCAGGAGACGAAAGCTTTCTAGTTGCTTTCCCTTTAATCCTACTTACTAAAGAGCATTAGGTTAAAGAAAATATATTAATTTCCATCCGAGATTTCATCTCGGATTTTTCATTATTTTTCAGAAAGACCTAGATAATGGAGGGATTTGTTACAAGTTTTTTCCAAAGTTTTCTATATAATAGACTTAAAAATAGTAAAATTGTAAATAATTTTCATTAAACGCTTTCAACGTAAGTAAAAAGTTGACAAATCCAATTTTTAGGACTAAACTAAGTAAGTAAATTTTAATTAAAAGGAGAATTCGTCATGAATTTAACATTTTTCGGTCTATGTCTTGCCTGTATGGGTGTATCTCTTGGTGAAGGTATGTTGATGAACGGTTTGTTGAAATCAGTTGCTCGCCAACCAGATATCATCTCAGAACTACGTAGTTTGATGATCCTAGGGGTTGCCTTTATTGAAGGTACTTTCTTCGTTACTCTTGTCTTTTCATTTATCATCAAATAAAAGAAGTATAAATTGAAAAAGGGAGGATTTTAGATGGAAGAAAGTATTAATCCAACCATCAATATTGGTCCTGTTACCTTTAATTTAACCATAGTAGTTTTGACTTTGTTGACTGTAGCACTTATTTTTGGCTTTATTTATTGGGCAACTCGAAATATGACTTTGAGACCCACAGGAAAACAAAATGTATTGGAGTATTTATTTGATTTTGTCGTTGGATTTACAAAATCAAACCTTGGTCCAATGATAAAGGATTATTCTCTCTTTTATTTCTGTTTATTCCTATTTATGGCCATTGCAAATAATATTGGCTTAATGGCTAGAATTCAGACTACAGATGGTGTAAATCTTTGGACCTCACCAACAGCAAATTTGTCATTTGACTTGGTCTTGTCTTTTACAATTATCTTAATGACACACGTAGAAGGAATTCGTCGTCGTGGAATCAAAAAGTATTTAAAAGCATTTGTAACACCAGGTTTTATGACACCAATGAATCTCTTGGAGGAAGTTACCAATCTCCTTTCACTTGCATTGCGGGTCTTTGGTAATATCTTTGCAGGGGAAGTGATGGCAAGTATGTTAGTCCTACTTTCTCATCAGGCCTTCTATTGGTATCCTATTGCTTTTGGAACAAATCTAATCTGGACTGCATTTTCTGTTTTTATTTCTTGTGTACAAGCATATGTATTTACATTGTTATCTTCAATGTACCTAGGAAATAAAATTAATGATGAAGAATAGAAAGGAGTAGTTTATGAATGTAACAGTAGGTGAATTACTTGGTGATTTTATACTAATCGCTGGTTCCTTTATTCTCTTGCTAGTCTTGGTTAAGAAATACGCTTGGTCAAATTTGACTAGCATTTTCGAACAAAGAGCAGAAAAAATTGCAGCAGATATTGACGGAGCTGAACAAGCACGTCAAAAAGCAGAAGTATTGGCTCAAAAACGCGAAGATGAATTGGCTGGTAGCCGTAAAGAAGCTAAGACAATCATTGAGAATGCGAAAGAAACAGCTGAGAAAAGCAAAGCTAGTATTTTAGCAGATGCTAAGCTAGAAGCAGGACGCTTGAAAGAAAAAGCGAACCAAGAAATTGCTCAAAATAAAGCTGAAGCTTTACAAAGTGTTAAGGGTGAGGTAGCAGATTTGACAATCAGCTTGGCTGGTAAAATCATCTCACAAAACCTTGACGGTCATGCCCATAAAGAACTCATTGATCAGTATATCGATCAGTTAGGAGAAGCTTAATGGACAAGAAAACAGTAAAGGTAATTGAAAAATACAGCATGCCTTTTGTCCAATTGGTTTTAGAAAAAGGAGAAGAAGACCGTATCTTTTCAGACTTAGCTCAAATCAAGCAAGTTGCTGAAGAAACAGGCTTACCTTCTTTTTTAAAAAAAGTGGCAGTAGACGAGTCTGACAAGGAAAAAACGATTACGTTCTTCCAAGATTCAGTGTCGACTTTATTGCAAAACTTTATCCAGGTTCTTATCTACAATCACAGAGCAAATCTTTTTTATGATATTCTTGTAGATTGCTTGAACCGACTTGAAAAAGAAACAAATCGATTTGAAGTGACGATTACGTCAGCTCATCCTTTAACAGATGAACAGAAGAGTCGCTTGCTCCCTTTGATTGAGAAAAAATTGTCTCTTAAAGTAAGGAGTGTAAAAGAACAAATCGATGAAAGTCTTATTGGTGGTTTTGTCATTTTTGCCAATCACAAGACAATTGATGTGAGTATTAAACAACAACTTAAAGTTGTTAAAGAAAATTTGAAATAGAAAGTGGTGTTCTTTTGGCAATTAACGCACAAGAAATCAGCGCTTTAATTAAGCAACAAATTGAAAATTTCAAACCCAATTTTGATGTGACTGAAACAGGTGTTGTAACCTATATCGGGGACGGTATCGCGCGTGCTCACGGCCTTGAAAATGCCATGAGTGGAGAGTTGTTGATTTTTGAAAACGGCTCTTATGGTATGGCTCAAAACTTGGAGTCAACAGACGTTGGTATTATCATCCTAGGTGACTTTACAGATATCCGTGAAGGCGATACAATCCGCCGTACAGGGAAAATCATGGAAGTCCCAGTAGGTGAAAGTCTGATTGGTCGTGTTGTGGACCCACTTGGTCGTCCAGTTGACGGTCTTGGAGAAATCTACACTGATAAAACTCGTCCAGTAGAAGCACCAGCTCCTGGTGTTATGCAACGTAAGTCTGTATCAGAACCATTGCAAACTGGTTTGAAAGCTATTGACGCCCTTGTACCGATTGGTCGTGGTCAACGTGAGTTGATTATCGGTGACCGTCAGACAGGGAAAACAACCATTGCGATTGATACAATCTTGAACCAAAAAGGTCAAGATATGATCTGTATCTACGTAGCGATTGGACAAAAAGAATCAACAGTTCGTACGCAAGTAGAAACACTACGTCAGTACGGTGCCTTGGACTACACAATCGTTGTGACAGCCTCTGCTTCACAACCATCTCCATTGCTTTTCCTAGCTCCTTATGCTGGGGTTGCCATGGCGGAAGAATTTATGTACCAAGGTAAGCATGTTTTGATCGTTTATGATGATTTATCAAAACAAGCGGTAGCTTATCGTGAACTGTCACTCTTGCTTCGTCGTCCTCCAGGTCGTGAAGCTTTCCCAGGGGATGTTTTCTACCTTCACAGCCGTTTGCTTGAGCGCTCAGCTAAAGTTTCTGATGAACTTGGTGGTGGATCAATTACTGCCCTACCATTTATCGAGACACAAGCAGGAGATATCTCTGCCTATATCGCAACCAACGTGATTTCAATCACTGATGGACAAATCTTCCTTGGTGATGGTCTCTTCAATGCGGGTATTCGTCCAGCCATCGATGCGGGTTCATCTGTATCTCGTGTAGGTGGTTCTGCACAAATCAAAGCCATGAAAAAGGTTGCTGGTACACTTCGTATCGACCTTGCTTCATACCGTGAGTTGGAAGCCTTCACTAAGTTTGGTTCTGACTTGGATGCGGCAACACAGGCTAAGTTGAACCGTGGACGTCGTACAGTTGAAGTCTTGAAACAACCTGTTCACAAACCATTACCTGTTGAGAAACAAGTAACCATTCTCTATGCTTTGACACATGGTTTCTTGGATACTGTTCCAGTAGATGATATTGTTCGTTTCGAGGAAGAGTTCCATGCCTTCTTTGATGCTCAACATCCAGAGATTTTGGAAACCATTCGTGATACAAAAGACTTGCCAGAAGAAGCAGTCTTGGATGCTGCGATTACAGAGTTTCTCAATCAAACCAGCTTCCAATAAGAATAGAGGTGTCAGATGGCAGTATCTCTAAATGATATTAAAACAAAAATCGCCTCAACAAAAAATACGAGTCAAATCACAAATGCCATGCAGATGGTATCAGCTGCTAAGCTAGGTCGTTCTGAAGAAGCTGCTCGCAACTTCCAAGTTTATGCTCAGAAAGTTCGTAAACTTTTGACGGATATTCTTCATGGGAATGGAGCTGGTAGTTCAACCAATCCGATGTTGATTAGCCGTCCAGTTAAGAAGACAGGCTATATCGTCATTACATCAGACCGAGGTTTGGTTGGAGGTTATAATTCTTCTATTTTGAAAGCCGTTATGGAGCTGAAAGAAGAATACCATCCAGATGGTCAAGGTTTTGAAATGATCTGTATTGGTGGAATGGGAGCTGATTTCTTTAAAGCTCGCGGTATTCAACCACTTTATGAACTACGTGGCTTGGCAGATCAACCAAGTTTTGATGAAGTTCGTAAGATTATTTCAAAAACTGTTGAAATGTATCAAAATGAGCTCTTTGATGAGCTTTATGTCTGCTACAACCACCATGTCAATACGCTAACCAGTCAAATGCGTGTGGAACAAATGCTTCCGATTGTTGACTTAGATCCAAATGAAGCGGATGACAGTTACAGCTTGACCTTTGAATTGGAAACTAGCCGAGAAGAAATTTTGGAGCAGTTGTTGCCTCAGTTTGCAGAAAGTATGATTTATGGTGCTATTATCGATGCTAAGACAGCTGAAAATGCTGCGGGTATGACAGCCATGCAAACAGCGACAGATAATGCTAAGAAAGTCATTAATGATTTGACAATTCAGTATAACCGTGCCAGACAGGCGGCGATTACACAAGAAATTACAGAAATCGTAGCAGGAGCTAGTGCCTTAGAATAGGCACTAGTCCAGCTCGTATGAAAATGAACTTAGGACCTAGTTGAGCTAGGAACCGACAGTATCTTATATAGAATAGGAGAAGGAGATGAGTTCAGGTAAAATTGCTCAGGTTATCGGTCCCGTTGTAGACGTCTTGTTTGCAGCAGGGGAAGAACTTCCTGAGATTAACAATGCACTTGTCGTCTACAAAAATGACGAAAGAAAAACAAAAATCGTCCTTGAAGTAGCCTTGGAGTTGGGAGATGGTATGGTCCGTACTATCGCCATGGAATCAACAGATGGTTTGACTCGTGGAATGGAAGTATTGGACACAGGTCGTCCAATCTCTGTGCCAGTAGGTAAAGAAACTTTGGGACGTGTCTTCAATGTTTTGGGAGATACCATTGACTTGGAAGCTCCTTTTACAGAAGATGCAGAGCGTCAGCCAATTCATAAAAAAGCTCCAACTTTTGATGAGTTGTCTACCTCTTCTGAAATCCTTGAAACAGGGATTAAGGTTATCGACCTTCTTGCCCCTTACCTTAAAGGTGGTAAAGTTGGACTTTTCGGTGGTGCCGGAGTTGGTAAAACCGTCTTAATTCAAGAATTGATTCACAACATTGCCCAAGAACACGGTGGTATTTCAGTATTTACCGGTGTTGGGGAACGTACTCGTGAAGGGAACGACCTTTACTGGGAAATGAAAGAATCAGGCGTTATCGAGAAAACAGCCATGGTATTTGGTCAGATGAATGAGCCACCTGGAGCACGTATGCGTGTTGCCCTTACTGGTTTGACAATCGCTGAATACTTCCGTGATGTAGAAGGCCAAGACGTGCTTCTCTTTATCGATAATATCTTCCGTTTCACTCAGGCTGGTTCAGAAGTATCTGCCCTTTTGGGTCGTATGCCATCAGCCGTTGGTTACCAACCAACACTTGCTACGGAAATGGGTCAATTGCAAGAGCGTATCACATCAACCAAGAAGGGGTCTGTAACCTCTATCCAGGCTATCTATGTGCCAGCGGATGACTATACTGACCCAGCGCCAGCAACAGCTTTCGCTCACTTGGATTCAACAACCAACTTGGAACGTAAGTTGGTACAATTGGGTATCTACCCAGCCGTTGATCCACTTGCTTCAAGCTCACGTGCCTTGGCACCTGAAATCGTTGGAGAAGAGCACTATGCAGTTGCTGCTGAAGTAAAACGTGTCCTTCAACGTTACCATGAGTTGCAAGATATCATTGCTATCCTTGGTATGGATGAGCTTTCTGATGAAGAAAAGACTTTGGTTGCTCGTGCCCGTCGTATCCAGTTCTTCTTGTCACAAAACTTCAACGTTGCGGAACAATTTACTGGTCAGCCTGGTTCTTATGTTCCAGTTGCTGAAACTGTACGTGGCTTTAAGGAAATCCTTGATGGTAAACATGACCACTTGCCAGAAGATGCCTTCCGTGGTGTAGGTTCTATCGAAGATGTAATTGCAAAAGCTGAAAAAATGGGATTTTAAGAGGTGATCTATGGCTCAGTTAACTGTCCAGATCGTGACACCAGATGGTCTCGTCTATGATCACCATGCCAGCTATGTATCGGTTCGAACTCTGGATGGTGAGATGGGGATCTTGCCACGACATGAAAATATGATTGCGGTTTTAGCAGTTGATGAAGTAAAGGTAAAACGTATTGATGATGAAGAACACGTGAACTGGATTGCAGTAAACGGAGGCGTTATTGAAGTTGCTAATGGCGTTATCACAATTGTTGCTGACTCTGCAGAACGTGCTCGTGATATCGACGTTAGTCGTGCAGAACGTGCCAAACTTCGAGCAGAGCGTGAAATTGAAGAAGCACAAGACAAACACTTGATTGACCAAGAACGTCGTGCTAAGATTGCTTTGCAACGTGCCATTAACCGTATTAATGTCGGAAATAGACTATAAGAAAAAAATGAACTTGAGTTACCAAGTTCATTTTTTATGTTTTCTTAAGGGGCAAAACTGATGCAGACTGCTTCTGGGACATGGAAGTCATTAGAAAGTTCTGCTAGACGACCAGTTTCAGGATTGCGTTTAAAGACGGTTGCATTGTCAGAGTCCTGATGGACAGCAATGACAAATTCTTGGTCTGGTGTCAAATCAAAATCACGTGGAGTCTGACCATGTGTCGGAACGATTTCTAACAACTCTAAGCTACCGTCCGCAAGGATTGTATATACTGCGATAGAATCATGGCCACGGTTAGAGGCGTAGAGGTACTTCCCATCTTTAGAGAGACGAATAGCAGCAGTACCATTAAAGCCTTTATAACCGTCTGGTAGAGTTGAAATGACTTGCATGCGTTCAAATTCGCCAACACCATCGTAGATTAGAACCTCGATAGTGCTATTGAGTTCACAAATGAGATAAGCGATTTTATAATGGTTATGGAAAATAATATGGCGTGAGCCTGCTCCTGGCTGGCTATGATAAGTATAGAGCTTAGATAATTTTCCTTCTGGATCAAGATCATAAGTAATTACTTGGTCAGTACCCAAGTCGCAGGTCACTAGATAGTGGTCAGGTGTTAAATCTGTATAGTGAACATGTGGAGAAGCTTGATTTTCATGTGGACCTTGGCCACTGTGTTGATCAACATCACTAAGTAGAAGACGACCATCTTCCTGACGTTTATAAACAAGGACCTGTCCCTTGTGGTAGTTTGCTGCGTAAACCAAATCACGCTCTTCATCAACGGCAACATAACAGTGGGGGGCTCCCTCTTCAACGACGTGATTTAATAAGGTGCCATTAGTTTGATAGGCTGCAATTCCACCCTTATCGTCTTGACTACCAACAGTGTATAAATGTTGATGCTGGTCAAAGGCAAGGTAGGTCGGACTTGGTTCAGCTGCAAAAAGTTCTAGATTTGAAAGCAGACCAGTTTCTGTATCAAAGTCTGCCATGTAAATCCCTTGGGAAGTACGACGTGTATAAGTTCCAAAATAAACAGTTTCTTTCATTACTATACCTCTGTGTAAAGATAAGACTATTATATCACAAAAACAAGCCAATTAAAGACATCCAATTAGATGTAAGCACTTTAAAAAAATAATTGATTGTTTTTTAAAAAAATATAATAACATTGAGATTGTTTTCCTTACTTTTCTTCTTAAAAGTGCTATAATGAATTCATAAAATGTTTAAAGGAGTCCTTACTATGAAAAAACGAGTTTTTTTAGCGACTGGAATTGCAGTTTTGTCTACTGCCGTTCTAGCAGCGTGTTCATCTGGTAATGGTAATAAGGATGCTACTAAGCCAGTGACTTATGCTTATGTGTTTACATCAGATCCTTCGACTCTGGATTATACAGTTTCTGGCAATGTCAGCACTAAACAGATTACAGGTAATGTTATTGACGGTTTACTTGAAAATGACCAATATGGAAATTTAGTTCCATCAGTTGCAGAAGATTGGACTATTTCTAAGGATGGTCTGACCTACACCTATAAAATCCGTCAGGGTGTCAAGTGGTATACCAATGAGGGAGAAGAGTATGGGGAAGTTAAGGCTCAGGATTTTGTAACTGGTCTTAAGCATGCGGCTGATAAGAAATCACAGGCTCTTTATCTTGTACAGGATTCTATCAAAGGATTGGATGACTATGTAAATGGGAAAACAACAGATTTCTCAACCGTAGGCGTGAAAGCAACAGATGATTATACTGTTGTTTATACTTTGAACCATCCAGAATCTTTCTGGAATTCAAAAACAACAATGGGAGTCCTTGCTCCCGTGAGTGGAGATTTTTTGGCATCTAAAGGAGATGATTTTGGTAAGGCCACTGATGTAACGAGTATACTATACAATGGGGCATATCTTCTTAAGGGGCTTACTTCGAAATCTTCTATCGAAATGACCAAAAACCAAAATTACTGGGATAAGCAAAATGTCTTTATTGATGATATCAAGTTATCCTTCTTTGATGGTCAAGATGCAGACTCTCTAGGACGTGGTTTTGATGAGGGACATTATCCAGCTGCTCCACTCTTTAAAAACTCTGCCAACTATGAACGTCTAAAAGAAAAATACAAGGATAATATTGTATATGGTCAACAAAGAGGTGGCGTATTCTATATGTCTATTAATATTGATCGTGTGTCATACAATCATACTGCTAAAACAAGTGATGTAGAAAAATCCTCTACTAAGAAAGCACTTTTAAACAAAGATTTCCGTCAAGCCTTGGCATTTGCTGCAGATCGTAAAGCAGCTGTTTCTCAAGTGTTTGGAGATGAAGTAGCGCCTCGTAAATTACGTACAAGTTTTACTCCTCCAACATTTGTACAAGTAGGAGATCAAACATTTGGTCAAGTTACTAAGACAGAATTAGATAAATTGGATAGCGTTTGGAAAGATGTTAGTCTTGATGATGCCCAAGATTCGCTTCATAACGTAGACAAAGCTAAAGCTAAGTTTGAAGCTGCAAAGAAAACTCTTCAAGCTGATGGAGTACAGTTCCCGATTCATCTAGATCTTCCAGTTTCATCGACTCAGACAGATTTTATTCATCAAGCTCAGTCTTATAAACAATCAATTGAAGAAGCACTGGGCTCTGAAAATGTGGCTGTGGATATTCAACAGGTTTCTGATGATGAATTGGGAAATATGACTGTTCTAGCAACATCAAATAATAATGTTGATTGGGATATTAATGTTAATAGTGGTTGGAGTCCAGACTTTGCGGATCCATCGACTTATCTAGATGTATTTGATCCAACTTCAGGTCCAAGTCTCCTCAGTTCTCTTGGTGTGGCACCAGGAACAGACAATCCAGTCGTTAAAACAGTTGGATTGGATAAATACAAAGAATTGATTGATGATGCAAACAGTGAAAAAACAGATTTGCAAAAACGTTATTCTAAATATGCTAAGGCTCAAGCTTGGTTAACAGATAGTGCTCTGGTTATTCCTGTACACTCAGACGGTGCCCAAATGTTAGTAACGAAGAAAGTATTAGGTAGTGGTGCTGATGGTTGGATTGGTGACAAAACAGGAGATAACAGTTATAAATATCTTAAACTCCAAGATAAGATTGTCACTTCCAAAGAAATGGATGAGTTCCGCAAGAAATTTGCTGATGAAAAAGCCAAATCCAATGCTGATTATCAGAAGAACTTAGACCGTCATATTCAAGACTAATCGAATCTCCTCTTTTGAGGAGATTTTTTATGTCGCGGTCTCCATGTAAGCACTTTAAAAAAGAGTTATTTTGTTTCAAAAATGGTATAATGGGAGAACAATAGAAAGGAAGTATTTATGGATCAAAAAGAGAAACATTTTAGCCTGTCTTGGTTTTTCAAGTGGTTTTTAGATAACAAGGCCATTACGGTATTCTTAGTAACTTTATTATTAGGACTGAATCTTTTTATTTTAAGCAAGATTAGTTTTCTATTTTCACCTGTTTTAGACTTTTTGGCAGTTGTGATGTTGCCAGTCATTCTATCTGGTTTGCTATATTATTTATTAAATCCTATTGTTGATTGGATGGAGAAGCATAAAATCAATCGTGTTATAGCGATTAGTATTGTCTTTGTCATCATTGCTCTCTTTATCATTTGGGGATTGGCAGTAGCCATTCCAAATCTGCAACGTCAGGTTTTAAGTTTTGCAAGGAATGTTCCAGTCTACCTGGAAGATGCTGATCGTGTTATTGATGATTTGGTAACCAAGCGTTTGCCAGATGATTTTAGACCTCAGTTAGAGCAAGTTTTGACAAACTTCTCAAGTCAGGCTACAGTTTGGGCAAGTAAGGTTTCATCTCAGGCAGTCAACTGGGTGAGTGCCTTTATTAGCGGGGCATCTCAAGTGATTGTTGCCTTGATTATTGTTCCTTTCATGCTCTTTTATCTCTTGCGTGATGGGAAAGGATTGCGTCACTATTTGACTCAATTCATGCCAACGAAATTGAAGGAACCTGTAGGACAAGTTTTATCAGATGTGAATCAGCAGTTGTCTAACTATGTTAGAGGGCAAGTAACAGTAGCTATTATTGTTGCGGTAATGTTTATGATTTTCTTCAAGATTATTGGTCTACGCTATGCAGTTACGTTGGGGGTTACTGCTGGTATTTTAAATCTGATTCCTTATTTGGGTAGCTTCTTAGCCATGCTTCCTGCCCTAGTATTGGGCTTGATTGCTGGGCCAGTCATGCTTTTGAAAGTTGTGATTGTCTTTATCGTAGAACAAACTATTGAAGGCCGTTTTGTCTCTCCATTGATTTTGGGAAGTCAATTAAACATCCATCCCATTAATGTTCTCTTTGTTTTGTTAACTTCAGGATCCATGTTTGGTATCTGGGGAGTCTTGCTCGGTATTCCAGTTTATGCCTCTGCTAAGGTTGTCATTTCAGCCATTTTCGAATGGTACAAGGTAGTCAGTGGTCTATATGAACTAGAGGGAGAGGAAGTCAAGAGTGAACAATAGTCAACAGATGTTACAGGCTTTGGAAGAGCAAGATTTAGTTAAGGCAGAACATTATTTCGTCAAAGCTTTAGAAAATGATCCAAGTGACCTTCTGTATGAGTTAGCTACTTATCTTGAAGGAATTGGTTTTTATCCTCAGGCAAAGGAAATTTACCTGAAAATTGTAGAAAATTTTCCAGAGGTTAATCTTAATCTAGCAGCTATTGCTAGCGAGGATGGTCAAATCGAAGAAGCCTTTGCTTATCTTGAGGAAATCCAAGCTGACAGTGACTGGTATGTTTCTGCTTTGGCTCTGAAGGCAGACCTTTACCAGTTGGAAGGTTTGACAGATGTGGCGCGTGAGAAACTTCTGGAGGCCTTGACTTACTCAGAAGATCCTCTCTTGATATTGGGCTTGGCAGAGTTGGATAGTGAGTTGGAAAATTACCAAGAAGCTATTCAAGGCTATGCCCAGTTAGATAATCGTACTATTTATGAGCAAACAGGCATTTCTACCTATCAACGAATTGGCTTTGCCTATGCTCAGTTAGGGAAATTTGAAACAGCTATAGAGTTTTTAGAAAAAGCCCTGGAGTTAGAATACGATGACCTAACAGCTTTTGAGTTGGCCAGTCTTTACTTTGATCAAGAAGAATACCAAAAAGCTGTCCTCTACTTTAAGCAACTTGATACCATTTCACCTGATTTTGAAGGATATGAGTATGGTTACAGTCAGGCCTTACATAAGGAACATCAAGTTCAAGAAGCCCTGCGTATCGCTAAGCAAGGCTTAGAGAAAAATCCCTTTGAAACTCGCCTCTTGCTAGCTGCTTCACAATTCTCTTATGAATTGCATGATGCCAGTGGTGCAGAAAACTACCTCCTTACTGCAAAAGAAGACGCTGATGATACGGAAGAAATCTTACTCCGTCTAGCTACTATTTATCTAGAACAGGAACGTTATGAGGACATTCTAGACTTGCAAAATGATGAGCCAGAGAATCTTTTGACCAAGTGGATGATTGCTCGTTCCTATCAAGAAATGGACGATTTGGATACTGCCTACGAGCATTACCAAGAATTAGTAGGAGATTTGAAGGACAATCCAGAGTTTCTGGAACACTATATCTATCTCTTGCGTGAATTGGGCTACTTTGAGGAAGCAAAAGTCAATGCTCAAACTTACTTAAAACTAGTTCCAGATGATGTGCAAATGCAAGAACTATTTGAGAGATTGTAAGAATATATTTTTAAAAACTGTATCTAATCATTTTTGATAGATATAGTTTTTCTTTTTTAAAAAGAATTTTTTTACAAAAATTCTTGGTTATTTTGTTTATTTATGCTATAATAGGAACAATTATTTTTAGGAGGTGCAGTATGTCTTATTTGTTTGAGATATTACCGAGTTTATTGAGCGGTGCAAGCATGACTTTGCAGGTTTTTGCACTGGTCTTGATTTTTTCTATTCCCTTGGGCGTTTTGATTGCCTTTGCCTTGCAAGTCCATTGGAAGCCCCTCCATCATTTGATTAATATTTATATTTGGATTATGCGAGGCACACCCTTGCTCTTGCAATTGATTTTTATTTATTATGTGCTGCCAAGTATTGGGATTCGTTTGGACCGTCTTCCTGCGGCTATCATTGCCTTTGTGTTGAATTATGCGGCTTACTTTGCTGAAATCTTCCGTGGAGGGATTGATACCATTCCTAACGGTCAATATGAGGCTGCTAAGGTCTTGAAATTCAGTCCTTTTGCCACAGTACGCTATATTATCTTGCCCCAAGTGACCAAGATTGTTCTTCCTAGTGTCTTTAATGAAGTCATGAGTTTGGTCAAGGATACCTCTCTGGTTTATGCTCTAGGTATTTCAGACCTTATCTTGGCTAGTCGAACGGCTGCAAACCGTGATGCTAGTCTGGTTCCAATGTTCTTGGCAGGAGCCATTTACTTGATTTTGATTGGTATTGTGACCATTTTTGCCAAAAAAGTTGAGAAGAAGTACAGTTACTATAGATAGGAGGCTGCCATGTTAGAATTACGAAATATCAATAAAGGCTTTGATGAAAAGCAAATTTTGTCCAATTTCAGTCTAAATATTCCCGAAAAGCAAATCCTGGCTATCGTAGGACCTTCTGGTGGAGGTAAGACAACCCTCTTGCGCATGCTTGCAGGTCTGGAAACTATTGATTCAGGGCAAATCTTTTATAATGGAGAACCTTTAGAACTGGATGAATTGGAGAAGCGGAATTTACTGGGATTTGTATTCCAAGATTTTCAACTTTTTCCTCATTTATCAGTTCTAGATAATTTGACCTTATCGCCCGTAAAAACAATGGGAATGAAGCAGGAAGAAGCTGAGAAGAAGGCGCGTGGACTCCTGGAACAGTTAGGACTGTCAGGGCACGCAGACGCCTATCCATTCTCACTATCAGGTGGGCAAAAGCAACGGGTAGCCTTGGCGCGTGCTATGATGATTGACCCAGAAATCATAGGTTATGATGAGCCGACTTCTGCCCTGGATCCAGAATTGCGCTTGGAAGTGGAAAAACTAATCTTGCAAAATAGGGAACTTGGGATGACGCAGATTGTGGTTACCCACGATTTACAATTCGCTGAAAATATCGCAGATCAGATTCTCAAGGTTGAGCCCAAGTAGGAGGTGCCAATGACTAATAAGAAAATTGCTTTAGTATTGGTTTCTATCCTGACTCTCTTTTTAACGGCTTGTACTCAGAAGGCTAGCGATCCAAAGCAGGATAACTGGGATAAATATCAAGAGCAGGGGACCATTACTATTGGTTTTGACAATACCTTTGTACCCATGGGTTTTGAAGAAAAGAATGGCCAATATACAGGCTTTGATATTGACTTAGCACAAGCTGTCTCAGAAAAATTAGGTTTCAAGATTCAATTTCAGCCAATTGACTGGGATATGAAGGAGACGGAACTGCAAAATGGAACTATTGATGCCATCTGGAATGGGTATTCTGCCACTGATGAACGCCGAGAGAAGGTTGCTTTTAGCATTCCATACATGGAAAATCAGCAAGTTCTGGTTGCGAAGAAAAACCAGCAGATCCATTCAGTAGAGGATATGAAGGATAAGACCTTGGGAGCCCAAGCAGGATCCTCTGGTTATCTAGACTTTGAAGCGCAGCCAGATTTATTGAAAAATCGTGTTAAAGACCAGAAAGTCAATCAATATCAGAGTTTTAATGAGGCCTTGATTGACTTGAAAAATGATCGGATTGATGCCTTGTTGATTGACCGAGTGTATGCTAATTACTACCTCCAGTCTGAGGGGATATTAAATGACTACAATGTCTTTTCAGCAGGATTTGAAAGTGAATCTTTTGCGGTCGGAGTTAGACCTGCTGACAAAAGATTACTACAAGCTTTAAACCAAGCCTTTATCGCACTACACCAAGAAGGAAAGTTCCAAGAGATTAGCCAAAAATGGTTTGGTGCTGACGTGGCAACAAAAGAAGTGAAAAGTAGAGATTGAGTGTTTCCTCAATCTCTTTTTGCATCAAAAAATCCCCTGACAAGAGCCAGAGGATAAGAGTATTATTTCATTGTTGGGAAGAGCAATACATCACGGATAGTGGTTGTATCAGTGAGGAGCATGCAGAGACGGTCGATACCGATTCCCAAACCACCTGTTGGTGGCATACCGTATTCAAGAGCTTCAATGTAGTCATAGTCGATGCCTGTCGCTTCATCATCACCAAGTTCTTTGGCTTTAGCTTGGGCTTCAAAACGGCTAAGTTGGTCGATTGGGTCGTTCAACTCAGTAAAGGCATTACCGTACTCCTTAGTCATGATGAAGAGCTCGAAACGGTCAGTAAAGCGTTCGTCTTCAGGATTTTTCTTAGCTAGTGGAGATACAGCTACTGGATGTCCATAGACAAAGGTTGGTTGGATTAAGGTTTCTTCAACAAACTCTTCAAAGAAGGCATTGATGATGTGGCCAACTTCAGTGTAGTGTTTCTCAACTGGAACTTTCTTCTCAGCAGCGATAGCTTTGGCTTCCTCGAAAGTCATGTCTTGCCAGAAATCGACACCAGTAATTTCTTTGATAGCATCCACCATATGAACACGTTTAAATGGTTCGTTAATCTTGATTTCAGTACCTTGATAGTTGACTGGACCATCGCCTTTGACTGATTTAGCAGCGTGTTGGATAATGCCTTCCGTCAAGTCCATGATATCTTGGAAGTCTGCATAAGCTTGGTAAACTTCGATAGAAGTGAACTCAGGGTTATGAGTAGCGTCCATTCCTTCGTTACGGAAGATACGGCCAATTTCGTAGACGCGTTCCATACCACCGACGATAAGGCGTTTCAAGTGAAGCTCAGTTGCGATACGAAGCACCATATCAATGTTTTGGGCATTGTGGTGGGTGATAAATGGACGGGCTGCCGCACCACCAGCTTCGTTGTGAAGAACAGGTGTTTCCACTTCAAGGAAACCTTTTTGATCAAGGTAACGACGGATTTCAGAAATGATTTTTGAACGAGTGACAAAGCGCTCAAAGCTTTCACGGTTAGAAATCAAGTCAAGGTAACGTTTACGGTAAATTGTTTCAACGTCTGTCAAACCGTGGAATTTCTCAGGGAGTGGGCGAAGTGCTTTAGACAAGTGAGTGATGTGAGTCGCCTTGATAGAGAGTTCTCCCATATCTGTACGCATCACTTCACCTTCGACACCAAGGAAGTCACCAAGGTCTGCTTTTTTGAAGATTTCATAGTTTTCTTCACCGACAGCATCCTTACGAACGTAAATCTGGATTTGACCTTCGCGGTCTTGAAGGTGGGCAAAACCTACTTTACCTTTACCACGTTTGGTTACCAAGCGTCCTGCGATAGTAGCTGTTTCGTTTTTATCATGTAATTGTTCTTTATCGAGGTCGGCATATTTATCTTTTAATTCTTGTGAATTTGCAGTGCGTTCAAAGCGTTTTCCGAAAGGATCAATTCCTTGTTCACGGAGTGCAGCCATTTTTTCACGGCGAACGATCTGCTGGTCATTTAGTTCTTCCATATGTTCTGTTGACATGGGATCCTCCTAGTTTTACTCAAAATTGAATACGATGAGTCATTTTTTGCGATACTCCCATTTTATCATAAATAGCCAAGAAATTCACGGATAATCTTTCAAAACTAAAAAGAACTTGACGCTAAAATCAAGTTCTGTTATTGATAGGAAGTATCATTCCAAGTATCGAGAGTAAATGTTTCAAAATCATGGGTTTCTAGAATGGTTAGGCTGGCATTTGCTAGACCACCATCTTTACGAAGAAGTGGTTCTTTATAACCTAGAAGAGTACGAAGACTGGCAGTAAGATTGGCACCGTGACCGACAATTAGAATACGCTCAGCTGGACTATCTTTTAATGATTTGATAAATTGGATGGTCCGTTGCGTGGTACTATAGAGGGATTCGGCTCCAAACATTTGAGTGTCAAATTGAGCAAGGTTAGATCGGAAAGCTTTGATTTGTTGTGGGTAAATAGCTTCCAAGGTTGCAATTTTCAAACCTTCCAACTTCCCCAGCTGCCATTCACGGAGATTAGGAACACTTTCTAAAGGACAGGGCGTTTTGAGTTGACTTTGGATAATCTCGGCAGATTTGACCGCTCGAGGTAAATCACTTGAATAAATCTGATCGAACGGAACATCCTTAAGATATTGGCCAAGTTGTTTTAGGGTTTCAATGGATTCAGGAAGAAGGGGAGAATCTCCACTAGCACCTTGAAAGCGTCCTTCTTGGTTCCAGACTGTACGCCCGTGGCGGACAAAGTAGAGTTTCATTACTTGCTGTCCTCCAAAATATCTGCAAAGTCGGCCTTTACAAAGCTGGCCAATTCTTGCGGTGCGACGATAATGCTGTGACCAACTTCGCCTGCAGAGACAATCATTTGATCCAAGTCTAGAGCAATCCTATCGATAAAAATGGGATAATTGTGTTTCTGACGAATACCGACAGGATTATTGGCTCCATGAATGTAACCAGTTGTTTTTTCCAAGTCCTTTTGTGGAATCATGCTCACTTTTTTATTGCCAGAAATTTTGGCTAGTTTCTTTTCAGACAAGTGTTGGGTGATAGGGACAATTCCGATAATCGGTCCGGTTTTATCTCCCAAAAGCGCCAAGGTTTTGAAAATCTGATCTCGTTCATAACCTTGAGGAAGTTCTCCTTCTAGGGCATTGATTTGAATCCCCTGATGTGGGATACCTGCTTTAGACAGGATTTGTTCCACCAATGTTTTTTTGATTTTAACTTTTTTTGCCATTATTTATACTTATCCTCCAATTGGCTCATCCAAATACCAAGCCAGATTCCCAGTGCAAAGAAGAAGGCAATGATGACATACCCAACAAGAGAAATACCGGTGTACTGGATACTTTCAGCATTTCCTGCGTTTGGAATCAAGATCAAAAGGGTACTTGAAAGGACGATACCGATGATGAAATGATAGACACGTGAGTGGTAGTTGTTTAAGGCATAATCCATCAATTTTGAAAAAATGATGAGAGTTGCACCTGCACCGATTCCAATCGGGAAGAAGGTTCCCAAGAGGTCAAAGGTTTTAAAACCAGTCAACATAGGAGCGTAGAGTCCCAAAATCAAAAGTAGGTTTGATGGACTGAGGCCAGGAACTAATACGCCAAGAGCCAGCAGTGCACCTGCTAGGACGAAATTAAGAAAGCTGGCGCTCAAGGTTCCAACGACAAAATTTAAGGCATAGAGTCCTAATCCAGAAATGATAAAGGTTATCCAGAACCAAGCTAAATCAATCTTGTCTCGGTCAGATTCTCGAGTTGATTCTTTGAGGAGGCTAGGAACCGTACCAATGATGGCACCTGCAAAGCTCCATAAGACAAAGACTTGATAATTTTCAAGCAGGTATTCAATCGGGTAGGAAAATAAGCCGATTCCCAGAAGCATACCGATGGCAACTGGAATAAAGTACAAAACATTTTCTTTAAAGTCCTTAAAGGGATGGGCCAGAAAACCAATCATTCGTTCATAGATTCCTAAGATTGCTGCTAGAACCCCTCCAGAAATCCCCGGTAGAATAAATCCAAGAGCAATGATAATCCCTTTAATAACACGTGCTAACCATGAGAGCATATTGTTCCTCCAACTATTTCTATATTTCAAAAAATCCTTACTATATTGTATCACAATCAAACACAAAAAGAAAAAGCAAATGATAAACAAATGCTTTTAAGGTTTTAAAAAGAGTTTTCTAAAGGTTTCTTCTTTGTTTTTTAAGGAAGAGATGACGTTGATATCCAAATCGTGGTCAAAGCCAGCAATTTTTCCTTTAGAAGTGTACTGGTGAATGTCGTAATCTAAATCAGTCTTAGGAGTTGCTTCGTAAAATCCTGAGTCAGACCCATAGGAAGGAATCCAAACAGAGGTAAACTTGTCTGTATCAATACTGTGTTCTTCCATGAAGTAGACTCCGACGTAGATTCCAATATTTTTAGCACCCAGTGATTCAAGCTTTGCTCGGAAGGCTTCAACACCTTCGTTCATATTGGACATGGTTTTTTCTTCCACATCTAGCCAATAGTAGCTAGGGCTGTACGGCGATGAAGCGTTATAAAAAACTTCAGCAGCCTTTTCCATTTCTTGGATATTTTTTCCAGCTACATAGGCATAGACACCAACTGGGACATTTCGTTTTTGGAACTCAGTGATATGGGTTTTAAAGGCTTTATCTACTCCATTAACAAAGGAAGCATCGTTTTCTTTTAAAGACTGAGCACCACTATGGACGCGAACGATAGCTCCAGAAATGTTTTGAGACAGAGTATCGTAATTTATTTCCTCAGGACGTTGCCAACCAGAAACATCAATCACCGGTTTATCTATATTATGTAGCGCTTGCGTTTCTACTTGCGCGATATTTGACTTTGTTTTTACAGGATGGTCCTCAAAACGAGGGCGATTCAGGATTAAAATGAAAATCATAATCCCAAAAAAACCAAATAAAATAAGCGGATTAATTTTCTTTCTCATATCTCATAATTTTACCTTAAAAATGAGAAAAAATCAAAAAAAATACTCAAAAAATGGGTTAAGAAAGGACTTTAGAGCATTTTTTCATTCAAGAGCGCGGAATGATTTGAAATATGGTATAATAAAAGGGAATTTCTAGAGAAAAGAGAAGATTATGTCAAATTATGCCATTATTTTAGCAGCGGGTAAAGGGACTCGCATGAAATCTGATTTGCCAAAAGTGTTGCACAAGGTTGCGGGTATTTCTATGTTGGAACATGTTTTCCGTAGTGTGGGTGCTATCCAACCTGAAAAGACAGTAACAGTTGTAGGACACAAGGCGGAATTGGTTGAGCAGGTCTTGGCTGGACAGACAGAATTTGTGACTCAATCTGAACAGTTAGGAACTGGTCATGCGGTTATGATGACAGAGCCAATTTTGGAAAGTTTGTCAGGGCATACCTTGGTCATTGCTGGAGATACTCCTTTAATCACAGGTGAAAGCTTGAAAAACTTGATTGATTTCCACATCAATCATAAAAATGTGGCCACTATCTTGACTGCTGAAACGGATAATCCTTTTGGTTATGGACGAATTGTGCGTAATGACAATGCTGAGGTTCTTCGTATTGTTGAGCAAAAGGATGCCACAGATTTTGAAAAACAAATCAAGGAAATCAATACTGGAACATATGTTTTTGATAACGAGCGTTTGTTTGAGGCTTTGAAAAATATCAATACCAATAACGCTCAAGGCGAGTACTATATCACAGATGTCATTGGAATTTTCCGTGAAGCTGGTGAAAAAGTTGGTGCTTATACTTTGAAAGATTTTGATGAAAGTCTTGGGGTAAATGACCGTGTGGCACTTGCGACTGCTGAGTCAGTTATGCGTCGTCGCATCAATCACCAACACATGGTCAACGGTGTTAGTTTTGTCAATCCAGAAGCAACTTATATCGATATTGATGTTGAGATTGCTCCAGAAGTTCAAATCGAAGCCAATGTTACCTTGAAAGGGAAAACGAAAATTGGTGCTGAGACTGTTTTGACAAACGGTACTTATGTAGTGGATAGCACTATCGGAGCAGGAGCTGTTATTACCAACTCTATGATTGAAGAAAGTAGTGTTGCAGACGGTGTAACTGTTGGACCTTATGCCCACATTCGTCCAGGTTCAAGTCTAGGTGCCCAAGTCCACATTGGGAACTTTGTTGAGGTTAAAGGCTCTTCAATCGGTGAGAATACTAAGGCTGGTCATTTGACTTATATCGGAAACTGTGAAGTGGGTAGCCATGTTAACTTTGGTGCTGGAACCATTACAGTCAACTATGACGGCAAAAACAAATACAAGACAGTCATTGGAAACAATGTCTTTGTTGGTTCAAATTCAACCATTATTGCGCCAGTAGAGTTAGGTGACAATTCCCTCGTTGGTGCTGGCTCAACGATTACTAAAGACGTGCCAGCGGATGCTATTGCTATTGGTCGTGGTCGTCAGGTCAATAAAGACGAATATGCAACACGCCTTCCTCATCATCCTAAGAATCAGTAGGAGCCTATCATGGAATTTGAAGAAAAAACGCTTAGCCGAAAAGAAATCTATCAAGGACCAATTTTTAAACTGGTTCAAGATCAGGTTGAATTACCAGAAGGCAAGGGAACTGCCCAACGCGATTTGATTTTCCACAATGGAGCTGTCTGCGTTTTGGCAGTAACGGATGAACAAAAACTTATCTTGGTCAAGCAGTACCGCAAAGCTATCGAGGCTGTCTCTTACGAAATTCCAGCAGGAAAGTTGGAAGTAGGAGAGAATACAGACCCTGTGGCAGCAGCCCTTCGTGAACTGGAGGAAGAAACAGCCTATACAGGGAAATTAGAACTCTTGTACGATTTTTACTCAGCCATTGGCTTTTGTAATGAAAAGTTAAAACTATACCTAGCAAGCGATTTGACAAAGGTAGAAAATCCGCGTCCGCAGGATGAGGATGAGACCTTGGAGGTACTTGAAGTGAGCTTAGAGGAAGCCAAGGAATTGATCCAATCAGGTCATATCTGTGATGCTAAGACAATTATGGCTGTTCAGTATTGGGAATTGCAGAAAAAATAGAGGAGGTCAGTATGGGTAAACCTTTATTAACGGATGAAATGATTGAAAGAGCTAATAGAGGCGAAAAGATTTCAGGTCCTCCTTTGCTAGATGATGAGGAGACAAAAATTTTACCAACCTCTTCTTCCCATTTTGGTTATGCCAATCCTAAGGATCATGGTTTTAGCCAGGAAACCTTGAAGATTCAGGTCGAACCGTCTATTCATAAAAGCCGTCGCATTGAAAATACCAAGAGAAATGTCTTCAATTCTAAGTTGAATAAGATTTTATTTGCAGTCATCTTTCTCTTAATTTTGCTTGTCTTAGCAATGAAACTTTTGTAATAGAAAAGGAATTGAAATGAAAATAGGAATTATTGCGGCTATGCCAGAAGAACTGGCGTATCTGGTCCAGCATTTGGACAATGCCCAGGAGCAAATTGTTTTAGGCAATACCTATCACACAGGAACCATTGCTTCTCATGAAGTCGTTCTTGTAGAAAGTGGAATTGGTAAGGTGATGTCTGCTATGAGTGTAGCTATTTTAGCTGATCATTTTCAAGTGGATGCTGTGATTAATACGGGATCAGCTGGGGCAGTAGCAGAAGGTATTGCTGTTGGGGATGTTGTGATTGCTGACAAATTAGCCTATCATGATGTGGATGTCACAGCATTTGGCTATGCTTATGGACAAATGGCACAACAACCGCTTTATTTTGAATCAGATAAAACCTTTGTTGCTAAAATTCAAGAGAGTCTATCTCAATTGGACCAGAACTGGCATCTTGGATTGATTGCTACAGGAGATAGTTTTGTCGCAGGAAATGATAAGATAGAAGCGATTAAGTCCCATTTTCCAGATGTTTTGGCTGTTGAGATGGAGGGGGCGGCTATTGCTCAGGCAGCGCATGCCCTTAATCTTCCAGTCTTAGTCATCCGAGCTATGAGTGATAATGCCAACCATGAAGCAAACATCTCTTTTGATGAGTTTATTATCGAAGCTGGACGTCGCTCTGCCCAAGTCTTATTAGCTTTTTTGAAGGCCTTAGATTAAGCGAAAATTTGACAGTTTTTCTAGCTTATGATAAGATTTAAGTAAAGAAAAGCTAGAAAACGTTTCAGAGGATATTATGAGTATTGAAATGACCGTCAGTGAGATTGCAGAGGTCTTAGGATTATCTCGCCAAGCAATCAATAACCGTGTCAAAGAATTACCAGAAGAAGACACAGATAAAAATGACAAAGGGGTAACAGTCGTTACCAGAAGTGGCTTGATTAAGCTAGAAGAAATCTATAAAAAAACGATTTTTGAAGATGAGCCTGTCAGTGAAGATGTCAAGCAACGTGAACTGATGGAGATTCTGGTTGATGAGAAGAATGCAGAAATTCTTCGTCTCTATGAACAATTAAAAGCCAAGGATCGTCAGTTATCAGAAAAAGACGAGCAGATGCGTATCAAAGACCGTCAGATTGCTGAGAAAGACAAACAACTCGATCAGCAGCAACAATTGACTCTTCAAGCAATGAAGGATCAAGAAAATCTTAAGCTAGAGCTGGACCAAGCAAAAGAAGAAGTCCAATCAACTAAGAAAGGCTTTTTTGCTCGTTTATTTGGAGGATAATCAAGGAGCTGTTTAGGTTAAATGCTAACCTGATGGCTTCTTTTGTTTCTAAATAGTATAGTTGCTCAAGTAAAATAACAGTATAGGAGAGGTAGAAAATGGAACGATTAGAAGATTACATTGCTTTCGATTTAGAATTTAATCAGCACGAAGGACAAACACACTTGATCCAAGTATCGGCAGTGCGTTTTAGAGATGGTCGGGAAATCGATGCCTATGATTCCTATGTTCATACCAGTGTGCCTCTAAAAAGTTTTATCAATGGTTTGACTGGGATTACAGCCGAGACCTTAAAAGATGCTCCTCCAGTGGAGAATGTTATAAAAGAATTCCAAGAGTTTGTGGGTTCGTTGCCGATGGTAGGCTACAACGCTGCTAAAAGTGATCTGCCTATTCTAGCGGAGCATGGTTTAGACTACAGCCAGCAGTATAAGGTGGACTTGTATGATGAAGCTTTTGAACGTCGGAGTTCGGATTTACATGGTATTGCTAATCTTAAATTGCAAACTGTTGCCTCATTTCTTGGATTTCAAGGTCAGTCTCATAATAGCTTAGAGGATGCTCGTATGACAGCGCGTGTTTACGAGTCCTTCCTAGAGTCGGATCAAGCTAGAGAATTATTAGGAACAGAAAGTAGCCTATCAAACAATCCTTTTGGAGGCTTGGATTTGTCTCAATTATTTGACTAGGAGTGCCTATGAAACCTGAAAAACCTAAAAATCTAGGTTTTAAGCAGATATACTTTAATCTAGATAAAATACTCTTTCTCTTTTTCTTGATATTCATGATGATTGAGTTTGTCTGGTTACCATCAAATTCTTGGATTGCTGGACTTTTGCTCCGTCAGACAGGTTATCTCTTTCTTTCCTACAATAATATTTTTGCCATTATAACGGGCTCACCCTTTGTTAGTCTTGCTTTATTTGTTCTTGTAATTGTTAATTTATTGGTCGCCTATTACCAGATAGGACTTCTCTTTATCGGAGCTCGCCACCTCCTCTATCATGAAAAGAGAACTCTGCTGGAGTACAGTCGTAAGGTCTTTCGCCAAAGTTTCTTGTTTATGAAGCAAGTCACGCTTGCAAAGATAGCCTTTATCTTCTTTTATGTCATGATGCTCTTTCCATTGATTCGAAAGATTTTAAAGATTTACTACCTAAATAAAATTGTCATTCCAGACTTTATCGTTGATTATGTGGAAGATAAGTATTGGCTAGTAGGTATAGTGGTTACTATTCTAGCTTTACTTTTGTTTTATATTTCAGTACGGTTGATGTTTGCCTTACCCCAGCTTTTATTTGAGAAGAAAACAGTCAAAGAAGCAGTCAGATATAGTCTAGAAAAGACAAGAAAGCACTCCTGGTTTTATACTTGGAACTTGCTTTGGATTGTCGTCAAAACCTACCTATTTTTCATTCTTTTATTGATTCCAATCTTGGCAAGTCAGGCACTAATGGATGGTTTGACCCATAAGGAATCTCTTGTACTGGGAATTATCAACTTTGTCTTGATTAAGAATTTCCACTACATAGCCTTGACTTACTTTCTCATTAAGTTTGTTTCCTTCTTAACAGGAGAAGAATTAGAAATCACACCAAGGCGAAAGAAAGACCACTGGATGAGATGGGGAGTGATGGGCTGTGCTTGTATCTTTTTCGCTCTTGAGGGTTATGTTTATTTAGAAGCTCCAGTTGCCAATAAACCTTTAATTATTTCTCACAGGGGAGTATCTAATAAGAATGGTGTCCAAAATACAGTCCAATCGTTAGAAAAGACGGCTCAGCTATCTCCAGATTTTGTTGAGACAGATGTTCAGGAAACGAAAGATGGCCAGTTTGTCATGATGCATGATGCTAATATCAAGAATTTGACAGGAGTTAATGCCAATCCTCAGGATCTCACTTTGGAAGAATTAACCAAACTTGATATTTCAGAAAATGGCTATCATAGCAAGGTGTCTAGTTTTGATGACTATCTCAATAAAGCCAATGAATTGCATCAAAAACTCCTTATTGAAATTAAAACCAGTCGAAAAGATAGTCCAGATATGATGAAACACTTTATGGAAAAATATGGAACTGTTCTTAAGCAGAATGGTCACCAAATGCAATCCTTGGACTACCATGTGATTGACCAGGTTTTAGCCTACGATACTCAAATTCCAGTCTTTTTCATCCTACCTTACAATAGTATCTTTCCAAGAACCAAGGCTACAGGCTATACCATGGAGTATTCAACTTTAGATGAAAATTTTGTCAATAAGCTTTGGAATACGGATCAGAAATTGTACGTGTGGACCATCAATAGTTCAGAGTCCTTTGATAAATCTGTTCAATTGGGAGCAGATGGCATGATAACGGATGACTTGGAAATGATTCAAGATCAAGTTACCATTGCCCAAGAAGACCCAGAGTATACTGAATTGCTTTTCAAACAGGCTATGGAATTCTTTAATTTTTAGTAAGCAAAAAGAGGAACAGTTGTTCCTCCCACGATAGGCAAGTATTCTTTTGAATGCTTGTTTTTCTTATGCTTAGAATGGCAATTTTCCAGCGAAAGCACCCAGTTTTTTCTTGGTAGTTTCATCAATTTGTTCAAGAGCAGAGTTGATGGCTTGAACAGTCATATCTGAAAGAGTTTCAATGTCTTCTGGGTCAACGACAGCTGGATTGAAGTCAATGCTGACAACTTTCTTGTCACCAGTTAAGGTCGCTTGAACAAGGTCTTGAGCAGATTTGCCAACAAATTGCATAGCAGCAAGTTCAGCTTGGCTTTGTTCCATTTGTTTTTGAAGTTTCTGTGCTTGACGCATCATGTTTTGCATGTTCATCATGGTGATTTACAGTTTCCTTTTATCTTATTTTCATTCCTATTTTATCAATTTTGGGGTTAAAAGTCTAATCTTTTTCTGAGTGAATTCAAATAGTATTGATAGGGATGTAAAGGGAATAAAAATATAGGATAGATATTCTTAGAGAATAAGAATATCTATCCTATATGTGTTTATGAAATTTTACCAGATATTTTATGAGTTAGCACTATTCTACCTTGTAGAAAAATCCCTCAGTACTACCATTGATAAGTTGGTGTCCAAACCATAAGCGGTCTTGTGTGATATCAGATGAGTCGGTATAGCCATTATCTGGAGAAGAGGTGACAGACATGGTTATAGGGATTCCTGCTGGTAAAAAGGCAAGGGCAGAGCCACCAGCACCTCCATCTTTAGGAAGTATATTTGCCTTAAGATAGTGGTCAATTTCTTTAGCATCTTCAATTGAAATTTTGGACTTATCACTTACTAAACCATTTTTGTCGAAAGTAAATTCAATACCTGAACGATTCCTCCAAGTTCCTGAGACACTAGAAAAATCCCCATTTTGAATTGCAGAAATATCCATCCCTTTGCTTTCTGACGGAAGGCTCGTTTCTCTGTTTATGAGACTTGTGACAGATTTCCAAGAGAAAGATCTTATGTCAAGGAAAGGTGGTTTTGTCCCCAGTCCCTCTTCTGTATCTGATTCACTAATTAACTCTAACTGTGTTCCATCCTGATTCAACTTGTATAGTTTAACTTGGATTTGATTAGTAGATACTCGGGTAGATAATTGGAAATAGCCATTTTCTAAAGGATTAAAATGAACGCGCTCACCAATAAAATCCAGATTATTTTCTGCATTGGTCAGTCGAATAACTTCATCATTTTTTAGAGTTCGAATATCTAATAAATCGTAATAGTTAGAATACGTTTTTAGAGCAATCAAAAGTTCGTCCGTACCGTCTTGGTCTAAATCATACAAGCTATACTGTAATCCAGAATATTCGTTAGGATAACCATTTTTTAAGTTTGCTTTTGAATTGAGCTCTTTAGGTGAAGCTGAGGAACCATCTAATACTTTGGCATATTCTTTAAGGACAGTATTGTATAGGGTGTAATCTGTTTTCTTCACTTCAGATGTAGAAGAAGTTGAACTAGTACTGGAAGCAATCGCTTCAGAACTTGCTGAGGGAGTGTTTTCACTCTGATGTTGGCAAGCCGTTAAAATAGAGATAGCTAAAATACTAATACTGAATAGAAATAATTTTTTCATATGTTTAATCTTGCAATTCTAAACCTTGAGCATCTTGGTGCCATTTGCTACCAGTTTTGGACGTTAAAACTTGAATAGTAATTATAATATTCCAAATTGCATTTGCTAGTAAAACAAATGGCAATAAAATAGGAATGATAGCTAGCAGAGTTATGCCGATACGCTTGTATCCTTGTTTGGAATTTCCGATGTAAAAATCGTATCCACCAAGTGCTCCTAAAAATAGGGCAAATAAGGCTGCGGCCAGTTTAGATTTATCACTCACTCCATTTGAATGTTGGCTAGAGCTAGCTGGAGATGTGTTATCTATTTTTGAAACAATATACTCATCACCGTTTTGATAAAATTCTACGTAATCACCTACTTGTGGTTCAAAACCAAAACTTTTTCTTGAAATTGCAGTAAATTGGCCATTATCACCTTTTCCAACATAAACTGTTTCATCTTCAATTTTTATAACTTTGTTCATATAATTGTCTCCTTAATCTATTTCTATTGTATGTTAGACCCACTCACCGTTGTAATTGACACGGTAGCCATCAGGTGTTGTCGTATTGATTGCTAGTGCACCAGAGCTATAAGCATAGTACCATTTACCAGATACCTTCATCCAGCCAGTTTTCATAGCGCCTGAGTCTTGAAGATAGTACCAGCTACCGTTATCTTTGACCCAATCTGTCTTCATCGCACCTGAACCGTCGAGATAGTACCAGCTACCGTCTTTTACCCAGCCAGTTTGCATCCAGCCAGAGTTGTCAAAACGATACCAAACACCATTGATTTTTTCCCAGCCATTAGTTGTATAGGAACCGTCGGCGTGTTTGTACCACCAACGAGAACCAGATTGTAGCCAACTACCTGAGATATTAGAATTCGAACCTGATTGAGTTGTTGTGTTAGTATTTGAATTTGTAGAAGGATTTCCGATAGTCACATCTTTTCTAACTTTAAAGATACGTTTTCTTGTATCAGTTAAGTCACCGTAAGGCGAACCAGCTTCTCCAGACATCTCCAAAATATATGTTCCATCTGGAAATTGTTCTGAAACAAAAATATCACCTTTAAATTGATTGCTATAAAATAAAGGTTGTAAAAATTGATCACTGACATCTTTAGTTAAGCCACTAAAAATGACAGCATCGTGACTTTGGTACACAATTTTTCCGGTCGCTTTATCAATCAAAGTAACATTTCCCTTAGCAGCATTATCACCTCCATGTGGTAGTGGCTCTGAAAGTTTTCCTTCGAAGCTAAGTCCAAAATAATCAATTTCAACCTTTGTAATTGTTGCTTCTATTTGTTTTTCAGTACTCGTATTCTCGCTAGCTGATACTTGATTAGCTGTGATAACTCCAGTGCCAAGAAGTGATAGAGCTGAGATAGTTGCAAGTGTAAATTTTTTAGTTTGTTTGTGCATTCATTTGATACTCCCTATTTTTATTTGTTGTAAAGTAATCAGTTTGTCCTAAAATCTAGACTTTTTTGGACAAACTTGATAGAATGGTAGTGTAATAATAATCGGTCAAAATACTGGATTTTAGAACCTTTTTTCTGACGAAAATGATTCTAAAATAAAGTGTATTTCCTGTCCAAAAAATCCTAGGTTTTTTGACAGGAACTATGAATTTTTTATCCAATTATGAAAGGTGCTTTTTGATACTCCTAAGATGTCTGCACCTTCTCGTAAGGTTATTTCTTTTTTCGTATATTGAGCTATTACATCAGGGAGATTATTCGGAACAAGCAATTTTGGTCTACCGAATTTTTTCCCTTTTTTCTTTGCTTCTCGTATTCCTTCCATTTGTCTTTGTTTGATTTGTTCTCTTTCAAACTGTGCCACATAAGATAGAACTTGTAAAACGATATCGGATATTAGTTTTCCTGTGATATTGTCATCGCTGTTCTTTGTGTTTAATAAGGGGAAATCTAAAACAGTTATATTTACTTTCTTTTTCTTAGTAATTGATTGCCATTGTTCTAAAATTTCATCATAGTTTCTTCCCAATCTATCAATTGATTTAATAACTAATTCATCATTCTCCTTCAAGGTAGTTAATAATTTTTGATATTCTATTCTGTCAAAATCCTTTCCTGAAACATAATCAATAAAAATATTTTCTTTTGCTAATTTATTTTCTACCAAGGCTGAAAATTGTCTATCGATATTTTGTTCTCTTGTAGATACTCGAACATAACCGTAACGCATAAGGCTACCACCTATCTTTTTATCTCTATTTTAGACGAAAAGAAAACTACCGCCCATAATGAGTGGTAGTTTGGTGTACTCTTTGCTACTGTATTTTTTTGCCAAGATTTTGTCTTGGATGCGTGAATAGTAGTGTTGGATAAAAAATCTTAAGGGCTTAAAATCCTTTTAAACCAACCTTTTTGATGTTTACAAAAATTAAAAACAGTATGTTCAATTTTTGCATGTTCATCATGGTGATTTACAGTCTCCTTTTATCTTATTTTCTTCCCTATTTTATCAATTTTAGGGTTAAAAGTCTATTGTTAGTATAAATCCCCTAACATTAAATTACCGAAAAGATTTTCGAAGAGTATGAGTTTGGAACATGAAAACAGCAGTTAATTTCAAGAAACAAAAAAGAACAGTTCGAAACTGTTCTTTTTTTCATTATTTGAGACCGTATTTTTTGTTGAAACGATCCACGCGTCCATCTGCTTGAGTGAACTTTTGACGTCCAGTGTAGAATGGGTGTGAGTCTGATGAAATTTCCACACGGATCAATGGGTAAGTTTCGCCTTCGAACTCAACTGTTTCGTTAGAGCGTTTTGTTGAACCGCTAAGGAATTGGTAACCAGTAGTTGTGTCCATGAAGACAACTGGGCGATATTCTGGATGGATATCTTTTTTCATTTTGCAATATTTCCTTTCTGCCATGGTCTCTTTGCGAGCCATAGATTGTTACCTTACTAGTCTATCAGATTCTGAAAAGTTTGGCAAGTATTTTATCAGTTTTTAAGCAAGTTTTTTAACTTTTGGTAGATGATTTCGTTTTCTTCTAAACTATAGGAATTAGCTCCGCTTGCTAGAGGGTGGCCTCCACCATCATGTTCCTTGGCGATTTCATTGATAGGATGGATTTTACTGCGTAAGCGAACACGGTAGTGGCCATCAGCCTGCTCTACAAAAATTCCCCAGAGACTTACACTGTCAATGCGTCCAGGTGCACCGACAATGGCTGCAGTTTCAGCATCGGTAACATTGTATTGTTTCAAAACTTCCTGACTCAGGATAACGCGAGCGGCACCATTTTCATCCACTTCCAGATGGTCGTAGATGTAGCCTTGAAGTTTTGCAATTTTGTAGCTCATAGTGTCCATTTTGCGAGTGAGAGCCGCAAAGTCAAAGTTCTGTTCTCTTAGATAGGCAGCCAGACGAAGAGTCCGTGCAGTGGTAGAAGGGTAGAGGAAGCGACCTGTATCACCGACAATTCCTGCAAAGAGCAACTCAGCAGCGCGATCTGACAAGGCCAGTTGAGTTGTTTCTGCAAATAAGGTAATCATCTCGCTAGCGCTGCTTGAACTAGTATCCACCCAAGATAGGTCACCGTATACATCATCATTTGGATGGTGGTCAATCTTAATGAGAAATTCACCTTGACCATAGCGCTTATCATCGATACGAGCAGTATTAGCTGTATCACAGACGATGACAAGTGCGCCTTGATAGGCACTATCTTCAATAAGATCCATCTCAGCCATCCAAGTAAGAGTTGGTTCATCATAACCAACTGCTTTGATAGTTTTTTCTGGGAAATGATGTTTGAGAAGAGCTTTCAAGCCCACTTGACTTCCCAAGGCATCAGGGTCTGGTTTCATATGACGGTGAATGATAATCGTGTCGTATTCTTTGATTTTTTCTAAAATTTGATGGCAAATTTCCATAAATAACCTCAATTCTTTCTCATTTCATTGTAGCACAAGAATTTTTATTTTTAAAATGAAAAAGATGTGATATAATGGAGAAAGATAAATTGAGGAGGACGATATGGCATTAGCAAAAATTGTATTTGCCAGTATGACCGGTAATACCGAAGAAATTGCAGATATTGTAGCAGACAAATTACGTGACTTGGGCTTGGATGTCGATGTTGATGAATGTACAACTGTTGACGCTTCAGACTTCTTGGAAGCAGACATCGCTATCGTTGCGACCTACACTTATGGTGATGGAGAATTGCCAGATGAGATGATGGACTTCTACGAAGACCTAGCTGACCTCAACTTGAATGGCAAAATCTACGGAGTGGTCGGATCAGGAGATACCTTCTACGATGAATTCTGTAAGGCTGTCGATGACTTTGACCGCGTTTTTGTAGCGACAGGGGCAGAAAAAGGTTCAGAGTGTGTCAAAGTTGATCTCTCTGCTGAGGAAGAAGACATTGAGCGCTTGGAACAATTCGCAGAAGAATTGGCTGCTAAAGTAGGATAAGCATAAACGTGCGCTGATGCAATCAATCAGTGCAGTTTTCTTACCGTGACTTGGGATTTTACTAGCCTATTTGGTGGCTTTTTGATACAATAATTCAAATAAAGGAGGAGACTGTATGGATTTAGATAGTATTCGCCAAGAAATTGATCACATCGACGATCAAATTGTTAAACTTCTAGAAGAACGAATGCACTTAGTTGAAGGGGTTGTGGCTTATAAGAAAGCTTCGGGTAAACCGATTTTAGATACCAAGAGAGAAGCAATTATCTTTGAAAAGGTTAGAAGTCGTGTAGAGGACAAGCGCTATCAGGAGACTATTGTCTCGACTTTTTCGGACATACTCAAACGTTCGCGTGATTATCAGGATCAAAATATCAAATGAAAAAAGAGCAATTTTATCCGCTAGGAATTTTTCTAGCTGCTATGTTGGGTGGATTGGTTCGCTACCTGGTTTCTACTTGGTTACCAGCCAGTCCAGATTTCCCTTGGGGCATCCTTCTTGTTAACTATTTAGGCATTTTCTGCTTGGTGTATCTTGTTAAGGGCTATTTAGTCTATAAGGGAACCAGTAAAGGCGTTATTTTAGCACTGGGTACAGGTTTTTGTGGTGGTTTGACAACCTTTTCTAGTCTCATGCTTGATGCTGTGAAACTACTGGATACAGGGCGTTATCTTAGTTTAGTTATGTATTTGCTTTTGAGTATTGGTGGAGGTCTACTCTTGGCTTATTTTCTAGGGAGGAAGAAATGGTAATGGTCTATCTTGCAATTGCTTGTGGCTTCGGAGCTCTAGTACGTTATTTCTTTTCCCGCTATAATCAAGCATCTAAATTGCCACTCGGAACGCTCATAGCCAATCTTCTAGGTTGTTTTTTAATTGGATTATTCTACAATCATGTGGAATCTAAGGAAGTCTATGCTATTTTAGCGACGGGTTTTTGTGGAGGTTTAACAACCTTTTCTACCTTAAATGACGAACTCCAAAGACTGTTAAGTGATAAGAAGGTATTTTATTCTTATTTAGCTTTGACCTATCTAGGTGGTTTGGTTGCGATTTTTTTAGGAATTCTGCTATAAATTTCTTTACTTTTTTATGGAAATTTGGTAAACTGTATCTTGTGTGTAATGGACGCACAAAAATACAGTTTATCCGCTGAGGAAGGTTCCTCAAGATTGACAAAGATAGGAGAATAAAATGAATCCATTAATCCAAAGCTTGACTGAAGGTCAACTTCGTACAGATATCCCATCATTCCGTCCTGGTGACACTGTTCGTGTACACGCGAAAGTTGTCGAAGGTAACCGTGAACGTATCCAGATTTTTGAAGGTGTTGTTATCGCACGTAAAGGTGCTGGCATCTCAGAAAACTACACAGTTCGTAAAATCTCTAACGGTGTAGGTGTTGAGCGTATCTTCCCAATCCACACTCCACGTGTTGAAAAAATCGAAGTTGTTCGTTACGGTAAAGTACGTCGTGCGAAATTGTACTACTTGCGTGCACTTCAAGGTAAGGCAGCTCGTATCAAAGAAATCCGTCGTTAATTCGACTAAAAAACTCTGCTTTTTCAGCAGAGTTTTTATCTAGCTCCCTTAGTTCAATGGATATAACAACTCCCTCCTAAGGAGTAGTTGCAGGTTCGATTCCTGCAGGGGGCATTTTTAGTAAATTAAGAAAAATAAAGAATATTCAAAGTGTTTATTTATAGGCAATCATCACAATTTAGTTTTTTGAAATAGGTTAGTGTTTTTTCTTTGACTAATTCATAATCAAAATTTTACAAAAAATTATATTTTGATCAATGAGTACAGATAAAGTGGATCAGCAAAGTAACTTTGACATCTATTAGTTAAAAAATAAGGACTTCCTTTGTTAGAATGTCCTTATTTTTATTATGGAATTGGACAAATGAGGTTAAGGTTCAGCTCTATGAACTTAGAAAGCAAGTACAAAGCTTTAAACAGCTTTCAAAAAGATTGGGTGTGGATTTTTCGGGCTAAGGTATGTGATAAAATGAATTGATTGTTATGAAATAGAGAGCCTAAAAAATGGGGAAAATCGTTATTATTCCCCTGAATGTGATATGTTGTAAAAGACTATTTCTGGTCTGTTAAATCTATCAATAGCAAAATCTAAACGTGATAGTCTAATATCTAATCCATTTAAAGTGAATACGTTTATTAATCGTTTAAGTAAGAAAATTTCAAAAGAAGAAGGGATAGATTTTCAAAAATAACCTATCTAGTCATTGTTTATATATAATTTGTATCTTTTGGTTTATTAATTTGTATTTAAAATTTAATCATGTTACAATTGAAATTGAAATCGAATAGAAAAGGAAAATGCAAACGTGGGTACACTATTAGCAACAAGATTAAAAAATAGACGAAAAGAATTAAAAATGTCTCAGCGAGAATTGGCTGAGGGGATATGCAAACAGGGACAGATTAGTCGATTAGAGAATGGAGAATTTACTCCAGGAGCAGACTTTTTATATGCTCTGTCTAAGAAGTTAAAAGTTAGTATGGATTATTTTTTTAATGAGCAAATTGAAGAAGAGATTGATGAGCTATCAGAGTTTAAAAAGTTAGCCCAGACATTTATCACAAATCGAAATTATGAGTCTTTGAAATATATATATGAATTAGAGAGTGTAAAGGTACATCGCTTGTCTCTAGTAAATAAATTTTATATGGAGTGGATAAAATCTCTTATAGATTTTTATTTCTATGGGCAAAAAGAGGAGGCTGTGGCAAGATTGGAGAAGGTACTGTCTCAGTTAAGTGTAACTGACTTGACCTACCTTCAAGTTGCAAATACTCTATTCAATTTTTATTATGACATTGAAGATTTAGAGAGTTTTAATGAAATTAGAGAAAAGTTAGAGTATCAAGTAAATCAACTCCAGTTAAACACAATCGAAGAATTAAACCTTTCTATTAAATTTAATTATAATGTTTGTCGCTATCTATGGTTGCAGAATAATACTGAAGAGGCTATTACTAAAATCACAGATACGATAAAGCAATGTAAGACGTATAGAACAACGTATCTTTTGGCTGATTTGTATTTATTGATGGGAAATGTCAGTAAGAATTTTTCTTCTAAAGTTGCAGTAAAAGAGTACTTTGAAACGGCTTATTTCCTTTATAAGCTTGAGGGAAATATGTCAATGGCTCTTAAAATCGAGCATTATATTGCAGATATAACAGAATAGTAAAGACGATGTTCAATTAAGCATCGCTTTTTTAATCCAAAAAGATACAAATATGTATTTAATAAAAAAATATTATCAAAAATCTTGACAGTATTATATTGAAGTGCTAAAATGAGTGCAAGAAAATATTAGGCTTTTTGTCCATAAAACATCTACAGAAACTTACTATAGACTGAGTGAATGTAAAGAGACTTCAGCCTTTGAAGAATTGAGAGGTAAAATTAATGAATGAATTAGAAGTTAGATTTGAACTCAACGATGAGAGAGATTATAATAATGCTATTTCATATTTAGAAAAATCTTATAAATTTAAGAGTGAAAATAAGCAAGTTGATGAATATTTTAAAATAAAAGGAAGAGAATTTGAAAATGATGAGGTAGGTAGCTTTATCTACAGAATTCGCCAAGAAGATGATAATAAAGCATGTGTTTTCACAAGAAAAGATACGATAAAACAAGGAATGTGGAGTGAAAGTGAAATAGAGTTGGAATCTGAAAAATTAGAATTTGTAAGAAATATCTTGCAAGATGGATTTTCAAATATTTTCACAATAAGTAAACATAGAAAGACTTATCATGATGCATTAGAAAATAAAACGATTAATCTAGATAAGATTGATAGTCTTGGATTTTATCTTGAGATAGAGATTTTAGGAGATTTTTCAAAAGAAGATTATCATAATTTTTATGATAAAATGTGCGGAGAGTTCTCGTTTTTAAATTCAAAAATAGAAACAAAGGGCTATGTCCAATTAATGAGAGAAAAAAATGGACGTAATTGAAATTATCAAATAGTCTTGTTGGGATTGTTTACTCAATTGCTGAATTTGGAAGTTTGATAGCAGTAACCTTTCTTTCTACTTTTTGAATAAGAAGGATGCCTTTATCTTGATGAATGTATCAATGGCAACCATTCCACTTGTCATTATGGCAAGTGGGATGGTAGAAAATTATGTGACTATTAGTCCGTCTCGCTCCGTTAGGTGCGAGACAAATAAACCACCCGTTAGACGGGTGGTCATGATTCCCAATTATCAATTAGATATTCTGGAAGAAGAGAATCAAACAAAATATAAAATCTTTATACGTGAGACAACTTCATACTTTGTATATAACAAAGAACATTCGGATAAGAATCAGTATGTCAAAGGACGAACATTGATAAGACAGCTAACCAACGATAGTCGAGTAATACCATACAGAAGATCTACAGTTAAGAGTCTACAGGAAAAGATTACTGAGATTAACCTCTTCATTGAATTAACTGAAGTAGATAAGAAATACCAAGACATTAAAGACGAGTTAGTAAAAGAAATAGCAGAGATAGATATAAAACTAAATCAAATTAATGAAAAAATCGCCAACTTAAATAAGATGGCGGAAGTGCTTATCAATTTGAAGAGTGAGGATGTGAGCAGTCGAAAGCTTGCAAGATATGACTTTTCAAAATTAAATTTGGCAGAATCAATTACAGTAGAACAAGTAACCGAATAAATAAGAGTGTTTCAAGAGGAGTTGGATCATTATCTTTATGAGTATGAGGAATTAGAAAAAAATCTAGAAATGTTTGTAAAAGTACTGAATGATAAGGATTTTGATAAAAAATTTAGTACAGAAATACTATTGGAATAACAATAATTAATCCTATGGTGGTTAAAGATTAACTATCCTTGTGTCATTGATTAATATATTTGTCATAGTGCTCTTGGTACTGTGCTTTTATATTGTGTTCTCCTAGAATTTCAAATACCTGAAGTGCTTGTTTCATCTTTTCGATTCCGTTCGCAGGATTACGCTTAAATTCAAAATAGCCACACGTATATAAGAAGACGGTTTGTTCATAATAGTTTAATTCATTGTTTAATAATTTTTTTACTTCTTTGATAAGAAAACTACAATTTTGAAATTCTTCTTTATCAACACTAACAATTAGGCAATTGATTGCTAATTGTGTAACAAGCCGTTTATTTGTCTTATTTAATGTTGAATAGATATAATTTTTTAACATTTCTATAGTTAATAGGAAGTAGGAGTTATATTTAATTGTTCTTACACAGTTACCTAATAGGATAATTTCATAGTAACCCCAGTTTTCAACTTTAAAAAGATAATCTGTTAGCTGTAATAACTCCTCGTCCGAGGGGAGAAAATTTTTATTTGTTGTATAGAGAATCGATTTTACCATTGTCTTTTCATAAGGACCCAAGTTATAACTTGAAGAGTTTGATAGTAATTCAATAATACTATCAAAATTTTTTGTGGAGTAGTGTTTTCGAATATATTGCACCAAGTTAGCGAATGATCCAGTTCTAGTAGAATTATTGTCATGAAGAATAATAAATTCATCCAAAGTTATATGTAATTTATCTAAAATATTGATTAGTCGAATACAAGAGATTTCTGATTCTCCCCGTTCAAATCTAGAAATTTGAGATTTAGATAAATTACTATCAGCAATTGAACATAAACTGATTTGCTTTCCTTTTCGAATTTTTCTGAGTGTTATACCAAGTTTTGATTTCAAATTTCCCATTTTCCCAACAAAATTTCAAAGGTTTTTTATTTATTATACAATAAATAAAAAATAAAGGGAGGTTCAGTATGAAAAAACTTTTAAAATTTACATGAATATTGTTATTGATTATGGATATTATCATTATAGTCGGAGGTTGAATCTTACCTGTACAGGTAAGTGTTTAGTTATAACTAAACACTTATTTTGGATTATTATGAAATAGATGGTACTTGTTATCTTGATTTTAGAGTATCTGGCGAGGGTGTATATTTCATTGAGTTAGTAATTATGTATGGTTTAAGTGAAAATAGTGCGGTACCAACTCTTGTAAAGAGGTTTGGAATAAGTCTTACCGATTTAATAAAAAGTGATATTCATCGTGGTTTAACTAGAAAGAAGGGACATTTTGGATATTAACAAGAAAACGTTTTATACAATTACTTTTGGTGAGTTTATATCAAATGTTGGAGATAGATTTCAGAAAATTGCTTTTCCAATCTTAATTTACCAAGAATTTCATTCGTCTTTTGCAATGGGAGGAATGGTGATTATTGAATTGCTACCTCAATTCTTCTTGGGATTTGTTATGGGTTACTTATTAGATAATTTCAATAAGAAAAAAATACTATTATGGTCTACATTAATACCTGCATTATTATGTAGTGTAATACCGATATTATCTAAATATTCAGTTTCTATATTTTTTTACTATGTTATTGCATTTTTGATACCTTTATTTTCGACACTTTTTCAAACAGGATTCTCAGTCATTACTCCTGCCTTATTTGAGAAGGAAGAATTGCAAAAATATAATTCTCAGTTTCAAGGTGTTCGAACTATTTCAAAATTAATTTCTCCAGCTCTAGCAGGGGTACTAATGTTAAAGTTTTATATTAATAGCATTTTTTTTATTAATAGTGCTTCTTTCTTGTTATTATTTCTTTCAATCCTAATTTCATATATTCCAGATCAAGAACACAAGAAGAATGGTAATGATGATATAAAAGAAATTTTTGTAGGTTTTAAAGAGAACTTTACAAATATTAAATTGAGGATTTCTTTACTCTTTACTATTGTTGTGAATATCGCTATGCTAGGTTTCAATGCAACGATTATTTTTTATTTACAGGATCAATTAAAATTATCAAATAGTCTTGTTGGGATTGTTTACTCAATTGCTGGATTTGGAAGTTTGATAGCAGTAACCTTTCTTTCTACTTTTTTGAATAAGAAGGATGCCTTTATCTTGATGAATATATCAATGGCAACCATCCCACTTGTCATTATGGCAAGTGGGATAGTGGAAAATTGGATATTTTTTGGAATTTGTTATTCAATTTTGAGTGGATTAATTACAATAGCTTCTGTCTCCATTACAACAATACAGCAACAAGAAAGTACTGTGTATAATATTGGAAAGATACTTTCAAGTTCTTTTGTAATAGCTACCATTTTTGCTCCTTTTGGAGGGATACTGGCTGCTTATTTTAATTGGCTTTTAAACCCGAGATTAAGTCTAGTTATTTTGGGATTACTAAGTAGTTTATTGGTTATTCTTATAAAGAGTTATGAAAAAAAGCTAACTGAGAAAAGAACTGCAACATTTATAAAGGAAGATTAGTGGATCAATTATCACTTGAAAAATAATATTAATTCGTAGTAAAATAAAAAATTGAAAAGGGTTTTACATAATGTACTACCTAATTCATATTTAATAATTATTGAGGGGATAGAACTAGAAACCAAAAATACTGAATCTTAAACTGCCCCCAAAAGTAAGATTTTTCTGTCTAACTTTTGGGGGCAGTACATTATCTCTAACTTCTGGAGTACTTTTTCTATATTCAAATTATTTTACAGTACCCATGTACGGATGGCATGGGCAACGCCAGATTCATCATTAGATTTAGTGATGTATTTGGCGATTTTTTTGATTTCTGGATTTCCATTTTCCATGACAACGGGGTTACCAACGACTTCCAGCATGGCACGGTCGTTTTCTTCGTCACCGATAGCCATGGTTTCATCTTTGGTCAATCCGAGTTTTTCAGCTAGATGAGTGATGGCTGAACCTTTGTCCACATTCTTTTTAAGGAGTTCGAGGTAGAAAGGAGCGGATTTGTTGATAGAGTAGCGTTCGTAGAATTCCGCTGGTATCTTTTCAATCGCAGCATCCAGAATCTCTGGTTCATCGATGAACATACATTTGACGATTTCCTTGCCAGCCATTTCTTCAGGTGTACGGTAGAAGATGGGCATGCTGACGAGGGTTGATTCATGCACAGTGTATTTTCCGATATTGCGATTGGCAGTATAGATACCGTCCTTTGTAATAGCGTGCATGTGGACACCGAGCTTGCGACTGAGGAATTCCATATCCAGATAATCCTCATAAGACAAAGATTCGCTGATAATCTCATGGCCTGTAGCAGTTTCTTGGACAAGGGCACCGTTGAAGGTCACCACATAGTCACCCTCGTCTCTCAACTGCAAGTCATCCAGAAGTTTGGCAACACCTGCGATAGGGCGGCCCGTTGCAATCACGACTTTGACACCAGCTTCTTTGGCATCTTGGATGGCAGAAAAGACTTCAGGAGTGATTTCCTTTTGGCTGTTGACTAGGGTTCCGTCGATATCGACGGCTATTAGTTTAATACTCATAAAATTCCTCTTCTAGTTTTTATTTGGGGTAAAATGATCGTTCTCAATCAAGTGTAAAAATTGCTGGGTAATGCTTGCGAAGATACTGTTTTGGTCCAACATTTCTTTTGGAAAATAAAAGCGATTATCTCCGTGGCGACTGCCAGCAAGGGATTGGACGATAGGAGACAGGCTAGAGAGTTCGGCTAGTTCTCCATTTTTTTGTAAAATCTCAATCTGTGTCCGTGGATTTTCAGATTCGGGACGATAGATATCATAAGGGAGGTCGAAGTTCTTATGAATGGCAGTGTAGTAGTCTGGATCAAAGCCGATGTCCTCAACCAATTTTCTCATGCTAGCGAGTTGGTCTTGATCTTCTTGTGAAAAGGTAATGGATTTAAAGACCTTGCGGTTGACAAAGCGCTGAGATAAGTCTGCAAGAATCTTGTCAGGACTGGTCATCCAGAGTTGGAAGTAGGTATTCATCACACCATCATCCAGAGCCAGATAATCAGACAAGATCACATTTTTTTCAAAGAAAGGCAGGAGATGTGGAGATGTTCGTGCAAAGAAGTCCTTGTCCTCAGGATAGAGTTCCTTGGCGCGTTTGAGGAGATTCTGCAGGAGAACTTCCATGGCCCGTGTTGCTGGGTGGAAATAGACCTGCATATACATCTGGTAGCGACTGAGGACGTAGTCTTCGATGGCGTGCATGCCGTTGCGCTGAAAGGCGATACCATTTTCGACAGGACGAATGACTCGGAGGATGCGAGTCAGGTCAAATTCTCCATAGGATGCTCCTGTAAAATAGGAGTCGCGCAAGAGATAGTCCATGCGGTCCGCATCAATCTGGCTAGAAATGAGTTGCACAACCTGCTTGTTAGGATAGGTATGATCAATGACACTGGCAACCTTTTCTGGAAAATCTGGCGCTACTTGTAGCAGGACTTGATGAATCTCCGTTTCAGGACTTTGGATAATCTCCTGAGTAATGGCTTCGTGGTCTGTATCAAAGAGATTTTCAAAAGTATGGGAGTAGGCACCATGTCCAAGGTCATGTAGGAGAGCAGCGGTCATGGTCAAGAGAGACTCAGAAGGATTCCATTCGTCTGGATATTTTTCTTCAAAAATCTCTGTGATGCGTCGTGCAATTTCATAGACTCCTAGACAGTGGGAGAAACGGCTGTGCTCCCCACCGTGGAAGGTATAACTGGAAGTTCCCAGTTGTTTGATACGACGTAAACGCTGAAATTCTTTTGTATTAATCAAGTCATAGATGATTTGATTATTGACATGGATGTAGTTGTGAACTGGGTCACGGAATACTTTTTCGTTCATATGACCATTATAGCAAAATCCTGCTCTTTTTGGTAAAATAGTAGGACAAGAGACAAGAAAGAGGACTTGATGTGAAGATTCGGATGCGAAATACGATTCAGTTTGATGAGCAGTTGGAAGTGATTGACCAGCTTTATGACGTGGAAGTGCATGAAAAAGGAGATTATAGCTACCTGCTTTTCTATAATGAGGAAAAGGAAAAAGTGGTTATTAAATTTCATGGTCAAGAACTTGTGATGAGCCGATTTTCCAATCCCAAGACCATTATGCGCTTTCTAAAGGATAGCGATAGTTTAGCCTATATTCCGACACCTATGGGTATGCAGGAGTTTGTTATCCAAACGAATCGTTATCAAGTGGATGGACAAAAGATTGAGCTAGATTATCAACTACAAAACCAAGAGGGACATCCCTTTGCCAGCTATCAATTGGAAATTACTTGGGGCTAGTCTCATGTCTTTTTCAAATTTAGCTAGCTAACTTCTTGGATTGGCTTCCTAGTGTGGTAGATTAGGCTATTTTTTGGTATAATAAAAGTTATGGAAATCGAAAAAACCAATCGTATGAATGCGCTCTTTGAATTTTATGCGGCGCTTTTGACAGATAAGCAAATGAATTATATCGAGCTATACTACGCTGATGATTACAGCCTTGCTGAGATTGCCGAGGAGTTTGGTGTCAGTCGTCAGGCTGTCTATGATAATATCAAGCGGACAGAAAAGATTCTGGAAGATTATGAGATGAAATTGCACATGTACTCGGACTACATTGTTCGCAGTCAAATTTTTGATCAGATTTTGGAGCGTTATCCAGAGGATGCTTTTCTGCAAGAGCAAATTGAGATTTTGACCAGTATTGATAATAGGGAGTAATCATGGAAAATCTTGTTGTCTATAAAGGAATACCTTGCAAACTATTAGCTGCAGAGGAACCATTTCCTACAAGACTACAAATTCTCTCACCTGATTCTATTCCTCAAGCCCTTAAAGAAGGATTTAGCTGTTGGGGATATCCAAATGAAATCATTAAAGAAGTCACAACCGAAGAACTAGAGAGTTTGCAACATTTCGGACGATTTCCACTGAATTGAAAAAATAGGAGAAAATAATGGCATTTGAAAATTTAACAGAACGTTTGCAGAACGTCTTTAAAAACCTACGTAAAAAAGGAAAAATCTCTGAATCTGATGTCCAAGAGGCAACCAAAGAAATTCGCTTGGCCTTGCTTGAGGCCGACGTTGCCTTGCCTGTTGTAAAGGACTTTATCAAGAAAGTTCGTGAGCGTGCAGTCGGGCATGAGGTCATTGATACCCTTAATCCTGCGCAACAAATTATTAAAATCGTTGATGAGGAACTGACAACTGTTTTAGGTTCTGATACGGCAGAAATTATCAAGTCACCTAAGATTCCAACCATCATCATGATGGTTGGTTTACAGGGGGCTGGTAAAACAACCTTTGCAGGTAAATTGGCCAACAAACTCAAGAAAGAAGAAAATGCCCGTCCTTTGATGATTGCTGCGGATATCTACCGTCCTGCGGCTATTGACCAGCTTAAGACCTTGGGGCAACAAATTGATGTGCCTGTCTTCGCTCTTGGTACAGAGGTACCAGCTGTTGAGATTGTTCGTCAAGGTTTGGAACAAGCCCAAGCCAATCACAACGACTATGTTTTGATTGATACAGCAGGACGTTTGCAGATTGATGAGCTCCTCATGAATGAGCTTCGTGACGTGAAAGCACTAGCTCAACCAAATGAAATTCTGCTCGTCGTTGATGCCATGATTGGTCAAGAAGCGGCCAATGTTGCGCGTGAATTTAACGCTCAGTTGGAAGTAACGGGTGTCATCCTTACCAAGATTGATGGGGATACTCGTGGTGGTGCGGCTCTATCTGTTCGTCATATAACTGGAAAACCTATCAAGTTCACTGGTACAGGTGAAAAGATTACGGACATTGAAACCTTCCATCCAGATCGTATGTCTAGTCGTATCCTTGGTATGGGGGATATGTTGACCTTGATTGAGAAAGCTTCTCAAGAATACGATGAGCAAAAAGCTCTTGAAATGGCTGAGAAGATGCGTGAAAATACCTTTGATTTCAATGATTTCATTGATCAGTTGGATCAGGTGCAAAACATGGGGCCGATGGAAGACTTGCTCAAGATGATTCCAGGTATGGCCAACAATCCAGCCCTTCAAAACATGAAGGTGGATGAGCGCCAGATTGCGCGCAAACGTGCCATTGTTTCTTCTATGACGCCTGAAGAGCGTGAAAATCCAGATTTGTTAAATCCAAGCCGTCGTCGTCGTATTGCCGCAGGTTCTGGAAATACTTTTGTAGAAGTCAATAAATTCATTAAAGACTTTAACCAGGCTAAACAGCTCATGCAGGGTGTTATGTCTGGAGATATGAACAAGATGATGAAGCAAATGGGAATCAATCCAAACAACCTTCCTAAAAATATGCCAAATATGGGAGGAATGGATATGTCTGCCCTTGAAGGAATGATGGGACAAGGCGGAATGCCTGACCTGTCAGCTCTCGGAGGAGCAGGAATGCCAGATATGAGTCAGATGTTTGGTGGCGGACTCAAAGGTAAAATTGGTGAATTTGCTATGAAACAGTCCATGAAACGAATGGCTAACAAAATGAAAAAAGCGAAGAAGAAACGCAAGTAAGACAAAGGAAGGCCGCAGGGCTTTCCTTTTTTATAAAGAAGAAAAATGAGCACTTCCGTAATTGGAAATGCTCGTTTTTTGATATGTTTAGACTCCTATACTCAATGAAAATCAAAGAACAAACTAGGAAACTAGCCGCAGGTTGCTCAAAACACTGTTTTGAGGTTGTAGATAGAACTGACGAAGTCAGTAACCATATCTACGACAAGGAGACGTTGACGTGGTTTGAAGAGATTTTCGAAGAGTATTAGTCTTTATTTTCGTATGGCAAGATTAAGTTCAAGATGATTCCTGTCATGGCTGATAGGGCAGTACCTGAAAGTGTAACTGGACCAAGTTTAAGGATAGCTCCTCCAAGTCCAAGTACCAACATAGCACTTGCGATGATTAGGTTACGCATTTGAGCGAAATCAACACGTTCTTTAATCAAGACTTTCAAACCGTTGCTGGCGATAACTCCATAGAGAAGGATTGACATACCACCAAGTACAGCGTTTGGAATAGTTGAAATCAAGGCTGTGAATTTACCAAGGAAGCTAAGAGCAATTGCGATAAAGGCAGCGTTACGGATAACTGAGACAGAAGCGATACGAGTCATACCGATAACCCCTGTATTTTCTCCATAAGTTGTATTGGCTGGTCCACCAAGGAAGGCAGAAACAGAAGTTGCGATACCATCACCAAGAAGAGTACGGTGAAGACCTGGTTCTTTCAAGAATTGACGGCCACAGATTTGACCCAAAACAGTATGGTCTCCGATATGTTCAGAAATTGTTACGATAGCGATTGGCAAGATAGCGATGGTTTCTGGCCCAAAGTAAAGATTGTATTCTTTAAAGGCACCACCTGTGCTAAATGGCAAGTAGAAACCAGGAATTTCAAACCAGTTAGCTTTTAGAACTGGTGTAAAGTCAACCAAACCAAGAGTTAGTGCGAAGAGATAGCCACCGATAATGGCAAAGAGGAATGGAATGATTCGTAGGAAGCCTTTTCCTTTTGTGTTGATAAAGGCAGCGATTAAGAAAGTAACAACTGCTACAAGAGCATTTTTCCAGTTTCCATCAGCTACAAGACCAGCGTTGGTAACAGCTGAACCTGCAAGTCCAAGACCGATAACGATGATCATAGGTCCGATGATGATTGGTGGCAAGAGTTTATCAATCCATTTTGTACCTGCAAAACGAACACCAGCAGCCACAAGGACATAGACCAAACCAGTCAAGATAACCCCTGTTTGGGCAGCAGATACATCACCACCCATTTCTTTCATAGCAAGTGACATTGCTGTGATAAAGGCGAATGATGATCCTAGATAAACTGGAACTCTAAAACCAGTTGCGATCATGTAGATGAGTGTTCCAACACCTGAAGCAAAAAGGGCAACAGATACAGGCATTCCCAAAATCAAGGGTACCAAGATGGTCGCACCGAACATGGCGAAAACGTGTTGGAAACTAAGGAGAATTCCTTTTCCAGCCGAAGGACGTTGGTCAACGTCTAGTAACAAATCAACAGTTGATTCTTGTTTCATATAAACCTCACTTTTGGGCATCAAAAAAGAGCCCATTATTCTACAGCAATAGGCCCTCAGAGTAAGACTTCTCTAAAATCTAGACTTTAAAGAGTTTCAAGTATTTCTGCGTCTTCGTCACCTCACGGGATGACATTAAAAACCTTTGCTTGTGATAGTATAGCAAAAATTACAAACTTTGTAAATATTTTTTTACTAAAAAGATTAAAGCGGGCGTTTATTGGGCATGCCAGCCTTACGTGGATATTTATTTGGCGTTTCTTTTTTCTTTTCTACCACTGTGATGTAGCGCGGATCTCCATTTGGTAGGGCGTAGCTGAGATTGTCTTCGACCTTACTAAAAAGGAGGTTGAGAGCATTCTTAGCTTCTAATAATTCCTCAGGCGCATTGCTAGCCTTGAGCGCCAATAGTTTTCCGCCAACTTTAAGGTAGGGAATAGTCAATTCAGATAAAACCTGCATGCGGGCTACCGCACGAGCTGTTACAAAATCATATTGAGCACGGAAGTTCTTGTCTTGTGCAAAATCTTCGGCACGTCCATGGTAGAAATGAACATCGTCTAAATCCAGTTCTTGAGCCAAGAGTTGGAGGAAGTTGATGCGCTTATTGAGAGAATCAATGATGGTCACATCTAACTGAGGATAGAGGATTTTCATTGGTAGACTAGGAAATCCTGCCCCAGCTCCGATATCAAGCAATTTGATAGTTTCATTGGAAATCAAGCCTTGAAGAATGGGTGCAATCGAATCGTAAAAATGTTTGAGATAAACTTCTTCCTTGTCCGTAATGGCTGTTAAATTAATCTTTTCATTCCACTCGACCAAGAGCTCAAAATAGCGTTCAAATTGTTTTTTTTGCTGGTCCGAAAGTGGAAGATTTTGCTCGGCAAGCAGGTTGTAAAATGTTTCTGGTTTCATAGTTATTTCCTTCTTTAGTATCATCTTATTTTACCACAATCATTAAAAATTTGATATACTGGTACTAATCTAAAAGCAGAAAGGACTTATATAATGACTTGGATTATTCTTGGAGTTATCGCTCTTGTTGTTATTTTTGTGATTCTTAGCTATAACGGTTTGGTTAAGAATCGTATGCAAACAAAGGAGGCTTGGAGTCAGATTGATGTTCAGTTGAAACGTCGAAATGACCTCTTGCCAAACTTGATTGAAACTGTAAAAGGTTATGCCAAATATGAAGGTTCTACCCTTGAAAAGGTAGCAGAACTGCGTAACCAAGTGGCAGCAGCAACTTCACCAGCAGAAGCTATGAAAGCTAGTGATGCCCTCACTCGTCAGGTTTCAGGTATTTTTGCAGTTGCAGAAAGCTATCCAGATTTGAAAGCTAGTGCAAACTTTGTTAAATTGCAAGAGGAGTTGACAAACACAGAAAATAAAATTTCTTACTCTCGTCAACTCTACAACAGTGTTGTCAGCAACTACAATGTAAAATTAGAAACTTTCCCAAGCAATATTATCGCTGGAATGTTTGGATTTAAAGCAGCAGATTTCCTTCAAACACCAGAAGAGGAAAAGGTAGTTCCTAAAGTTGATTTTAGCGGTTTAGGTGACTAAGATGTTGTTTGATCAAATTGCAAGCAATAAACGAAAAACCTGGATTTTGTTGCTGGTATTTTTCCTACTCTTAGCTCTTGTTGGCTATGCGGTTGGTTACCTCTTTATGCGATCTGGGCTTGGTGGTTTGATTATCGCACTGATTATTGGCTTTATCTATGCCTTGTCCATGATTTTTCAATCGACAGAGATTGTCATGTCCATGAACGGGGCGCGTGAGGTTGATGAGCAAACGGCACCAGACCTCTACCATGTAGTGGAAGATATGGCTATGGTGGCTCAGATTCCTATGCCCCGTGTTTTCATCATTGATGATCCAGCCTTAAATGCCTTTGCGACAGGTTCTAACCCTCAAAATGCGGCGGTTGNNGNGACGTCAGGTCTCCTAGCTATCATGAATCGTGAAGAACTAGAAGCTGTTATGGGACATGAAGTCAGTCATATTCGTAACTACGATATCCGCATTTCGACTATTGCTGTTGCCCTTGCCAGTGCTATCACTATGCTTTCTAGTATGGCAGGTCGTATGATGTGGTGGGGTGGCGCAGGTCGCAGACGAAGTGATGATGATCGGGATGGAAATGGCTTAGAAATCATTATGCTCGTGGTTTCACTACTAGCTATTGTTCTGGCGCCTCTCGCTGCAACCTTGGTGCAACTAGCTATTTCTCGTCAGAGGGAATTCCTAGCTGATGCTTCCAGTGTCGAGTTGACTCGCAATCCTCAAGGGATGATTAATGCTCTACGTAAGTTAGACAATAGTAAACCCATGAGTCGTCCTGTTGATGATGCCAGCAGTGCACTTTATATCAATGATCCCAAGAAAGGTGGAGGGTTCCAAAAACTCTTTTATACCCACCCACCTATTTCAGAACGGATTGAACGTTTAAAACATATGTAAAATGAATGTTGGGAAAAAGTCTTTAAAATCTTAAAAACGCATAATATCAGGTGTGCAAAAACTTGATATTATGCGTTTTATTATGGAAGATTTACTTCGTTTTCTCCTAAAATTGTGTTTTTGCACCATCTATCTGCTATGTTGCAAATTTATAAATCGTCTAAATTAACTACCTCCAGACCGTGTTCTGTTAAGCGATAGATGATCGAGCAAACTTCTTTTAAGAAACGACGGTCATGCGAAACAGTGATGAGACCGCCTGGATAGGTGGCAAAGAGTTTTCTGATTTGGGGTTGAGAAGTGGGTGAAAAGTTTCGTGTGGGTTCATCCAGAAGGAGAAAGTTTGGTTTGCGCAAGACTAAATCCAAAAGCAGGAGTTTACCCTGTTGCCCGCCAGATAAGGAGCGAATTTGATGCTGCATTTCTGGATAACTGAAATTGAGACTAGCTAGATGAGATTGGATTTTCTGTAGTTCCTCTTTTTCTCCAGTTTTGCTGAGGTAGGCTATTGGTGATAAATCCAATTGCAGTTTTTTGTGGTAATCTTGTGGCATAAAACCAAGCGAAATTTCTCTTTTTGCGCTAAGCAGTTGTTGCAACTTGGCTAGCAGAGTCGATTTTCCAACACCATTTGGGCCGATGATACCGATTTTTTCTTGGCCATGGACAGTTAGTTGCAGTCCCTGAACCAAAACTCGGTCGCCAATGGACAAATTTTCTTTTTCCAATTGGATTAAGACTTTAGAAGCCGGTAATGGTTGGACATCTGAAAAGAAAAGTTTGATTTCTTCCTCTTCAAGTGGCTTTTGGGTCATGGCCTGAGCTTCCTTTTCAAAGCGTTTTTCTTGAGAGAGGACAGTTTTCATCTTTTTAGCCAATAGGCGACCGGCAGTACTGTCTTTAGTAGCTCTAAGCGCAGTTTCTACATTTTGCTTGACTCGTCGATGTTTTTCCATGGTTTTATCGTAGGCTCTTTGATCGTTAGCAGCTTGCTTGCTTTGTTTGGCAAAATTAGCCTTTCTCTGCTCACTATAGCGATCATAGTCTAAATGCTCTACTAGTGTTTCCGCTTCTTTACGGTGCTTGACCAGTCGCAAGTGAACAATAGTGTCTGCCGTTTCAGAAAGAAAGTCTTCATCATGGGAAATGAAAATAACGGTTTGCCTCATCTTCTGTATCTGTCTTTTTAGCCAATCAACCGTCTCAAGGTCTAGGTCATTTGAAGGTTCATCTAGAAATAGAATCTCAAAGGGTTTGGCTAACTCATGGATGAGCTGAATTTTCAAAGCTTCGCCTCCTGATAGACTGCCAATCTCTTGGTTGCTAGCGAAGCGATCGCCATCAAAATGCAATTCCTCAGCCAAACGATAGAGGATACTGTAGTCTAAATCAAGAGAATCTAAAAAGAAGTAGTCGTGTAGACTTTTCTTTTTCAGCTCCTCGGGAAGTTTTTGAGGAATATAGGCCAGTGACTGATAGTCAGACTGGATGTCTCCCTTGATAGTGAAATCAGACAAAGTTTCCCCCATTAAAGTTTTAAGTAAGGTTGATTTGCCATTTCCTTCCTCTCCAATAATAGCTACTTTTTCCCCGTCTTGGATGGTCATGTTTAAGTCTGAGACAAGATCTCGTAAATCTTTGTTTTGTGTGATGGTCAGATGATTGATTTTTATCATATTGTTGCCCTTTCTAGAATGTCGATAGTGCATAACAAAAAGCTCTACTTTATCTAGTAGAGCCAAAGTTTATGTCAAAAAACTCTATTAATACTCTTCGAAAATCTCTTCAAACCACGTCAGCGTCGCCTTACCGTAGATATATGTAACTGACTTCGTCAGTCTTATCTACAACCTCAAAGCAGTGCTTTGAGCAACCTGCGGCTAGCTTCCTAGTTTGCTCTTTGATTTTCATTGAGTATAAAATGCCAGAAAAAGAGCATAAAAGAGTACACAAAAAGAGACAAAAACAAGATCTACTAAATAAAGGTTCTTTATTTGATAGACTTAGTTGTTCATGTCTCCCTTACCTCCGAGTATTAGTATCTCTATACTATACCTTTCAGGATATTTTGTCAACAGAAAACCGACAATTCTAATCTCTAAAATCCGAAAACAGGTCCATAAAGAGTTAGTACGTGTTTAACATGCTCGTAATGGAACTTGTCATAGTTGCGCCAAGCGGTACGTGCTTGATTGTTTAGTTTTAGACTACCCAGTCCAATAAGTAGACTGGTACGTTGGTAAAATTTCTCAAGGTCGATTAAAATACTGTTGTCCAACTTTTCTGCTTTTTTGAGCTCTTGCAGAGTAGTGTTTAGTAGCTCTTGTAGTCGAATATCATCTGCCCTACCCTGTTTGCAGCTTTGGAAACTTTTATTTAACTCGGATAGGAGTTGGGTTGCATTAGTAATGAGTTCTTTATCTTCCATGTGAGCATCCTCCTTGCTCTGATGTATTATTGCCTATAGTATAGCACTAAAAAACAAAAATATCATAGTAAATATGTTAAAAATTCAAATTTTAATTATAAAGTTTGCCGTGCTGATTTGTAGCCTTTTCATGGTATAATCAAGAGAGTAAATCTTTATGGAGGAAGTATGAAATTAAATATTCAAGAAATTCGTAAGCAGTCTGAAGGCTTGCATTTTGAACAAACGTTAGACCTAGCCGCAGACCTGCATGCACGCAATCAAGAAATTTTAGATGTAAAAGATATCCTTGCAGTTGGGAAAGTACAGTACGAAGACCGTATGTATTTTTTAGATTATCAATTATCTTATACCATTGTTCTTGCTTCAAGTCGCAGTATGGAACCAGTTGAGTTAGTTGAATCTTATCCAGTCACGGAAGTTTTCATGGAAGGCGCAACTAACCAGCTAGATCAAGAAGTTCTAGATGATGATTTGGTCTTGCCTATCGAAAATGGAGAACTTGACCTTGCTGAGAGTGTATCAGACAATATCCTACTAAATATTCCTATTAAGGTCTTGACGGCTGAAGAAGAGGCTGGTCAAGGATTTGTGTCAGGAAATGACTGGCAAATCATGACAGAAGAAGAATACCAAGCTCAACAAGCAGTTAAGAAAGAAGAAAACAGTCCTTTTGCTGGCTTACAAGGACTATTTGATGGAGACGAATAATGGTCTTGTCAAAAAAACGAGCACGAAAAGTGCTAGAAGAAATCATTGCTCTGTTTCCAGATGCCAAGCCCAGTCTTGATTTTACCAATCATTTTGAACTCTTGGTTGCGGTCATGTTGTCAGCGCAGACGACGGATGCAGCGGTAAATAAGGCCACACCAGGTCTCTTTGCTGCCTTTCCAACGCCACAAGCCATGTCTGTTGCAACAGAAAGTGAGATTGCTTCACACATTTCTCGCCTGGGACTGTATCGAAATAAGGCTAAATTCCTTAAAAAATGTGCCCAACAGTTACTAGACGATTTTGATGGCCAAGTTCCTCAAACACGTGAGGAATTAGAGAGTTTAGCAGGTGTTGGTCGCAAAACAGCCAATGTAGTCATGAGTGTGGGGTTTGGGATTCCAGCCTTTGCAGTGGATACTCATGTGGAGCGTATTTGCAAACACCACGATATTGTCAAAAAATCAGCGACACCGCTTGAGGTGGAAAAACGAGTTATGGATATCTTGCCACCGGAGCAGTGGTTAGCAGCCCATCAGGCCATGATTTATTTTGGAAGAGCCATTTGCCATCCTAAAAATCCAGAGTGTGACCAGTACCCACAGTTATATGATTTTAGCAATTTATAAGATGGCTCATCAAAAGTTTTTGCTTGATTTTAAGCATGCTTTGTGCTATAGTAATTGATAACTAAATATTCCTTTAAACCTGTCCCGTGAGGCAGGCAAGGAGCGTGATAAAGTAGAAGGGTGAAGTCTATACTGTTTGCAGTAGGGCTTACTTAGCTATACATTTCAAGTCTCCTTGTTTAAGGAGACTTTTCTTTTTGGAGGTTTGTCATGAAGACAAAAGAAGTTGTAGACGAATTGACCGTCAAACGAGCGATTACGCGTATTACTTATGAGATTATCGAACGCAACAAAGATTTGAATAAAATCGTCTTGGCTGGTATTAAAACTCGCGGTGTCTTTATCGCCCACCGAATCCAAGAACGTTTGGAACAGCTAGAAAATCTTTCAGTTCCTGTTGTGGAATTGGATACGAAACCTTTCCGTGATGATGTTAAAAGTGGAGAAGATACTTCTTTGGTTTCTGTCGATGTGACAGACCGTGAAGTTATCTTGGTGGATGATGTGCTCTATACAGGTCGTACCATCCGTGCTGCTATTGATAATATTGTCGGTCATGGTCGTCCTGCGCGCGTGAGTTTAGCAGTTCTAGTCGATCGTGGACATAGAGAATTGCCAATCCGTCCAGATTACGTTGGAAAAAATATCCCAACTAGTCGTTCTGAAGAAATCATCGTAGAGATGGCAGAACTTGATGGCCAAGACAGAGTTCTGATTACTGAAGAAGCTTAGAAAGCTGAAGGAGTAGCCATGTCAGAAAATCAACAAGCATTGAACCATGTAGTGTCCATGGAAGACCTCACTGTCGATCAAGTCATGAAATTGATCAAGCGAGGAATTGAGTTTAAAAACGGAGCTCAGCTTCCCTACGAGGACCATCCGATTGTTTCCAATCTTTTCTTTGAGGATTCTACACGGACGCATAAGTCCTTTGAAGTGGCAGAGATTAAACTGGGATTGGAACGACTTGACTTTGATGTGAAAACTAGTTCGGTTAATAAGGGTGAGACACTTTATGATACCATCCTTACTCTGTCTGCTTTAGGAGTGGATGTCTGTGTGATTCGCCACCCTGAGGTTGACTACTACAGAGAGTTAATTGCAAGTCCAACGATTACGACTTCCATTATCAATGGTGGAGATGGTTCGGGACAACATCCTAGCCAGAGCTTGCTTGATTTGATGACTATTTATGAGGAATTTGGTCACTTTGAGGGTCTCAAGGTTGCGATTGCAGGTGACTTGGACCACTCACGCGTTGCCAAATCTAATATGCAGATTTTGAAACGCTTGGGAGCTGAACTTTACTTTGCTGGACCTGAGGAATGGAGAAGTCAAGAGTTTGCAGACTATGGACAGTTTGTAACTATTGATGAAATTATTGATCAGGTGGATGTCATGATGTTTCTCCGTGTGCAACATGAACGTCATGATAGTGGAGCTGTCTTTTCAAAAGAAGACTACCATGCCCAACATGGCTTGACTCAAGAACGTTACGATCGTTTGAAAGAAACAGCAATCCTTATGCACCCAGCTCCAGTCAATCGTGATGTAGAAATCGCAGACCACTTGGTTGAAGCACCAAAATCACGGATTGTCCAACAAATGACCAATGGTGTTTTTGTTCGAATGGCAATCTTAGAATCCGTACTGGCGAGTAGAAACGCCAACTAAAACACAAGACGTTAAAAGACGCCAGTGAGCGTCCACGAGAGGTGAAAATATGACAAAAAGACTTCTAGTATTAGAAGATGGCACAGTTTTTGAAGGCAAGGCCTTCGGAGCAGATATTGATGTAACAGGCGAAATCGTCTTTAATACAGGGATGACCGGCTATCAAGAATCCATTACAGACCAGTCTTATAATGGACAAATCTTGACCTTTACTTATCCTTTGGTGGGAAATTATGGAATTAACCGTGATGATTACGAATCCATTATTCCAACTTGTAAGGGAGTCGTTGTTTTCGAAGAAGCACGTAGAGCTAGTAACTGGCGCAACCAAATGACCTTGGATGAATTTTTGAAAGCCAAGAAAATTCCTGGTATTTCAGGGATTGATACGCGTGCACTCACCAAGATTATCCGTAAGCATGGTACGATGCGTGCAACCTTGACCCATGTTGGGGACAGTATGGACCATGTGACGGACCAGCTCCAAGCAACAGTCTTGCCGACAGACAATATCAAGCAGGTTTCTACTAAAACTTCATATCCAGCTCCAGGAGTTGGTTTAAGTGTTGTCTTAGTGGACTTTGGTCTCAAGCACTCAATCTTACGTGAACTTTCTAAACGCAACTGTAACGTGACCGTCGTTCCTTATTCAACAACGGCGGAAGAAATTCTCCATCTCAATCCTGACGGAGTTATGTTGTCAAACGGTCCAGGTAACCCAGAAGATGTTCCACAGGCACTGGATATGATTCGCGGTGTGCAAGGAAAAATTCCAATCTTTGGTATTTGTATGGGGCACCAACTCTTTGCAATGGCAAATGGTGCTAAGACTTACAAGATGAAATTTGGTCACCGTGGATTTAACCATGCGGTACGCGAAATTGCTACTGGACGTGTGGATTTTACAAGTCAAAACCATGGCTATGCAGTTAGCCGTGAGGATTTGCCAGAACACTTGATTATCACCCACGAAGAAATCAATGACAAGTCAGTTGAAGGTGTGCGTCACAGATACCAACCTGCTTTCTCTGTTCAATACCACCCAGACGCAGCCCCTGGTCCACACGACGCAAGCTACCTATTTGACGAGTTTATCGAGATGATGGAAGCTTTTAAACAATCAAACTAAGAACGAGTAAAAGCTCGTCGGAGAATTTATTTAATGGCAACCTGAGAGTTGCCGAATAGAAAGGAGAAGATACATTGTTCGCGGAAGTGAACACGCCCTAAGAACTGTGTGAAAAAGATAAACATCGTCTTGACGCTGAAGGTGTCTGCACCGAGTTTCCTATTTTCACTGTGTTCTTTACGGGCTTTGTATCATAAACTATGCCTAAACGTACTGATATTCAAAAAATTATGGTGATTGGTTCTGGTCCGATTATTATTGGTCAGGCTGCTGAGTTTGACTATGCTGGGACCCAGGCTTGCTTGTCGTTGAAAGAGGAAGGTTATGAGGTTGTTTTGGTTAACTCAAACCCTGCAACTATCATGACGGACAAGGAAATTGCTGACAAGGTTTACATCGAACCGATTACACTTGAGTTCGTGACACGTATTCTTCGTAAGGAACGTCCAGATGCCTTGCTTCCAACCCTTGGTGGTCAGACAGGTCTCAATATGGCTATGGAATTATCTAAAAATGGTATCCTAGATGAGCTTGGTGTTGAACTTCTGGGAACTAAATTATCTGCTATTGACCAAGCGGAGGACCGTGATCTCTTTAAACAATTGATGGAAGAGCTCAACCAACCCATTCCAGAATCTGAAATTGTCAACACAGTCGAAGAAGCAGTTGCCTTTGCAGCAACAATTGGCTACCCAGTCATCGTTCGCCCAGCCTTTACACTTGGTGGTACTGGTGGTGGTATGTGTGCTAATGAGGAAGAATTGCGTGAAATCGCTGAAAATGGATTGAAATTATCACCTGTGACCCAATGTTTGATTGAGCGTTCAATCGCAGGTTTCAAGGAAATCGAATACGAAGTGATGCGTGACTCAGCTGATAATGCTTTGGTTGTTTGTAACATGGAAAACTTTGACCCAGTTGGGATTCACACAGGGGATTCCATTGTATTTGCTCCTGCGCAAACCATGTCAGACTATGAAAATCAAATGCTTCGTGACGCAAGCTTGAGCATCATTCGTGCCCTTAAGATTGAAGGGGGATGTAACGTTCAGCTAGCCCTTGATCCGCATAGCTTCAAATACTATGTCATCGAAGTAAACCCCCGTGTATCACGTTCTTCAGCCCTTGCCTCTAAAGCGACAGGTTATCCAATTGCCAAATTGGCTGCTAAGATTGCAGTAGGTTTGACCTTAGATGAGGTGATCAACCCAGTCACAGGTTCAACCTATGCCATGTTTGAGCCAGCCCTTGACTACGTTGTTGCCAAGATTCCACGTTTCCCATTTGACAAGTTTGAAAAGGGTGAGCGTCGTCTTGGTACTCAGATGAAGGCGACTGGGGAAGTCATGGCGATTGGTCGTAACATCGAGGAATCTCTCCTTAAAGCTTGTCGCTCCCTTGAAATTGGGGTGCACCACAATGAAATGCCTGAACTTGCAGAGGTTTCTGATGATTCCTTGATTGAAAAAGTAGTCAAAGCCCAGGATGACCGTCTCTTCTACGTATCAGAAGCAATTCGTCGTGGTTACACACCAGAAGAAATTGCTGAGCTTACAAAAATCGATATTTTTTATCTCGATAAACTCTTGCATATCTTTGAAATTGAGCAAGAATTGGGTGCCCATCCACAAGATCTAGAAGTCTTGAAAACAGCTAAACTTAATGGCTTCTCAGACCGTAAGATTGCTGAACTCTGGAATACTACAGCTGACCAAGTTCGCCAGCTTCGTTTGGAAAACAAGATTGTCCCAGTCTACAAGATGGTAGATACTTGTGCGGCAGAATTTGACTCTGAAACACCATATTTCTATTCAACCTATGGATGGGAAAATGAATCTATCAAGTCTGATAAGGAATCTGTACTAGTCCTAGGTTCTGGTCCAATCCGTATAGGTCAAGGTGTTGAGTTTGACTACGCAACTGTTCACTCGGTTAAGGCTATTCAAGCGGCTGGCTATGAAGCCATCATCATGAACTCAAACCCAGAGACCGTTTCAACAGACTTCTCTGTATCAGACAAGCTTTACTTTGAGCCATTGACATTCGAAGATGTTATGAATGTCATCGACTTGGAGCAACCAAAAGGGGTTATCGTTCAGTTTGGTGGTCAAACAGCTATCAACCTAGCTGAGCCATTGGCTAAAGCAGGTGTGACTATTCTTGGTACGCAAGTAGCTGACCTAGACCGTGCGGAAGACCGTGACCTCTTCGAGCAAGCTCTAAAAGATTTGGATATTCCACAGCCACCAGGACAAACGGCTACCAATGAAGAAGAAGCAGTTCTTGCAGCTCGCAAGATTGGCTTCCCAGTTCTTGTCCGCCCATCTTATGTACTTGGTGGACGTGCCATGGAAATCGTTGAAAACGAAGAAGACCTTCGTTCTTATATGCGTACTGCGGTTAAGGCAAGTCCAGACCACCCTGTTCTTGTTGACTCTTATATCGTCGGACAAGAGTGTGAAGTCGATGCCATTTCAGACGGACAAAATGTCCTCATCCCAGGTATCATGGAGCATATTGAACGTGCTGGTGTCCACTCAGGTGACTCAATGGCCGTTTACCCACCGCAAACCTTGTCGCAAAAGGTGCAAGAAACAATCGCAGACTATACTAAACGCCTAGCAATCGGTCTTAACTGCCTTGGAATGATGAACATCCAGTTTGTCATCAAGGATGAAAAAGTCTATGTTATTGAGGTCAATCCACGTGCTAGCCGTACGGTGCCATTCCTTTCTAAGGTAACCAATATCCCTATGGCTCAAGTAGCAACCAAGCTCATTCTTGGTCAAAAACTTGAAGAACTTGGCTACCAAGATGGACTTTACCCTGAAAGTACCCGCGTTCATATCAAGGCACCTGTCTTCTCCTTTACCAAACTAGCTAAGGTAGACAGCTTACTTGGTCCTGAAATGAAGTCAACAGGGGAAGTTATGGGTTCTGATACGACTTTAGAAAAAGCTCTCTATAAGGCTTTTGAAGCTTCTTACTTACACTTGCCAACTTTTGGTAACGTTGTATTTACCATCGCTGATGATGCCAAAGAAGAAGCCTTGGACTTGGCTCGTCGTTTCCAAAATATTGGCTATGGAATCCTCGCGACAGAAGGAACAGCAGCCTTCTTTGCCAGTCATGGATTGCAAGCCCAACCTGTTGGTAAGATTGGTGATGACGATAAGGATATTCCAAGTTTTGTTCGCAAAGGAAGAATTCAAGCTATCATTAATACAGTTGGAACAAAACGAACTGCTGACGAAGATGGAGAGCAAATTCGCCGTTCAGCTATTGAACACGGAGTGCCCCTCTTCACAGCCCTAGATACAGCTAACGCCATGCTCAAAGTATTGGAAAGCCGTAGTTTTGTCACAGAAGCGATTTAAATAGAAAAAAGAGAAGGTATAACGATCTTCTCTTTTTTGTTATATTTTTTCTTGTAAACTACTGCTTAATCAGCTTTTGCGATAAGCTTTAATACTGTGGCTATACCACTCCTGCATTTCTTTTGATGGTGGTGTCATATAATCCCCATACATCTGGGTTAAAAATTGATCATATTTTTTAGGGACGGGCAACATACGGCCTTCAAACTCAGTTAAGATGAGTTCTTTAAAGGTATCAACTGGGAAGACTTCTTTCATTCCTTCTTTACCAATACCAATTCCTCCCTCATATTGAGGAGTGTTGGTTACAGCATTTTTGACTAGCTGATCAATTTTCTTGTAAAAGTAACGAGGATTGACAAATCGGAGGGCGTGCCAGCTACATAATCTTAGAAAATCTTTTAATTTGCTATCACCGTGAACTGCGCGTGATTTTTTGATATAAGCTAGTTGACGAAGGGCTACATACTTATAACTCTTGTCGACAATGCTCAAGTCTGTAAAGCGATCAATTGGGAAGACATCGATAAAGAGACTGGTGTCGTGACGCTTGTACTTAACATGGTCTTCGATAACAGTAGAAGTATCCAAAATCGATGCGAAATTATGGAAGTACCAAGAAGAAGTGTCGTAGGAGAGAACCTTATAACGTGGATGGTCTTCTTCCACAATAATTTTCAATAAGCGATCATAATCTTCACGATAGAGAGAAATATCAATATCATCGTCCCAGGGAATCATACCTTTGTGGCGGATAGCTCCAAGCATGGTTCCATAACTTAGAAAATAAGGAATATCATGTTTCTTACAAGTCTCATCAATATAGTCTAGCAGGGCTAGTTGAATTTCTTTAATTTCTTCTTTTTCTAAATACTGCATCCTAATCCTCCAATTTATAAGCGTGAAATTCATGACTGTAGAAGCGTTTTTCTTCTGGTGGTAGGGTCATATAATCTCCATAAAATTGCGTCAAAATAGTATCAAATTTTTCAGGTGCTGGAAGGCTTAAATTTTCAAAGGGTAAATCAATTGTTTTATCGAAGGTACCACTTGGGAAGACTTCCTTTTCCTTAAATTTAGAAGGGATAAAAGCCATATACTGCCCATTCTCACGATTATATTTTTGAATTTCTTTCTCGATTTTATTTGCAAAATAACGAGGAGAAACCGGTCGAAGGAGCAACCAAAAGGCTGTTCGTATCAAATCTTTTAAAAGGCTATCCTTATAGACAATATTTTTATGTTTACTGAAAGACAGAAGTTTGAAGCTTTCCAGTTTATAACAAGTATCAATGACCTTAGGATCATCAAAGCAATCCATAGGGAAAATATCGATAAAAACACCTGACTCATAGGTTTTTGTATTCCGAGTATCAATAATTTTAGTTGTACTGTCGGTTATTTTGATAAAGTTGTTAAAGTAGTTCTTATCAGTTTCTAAGGAAAGGAGCTTATATTTGTTTTTTTCCTTTTGAAAAATGTTTATAAATCGTTGGTAGTCTTCTCGAGGCATGGACAGATCGATATCGTCGTCCCAAGGAATAAAGCCCTGATGTCGAACTGCCCCAATCAGAGTACCGTAGTTAATAATATAGTTGATATTGTGCTTTTTACAGAGAGTATCAATATAATCCAAAATTTCTAATTCAATTTGTTTGGCATCTTCAATGGTTAGTTGTTTCATTCTATACTCCTAAGATTTTTTGAATTTATTTTTTAAGGCTAGGACATGGTTTAAAAATTCATAGAAAATGCTATCTTTGGTGAAGGCAAGTAGACCAATATAAGAGATGGCTGATAACAAGACAATCAAACCAGTATTAATCAAAAATGGCAAATTAATGACCATATCCACGGGATACAAGAAATTAATCAGGAAATAAATTCCTACAAAGGAAAGTGAAAAGAGCGAGTATCGAACAGTATAGCTAAAGATATGTCCTAAGTGGATGAGTTGTTTTCTATGGATGAAAATGATATAGAAAACAAGTAGAGAGGCCTCTGATAGCATAGTTGTCAGTAAGTAGTATTCAGGAGCCACGATGTGGTTGAAAAAGAGGAGACTATTTAAGCCCAAATTGAGTAATCCTGCAAAGACTGTATAGACTGTGATTCGTTTTTCATAGCCATTTGTAAAGAGAATTTGGGAACCAAGAATGGTATCTAAGGCCAGGATAATCGTACGAAAAGCGAAGAGAGAGGTTAAGATACCACCTCCGATATATTTTTCACTACCGTAAAGTAGGATGGCATTTGGTCCTAAAACCATGAGTCCAAAACTCAGTGGAATGATAAAGAAGTTAAAGATTCGACTGCCTCTGTTAACAAGTGCGACATAGGCTTCCTTATCGCCTTTTCCTAGATAGTAACTGAGACGAGGCACACTCACTCCGATAGCTCCTGTTACAACACCAGCTATAACGGTCACAATTCGTTGAGCCATGGTATAGTAACTAACGTTGACATCAATCCCTGTTTTAACGAGGAAGAGACGATCCAAAAAAGTGAAGAGCATATTGGCATTGGCAAAGACCAACATGGCTGTCAAAGGGAGAAAGAGCGGTTTAAAATCACTTATGTGAATCTTAACAAGCTTAATGTCTCTTTTAATCCAAAAATAACTAATCAGATAGTTAATCAGTGTCGATAAACTCATCACAAGTGTATAGACAACAATATCGTGTTCATTTTTGACAAACAGGAAAATAGAGACCAGCATCAGGATACGGATGAAGGCAGTCTTGTAAAAAAGAAAACTGTAATTTTCCAGAGCTTCATTGACCCACTCGATTGAAAAAATCTGGGCAATGAGTTGAATCCCCATAACAAGGTAGACCTTTTTGATGATTGGATTATCTGTAAAGAAGAGAGGATAGGCAAGGATATAGACAGCAGTAGTCAAAATCGTACAAGCTATGCACAAATAAAAAAGACTAGAGAAGGTTCTATTCAGATCTTTTTTGTTATCCTTGACATTGCTGATGGCTCGTAAACCGTAGTTATAGACCCCATAAGTTGCAAAGGGTAAGAAAAATGACAAAATTGTGTCGACTGAGTTGAAGTAACCATAGTCAGTTCGGTCCAAGACACGCGCGACGTAGGTACCAGTTAAGATGGGAAAAATAATATTCAAGACACGAATTCCCATGTAAGATAGAGCATTTAATTTTATACTTTTCATTCAATTTACCTCGTTTTTCATTATATCATAAAGTTAGCTAATAAGAAATGAAGGGCAGTAAGTAAAGCAACCACTTTGAAGTTTCAAAGTTTGATTTTAAGCTTTCTTTAAGAAAACTATATTATTCTGAAGAACTCTAAAATTTCACAGCCATTTATTAGTAATGACTACAGAATTCCTAGTCACTACTAGAAATGGACCAGTTTCTTTGAATAATGGAACTGCTTAATCCTCCTATTCTAGAACGGGATGACTAGTATTTCTTTTATGATAGGACTAGATTGTGGTATAATAGAGAGAATAAGTTTTTTTAGTAAGACAAAGGAGAAAAAAGATGATTTATGCAGGAATTCTTGCTGGTGGAACTGGCACACGTATGGGAATCAGTAACTTGCCAAAACAATTTTTAGAGCTAGGTGATCGACCTATCTTGATTCATACAATTGAAAAATTTGTCTTGGAACCAAGTATTGAAAAAATTGTAGTTGGGGTTCATGGAGACTGGGTTTCTCATGCAGAAGATCTTGTAGATAAATATCTTCCTCTTCATAAGGAACGTATCATCATTACAAAAGGTGGTGCTGACCGCAATACAAGTATTGAGAAAATCATTGAAGCCATTGATGCTTATCGTCCGCTTACACCAGAGGATATCGTTGTTACCCACGATTCTGTTCGTCCATTTATTACGCTTCGCATGATTCAGGACAATATCCAACTTGCCCAAAATCATGACGCAGTGGACACAGTTGTAGAAGCGGTTGATACTATCGTTGAAAGTACCAATGGTCAATTTATTACAGATATTCCAAATCGTGCTCACCTTTATCAAGGACAAACACCTCAAACATTCCGTTGCAAGGACTTCATGGACCTTTATGGATCTCTTTCTGATGAAGAGAAGGAAATCTTGACAGATGCATGTAAAATCTTTGTGATCAAAGGAAAAGATGTGGCCTTGGCCAAAGGTGAATACTCAAATCTGAAGATTACAACCGTAACAGATTTGAAGATTGCAAAAAGTATGATTGAGAAAGACTAGTAAAATGATTAATCAAATTTATCAACTAACTAAGCCTAAGTTTATCAATGTCAAATATCAGGAAGAGGCTATTGACCAAGAGAATCATATCCTCATCCGCCCTAATTATATGGCGGTCTGTCATGCGGATCAGCGTTACTACCAAGGAAAACGTGATCCAAAGATTTTGAATAAAAAGCTTCCAATGGCAATGATTCACGAGTCATGTGGAACCGTTATTTCTGACCCGACAGGAACCTATGAGGTTGGGCAAAAAGTTGTCATGATTCCTAATCAGCCTCCTATGCAGAGTGATGAAGAATTCTATGAAAACTACATGACAGGGGCTCATTTCTTGTCTAGTGGATTTGATGGCTTTATGAGAGAGTTTGTTTCTCTTCCTAAAGATCGTGTGGTGGCTTATGATGCTATCGAAGATACGGTTGCAGCGATTACAGAGTTTGTCAGTGTCGGTATGCACGCTATGAGTCGTCTATTGACCCTTGCTCATAGCAAGCGGGACCGAATCGCCGTTATCGGAGATGGAAGTTTAGCTTTTGTGGTTGCTAATATTATCAACTATACTTTGCCAGATGCAGAGATTGTGGTTATTGGTCGTCATTGGGAAAAATTGGAACTTTTCTCATTTGCCAAAGAATGTTATATTACTGATAATATTCCTGAAGATTTGGCCTTTGACCATGCTTTTGAGTGTTGTGGTGGTGATGGTACTGGACCAGCTATTAATGACTTGATTCGCTACATTCGTCCTCAGGGAACGATTCTCATGATGGGAGTTAGCGAATATAAAGTCAATCTCAATACTCGTGATGCCTTAGAAAAGGGCTTGCTCTTAGTTGGGTCCTCTCGTTCTGGTCGCATTGATTTTGAAAATGCAATCCAAATGATGGAAGTCAAGAAATTTGCCAATCGTCTTAAAAATATCCTTTATCTAGAAGAACCTGTAAGAGAAATTAAAGATATTCACCGTGTCTTTGCAACCGATTTAAACACAGCCTTTAAAACCGTGTTTAAGTGGGAAGTATAAGTCCTGGAGGTTAATTGTGGAGAAAATCATTAAAGAAAAAATTTCTTCCTTACTTAGTCAAGAAGAGGAAGTCCTCAGTGTTGAACAACTGGGGGGAATGACCAATCAAAACTATTTGATCAAAACGACAAATAAGCAATACATTGTTAAATTTTTTGGTAAAGGGACAGAAAAACTGATTAATCGTCAAGATGAAAAGTACAATCTTGAACTACTAAAGGATTTAGACTTAGATGTAAAAAATTATCTTTTTGATATTGAAGCTGGTATCAAAGTAAATGAGTATATCGAATCTGCGATTACGCTTGATTCAATGTCAATCAAGACCAAATTTGATAAAATTGCTCCAATATTACAAACTATTCATGCTTCTGGCAAGGAATTAAGAGGAGAATTTGCTCCTTTTGAAGAAATCAAAAAATACGAATCCTTGATTGAAGAGAAAATCCCTTATGCCAACTATGAAGCAGTTAGAAAAGAAGTTTTCTCCTTAGAGAAAAGACTGGCTGACTTAGGTGTTGATAGAAAATCTTGTCATATCGATTTGGTGCCTGAAAACTTTATCGAATCACCTCAAGGACGTCTATATCTGATTGACTGGGAATATTCATCAATGAACGATCCAATGTGGGATTTGGCTGCCCTCTTTTTAGAGTCTGAATTCACACGTCAAGAGGAAGAAGCTTTCTTATCTCACTATGAGAGTGAACAAACTCCTGTCTCTCGTGAAAAGATTGCCATTTATAAAATTTTACAAGATGCTATTTGGAGTCTATGGACTGTCTATAAGGAAGAGCAAGGCACAGATTTTGGTGACTATGGTGTGAATCGTTACCAAAGAGCTGTTAAAGGTTTGTCATATTATGGAGGTTCAGATGAAAAATAAAAATGGAGTTTCTTTTGGTCTACTCTCAGGTATTTTCTGGGGTTTAGGTCTAACGATTAGTGCTTATATCTTTTCGATTTTTACAGATTTGTCGCCCTTTGTGGTGGCCGCTGCTCACGATTTCTTGAGTATCTTTATCTTACTAGTTTTTCTCTTGGTGAAAGAAGGAAAAGTTCGTCTCTCAATTTTCTTAAATATTCGCAATGTTAGTGTGATCATCGGAGCCTTATTAGCAGGCCCTATCGGTATGCAGGCCAATCTTTACGCAGTTAAGTATATCGGAAGTTCCTTAGCTTCATCTGTATCGGCTATTTACCCTGCGATTTCAGTTTTATTGGCTTTCTTCTTTTTGAAGCACAAGATTTCGAAAAATACTGTGTTTGGGATCGTCTTGATTATTGGAGGGATTATTGCTCAGACCTATAAGGTTGAACAGGTTAATTCTTTCTACATTGGGATTCTTTGTGCTTTGGTTTGTGCCATTGCATGGGGGAGTGAAAGTGTCCTTAGCTCCTTTGCCATGGAAAGTGAATTGAGTGAAATCGAAGCTCTCTTAATCCGTCAAGTAACTTCATTCTTATCCTATCTTGTGATTGTGCTCTTCTCTCATCAGTCATTTGCAGAAGTGGCCAATGGACAATTGCTAGGTCTCATGATTGTCTTTGCAGCCTTTGATATGATTTCCTACTTGGCTTATTATATCGCTATCAATCGCTTGCAACCAGCCAAGGCTACAGGCTTGAATGTGAGCTATGTAGTATGGACAGTCTTGTTTGCTGTTGTTTTCTTGGGTGCACCGCTAGATATGTTGACAATTATTACGTCACTTGTCGTCATTGCTGGAGTTTATATTATTATTAAAGAATAAAGGAGATTCGTGTGAAAGCTATCATCTTAGCAGCGGGATTGGGAACTCGCTTGCGTCCTATGACTGAAAATACCCCTAAAGCCTTGGTTCAGGTTAATGAAAAACCTTTGATTGAATACCAAATTGAGTTTCTCAAAGAAAAAGGTATCCATGATATCATCATCATCGTTGGTTACCTTAAAGAACAATTCGATTACTTAAAAGAAAAATATGGTGTTCGCCTCGTTTTCAATGATAAATACGCTGACTACAATAACTTTTACTCTCTCTATCTTGTAAAAGAAGAGTTGGCTAACAGCTATGTTATTGATGCGGATAACTATCTCTTCAAAAATATGTTCCGCAATGATTTGACACGTTCGACTTATTTTAGTGTTTATCGTGAAGATTGTACCAACGAATGGTTCTTGGTCTATGGAGATGACTATAAGGTTCAAGACATTACTGTTGATAGCAAAGCTGGTCGCATTCTTAGTGGTGTATCCTTCTGGGACGCTCCAACTGCAGAAAAGATTGTCAGCTTTATCGACAAGGCTTATGCAAGTGGCGAGTTTGTTGATCTCTACTGGGACAATATGGTTAAGGATAACATCAAAGAGTTAGATGTCTATGTTGAAGAATTAGAAGGCAATAGCATCTATGAAATCGATAGTGTCCAAGACTATCATAAATTAGAAGAAATTCTTAAAAACGAAAATTAAAGATTCCAACATCTGGCTAAAATAGTCGGATGTTTTTTTGATTTTTTACGAATAAATAGATGAGTAGAAAAAGAAATGGAGTTATTTATGAAAATCACAAACTATGAAATCTATAAGTTAAAAAAATCAGGTTTGACCAATCAACAGGTTTTGGCAGTTCTAGAATACGGTGAAAATGTTGATCAAGAACTGTTGTTAGGTGATATTGCAGAAATTTCAGGTTGCCGAAATCCAGCTGTTTTTATGGAACGTTATTTTCAGATAGACGATACGCATTTGGAGAAGGAGTTTCAAAAATTTCCATCTTTCTCTATTTTAGATGACTGTTATCCTTGGGATTTGAGTGAAATATATGATGCGCCTGTACTTTTATTTTACAAGGGAAACCTGGATCTCTTGAAATTTCCTAAGGTAGCAGTCGTGGGAAGTCGTGCTTGTAGCAAACAGGGGGCTAAGTCAGTTGAAAAAGTCATTCAGGGCATGGAAAATGAACTGGTTATCGTCAGTGGATTAGCCAAGGGAATTGACACAGCAGCTCATATGGCAGCCCTGCAGAATGGTGGAAAAACCATTGCAGTGATTGGAACAGGACTGGATGTGTTTTATCCTAAAGCCAATAAACGCTTGCAAGACTACATCGGCAATGATCATCTGGTTCTCAGTGAATATGGACCTGGCGAACAACCTCTTAAATTTCATTTTCCTGCCCGTAATCGCATCATTGCTGGACTTTGTCGTGGCGTGATTGTAGCAGAGGCTAAGATGCGCTCAGGTAGTCTCATTACCTGTGAGAGGGCAATGGAAGAAGGACGCGATGTTTTTGCTATTCCTGGTAGCATTTTAGATGGACTATCAGACGGTTGCCATCATTTGATTCAAGAAGGTGCAAAATTGGTCACAAGTGGGCAGGATGTTCTTGCGGAATTTGAATTTTAATACTCTTCGAAAATCTCTTCAAACCGCGTCAGCTTCACCTTGCCGTACTCAAGTACAGCCTGCGGCTAGCTTCCTAGTTCACTCTTTGATTTTCATTGAGTATAAGAAGAAAGTCCGCTTACTAGACAAACTTTTCTTCTATATATAGGAGCTAAGTCTTGACAGTTATGGCAAAATGGTTTACACTTTATAAAGTTTATTACTTTGAAAAGGTGTGATACTGTGGCTACGGCAACAAAAAAGAAAAAATCAACAGTTAAAAAAAATCTAGTAATCGTGGAGTCGCCTGCTAAGGCCAAGACGATTGAAAAATATCTCGGCAGAAACTACAAGGTTTTAGCCAGTGTCGGTCATATTCGGGATTTGAAGAAATCCAGTATGTCCGTCGATATTGAAAATAATTATGAACCGCAATATATTAATATCCGAGGAAAAGGTCCTCTTATCAATGACTTGAAAAAAGAAGCTAAAAAAGCTAATAAAGTCTTTCTGGCGAGTGACCCGGACCGTGAAGGAGAAGCGATTTCTTGGCATTTGGCTCACATTCTCAACTTAGATGAAAATGATGCCAACCGTGTGGTCTTCAATGAAATCACCAAGGATGCGGTCAAAAATGCTTTTAAAGAACCTCGCAAGATTGATATGGACTTGGTCGATGCCCAACAGGCTCGTCGTGTTTTGGACCGCTTGGTAGGGTATTCGATTTCGCCTATTTTGTGGAAAAAGGTCAAGAAGGGCTTGTCAGCAGGTCGCGTTCAGTCCATTGCGCTTAAGTTAATCATTGACCGTGAAAATGAAATTAATGCCTTCCAACCAGAAGAATACTGGACAATTGATGGTGTTTTTAAAAAGGGAACCAAGCAATTTCAAGCTTCCTTCTATGGAGTGGATGGCAAAAAGCTGAAATTGACTAGCAATGATGAGGTCAAGGAAGTCTTGTCTCGTCTGACTAGTAAGGATTTTTCAGTGGATCAGGTAGATAAGAAAGAGCGCAAACGCAATGCTCCTTTACCCTATACCACTTCATCCATGCAGATGGACGCTGCCAATAAAATTAACTTCCGTACTCGAAAGACTATGATGGTTGCCCAACAGCTTTATGAAGGGATTAATATTGGTTCTGGTGTTCAAGGTTTGATTACCTATATGCGTACCGATTCGACTCGTATCAGTCCTGTAGCGCAAAATGAGGCAGCAAGCTTCATTACGGACCGTTTTGGTAGTAAGTATTCTAAGCATGGTAGCAAGGTCAAAAATGCTTCAGGAGCTCAGGATGCCCACGAGGCTATTCGCCCGTCTAGTGTTTTTAATACACCTGAAAGCATCGCTAAGTATCTGGACAAGGATCAGCTTAAGCTTTATACTCTTATCTGGAATCGTTTTGTGGCTAGCCAGATGACAGCTGCTGTCTTTGATACCATGGCTGTTAAATTGTCGCAAAATGGAATTCAATTTGCTGCTAATGGTAGTCAGATTAAGTTTGATGGTTATCTTGCCATTTATAATGATTCTGACAAGAATAAGATGTTACCAGATATGGCTGTTGGAGATGTGGTTAAACAGGTCAATAGCAAACCAGAGCAACATTTCACCCAACCGCCTGCTCGTTATTCTGAAGCGACCCTGATCAAGACCTTGGAGGAAAATGGGGTTGGACGTCCGTCAACCTACGCTCCAACCATTGAAACCATTCAGAAACGTTATTATGTTCGCCTTGTAGCCAAACGTTTTGAACCGACAGAGTTGGGGGAAATTGTTAACAAGCTCATCGTTGAATATTTCCCAGATATCGTAAATGTGACCTTTACAGCTGAAATGGAAGGCAAGCTGGATGATGTCGAAGTCGGAAAAGAGCAGTGGCAACGTGTCATTGATGCCTTTTACAAACCATTCTCCAAAGAAGTCGCCAAGGCTGAAGAAGAAATGGAAAAAATCCAAATCAAGGATGAACTGGCTGGATTTGACTGTGAAGTGTGTGGTAGTCCAATGGTCATTAAACTTGGTCGTTTTGGTAAGTTCTACGCTTGTAGCAATTTCCCAGATTGTCGTCATACCCAAGCAATCGTAAAAGAAATCGGTGTAGAGTGTCCAAGTTGTCATCAGGGACAAATCATTGAACGTAAAACTAAACGTAATCGCCTCTTCTATGGTTGCAATCGCTATCCAGAATGTGAATTTACCTCTTGGGACAAACCTGTTGGTCGTGACTGTCCAAAATGTGGCAACTTCCTCATGGAGAAAAAAGTCCGTGGTGGTGGCAAGCAGGTCGTTTGTAGTAATAGTGATTACGAAGAAGAAAAGATTAAATAAGAAGAGAGTCCTGAAAGTGAATTTCAGGCTCTTTTTGGTTAGAACTTGACAAAATTCATCATTGTATGCGAAACTAGAAGAAGATTATTTTAACTAGGAGAAGTTATGCGTCTTATCTATCTGATCATTGGTTTTTTATCACTAGCCTTGTCTATTATTGGGGTTGTTTTACCCTTGTTGCCCACAACGCCTTTTCTTTTGCTGTCTATTGCTTGTTTCTCCAGAAGTTCCAAGCGTTTCGAAGATTGGCTTTATCATACCAAGCTCTATCAAGCATATGTAGCTGATTTTCGTGAGACTAAGTCTATTGCGCGTGAACGTAAAAAAAAGATTATTGTCTCTATCTACATCTTGATGGGAATTTCCATTTATTTTGCACCTCTTTTACCAGTCAAAATCGGTCTGGGTGCTTTGACCATCTTTATCACCTATTATCTCTTCAAGGTCATTCCAGACAAAGAATAGTTAAAATAGTAGTTATTTGCCTTGATAAAATTGAAAGCATATCCACAACAATATGATATAATAAATTTAAAGTAATCTTCAAGGAGAATCAAATGATTTACGAATTTTGTGCTGAAAATGTGACCTTGCTTGAAAAAGCGATGCAGGCTGGAGCTCGTCGAATCGAACTTTGTGACAATCTAGCAGTTGGTGGGACAACTCCCAGCTATGGAGTGACCAAGGCAGCGGTTGAATTGGCAGCTAACTACGATACAACCATCATGACCATGATTCGTCCACGTGGTGGCGACTTTGTCTATAATGAACTAGAAATTGCAATTATGCTAGAAGACATTCGGTTGGCTGCTCAGGCTGGAAGTCAAGGAGTTGTATTTGGGGGTTTAACTGCTGATAAGAAGTTGGATAAGCCTAATCTTGAAAAGTTAATTGCTGCATCAAAAGGAATGGAAATTGTCTTCCACATGGCCTTTGATGAATTGAGCGATGAAGATCAACTGGAAGCTATTGACTGGCTTAGTCAAGCTGGTGTCACTCGAATTCTGACTCGTGCGGGTGTATCTGGTGACTCCTTAGAAAAACGTTTTGCTCACTATCACAGAATTTTAGAGCACGCTAAAGGTAAGATTGAAATTCTACCAGGTGGCGGGATTGACCTTGACAACCGTCAAACCTTTATCGATCAGCTAGGTGTGACACAATTGCATGGAACCAAGGTTGTCTTTTAAAAAATAGAAAGGAACTGCTAGCTTTTGGTAGCAGTTTTCACTTATGTTTGAAATTTTTAAATCCTATCAGTTTAATCAAGAAAAGGCTCATGCTTTTGGTTTTGTAGAAAATAGTGGAGTCTGGATCTATAGTTGCCAGATTTTGCAAGGTGACTTTGTCATGACAGTCTCCATCACTGCTGATAATGTGTGTTTTCAGGTCTTTGACCGGGAAACGGGTGATCTCTATCCTCAAGTCCATATGGAAAGCATGAGAGGAAGTTTTGTCGGAAATGTCCGTGAAGCTTGTCTGGAGATTCTTTACCAGATTCGAAAGGCTTGTTTTGAGGTGCAGGATTTTATCTGTCCTCAGACCAAGCGAATCATGACTCAAGTTCAGGAAAAGTATGGTAATCAGCTGGAGTATCTGTGGGAGAAATCGCCTGATACGGCAGTGTTAAGACATGAAGACAATAAGAAGTGGTATGCTGTTGTGATGAGAATACCTTGGGATAGGCTAGAAAAGGGCAGAGAAGGACAGGTGGAAGCAGTCAACCTCAAACACGACCAAGTAGTGGACTTGCTTTCACAAAATGGCATTTATCCAGCTTTTCATATGAATAGGAGATACTGGATTAGTGTGGCACTTGATGATACGTTGTCAGATGAAATAGTACTGGAATTGATTGAAAAAAGTTGGAATTTAACTTCTAAAAAATAAAACTTTTCAAGGATTTTCAAGAACTTTCAATTAGCGAAATATTCTCTACTGAAGAAATTTTCAGAAAATAATAGATTTTTTCTTGACAAGTATTTTTGCCTATGCTAAAATACTAAACAAGATATCAAACGAAGGAGAAAGTCAAGCATGAAAACAGCTAAGTTTAATCAATTTGCTTTGTTGTTGAGGTACTCGGGCTAGTGCAAAAAGCATTAGTCCTGTTTGGCTTACCAAGCGGGAGTAAATCAACATCTCGCTTGGACTTCTAAGCGAGATGTTTTTTTAAAACCACATTTGGAAAAGGGGAAATCTTATGCGTAAAGTTGAATTTTTTGATACAAGTCTTCGTGATGGGGAACAAACACCTGGTGTTAACTTCTCAATAAAGGAAAAAGTTTCCATTGCAAGACAGCTGGAGAAATGGGGAATTTCTGTAATTGAAGCTGGTTTTCCTGCTGCTAGTCCAGATTCATTTATAGCCGTTCAAGAAATTGCTAAAGCTATGAAAAAAACAGCAGTGACAGGATTAGCTCGTTCTGTAAAATCTGATATTGATGCTTGTTATGAGGCACTTAAGGATGCCAAGTATCCACAGATTCATGTCTTTATCGCTACCAGTCCGATTCATCGTAAGTATAAGCTCAATAAGAGCAAGGAAGAGATTCTAGAAGCTATTAAGGAGCATGTTTCTTATGCCCGTTCTAAGTTTGAGATAGTTGAATTCTCTCCAGAGGATGCGACTAGAACAGAGTTGGATTTCCTCTTAGAAGTTGTTCAAACAGCGGTTGATGCAGGTGCAACTTATATCAATATCCCTGACACGGTTGGCTTTACGACTCCAGAAGAGTTTGCACGCATCTTTGATCACTTGACTGAAAATATTAAATCAGATCATAAAGTTGTCTTTGGTGTCCACTGTCACGATGATCTCGGTATGGCAACTGCAAATACTTTGACAGCAATTAAACACGGCGCTGGACGTATCCAGGGAACTATTAATGGTATCGGTGAACGCGCAGGTAATGTTGCTCTTGAAGAAGTAGCTGTTGCTTTGAAGATTCGTGAGGATTTCTTCCAAGCAACTAGTGATATTGTTTTGGATGAAACAATGAATACGTCAGAAATGGTTTCTCGCTTCTCAGGTATTCCAGTTCCTAAAAACAAGGCTGTGGTCGGTGGCAATGCCTTTTCTCACGAATCTGGTATTCACCAAGACGGAGTCCTTAAAAATCCTCTTACCTATGAAATCATCACTCCTGAATTGGTCGGTGTCAAGAGTAACAGCCTCCCACTTGGAAAATTGTCTGGTCGCCATGCCTTTGTTGAGAAACTAAGAGAACTGGCTCTAGACTTTACAGAAGAGGATATCAAACCACTCTTTGCTAAGTTCAAGGCACTGGCCGATAAGAAACAAGAAATTACAGATGCAGATATTCGAGCTCTGGTAGCTGGAACCATGGTTGAAAATCCAGAAGGCTTCCATTTTGATGATTTACAACTGCAAACTCATGCAGACAATGATATTGAAGCGCTTGTTAGCCTAGCCAATATGGATGGTGAGAAAGTCGAATTTAATGCGACAGGGCAAGGTTCTGTTGAGGCTATCTTCAACGCTATTGACAAATTCTTCAATCAATCTGTTCGCTTGGTGTCTTACACTATTGACGCGGTGACAGATGGAATTGATGCCCAAGCTCGGGTTTTGGTCACTGTTGAAAACAGAGATACAGAAACCATCTTTAATGCAGCAGGGCTTGATTTCGATGTACTGAAAGCATCTGCTATTGCCTACATCAATGCTAATACCTTTGTTCAAAAAGAGAATGCTGGTGAGATGGGACGTAGCGTTTCCTATCGCGATATGCCTAGTGTGTAAAGGAGAATGCTATGACAAAGAAAATAGTAGCTCTAGCAGGGGACGGAATCGGCCCAGAAATCATGGAGGCTAGTTTAGAGGTTCTGGAAGCTCTAGCTGAAAAAACAGGTTTTGATTATGAGATTGATAGACGACCTTTTGGAGGTGCAGGTATCGATGCTGCAGGGCATCCTTTACCTGATGAAACCCTCAAGGTATGTCGTGAAGCAGATGCCATTCTACTAGCGGCTATCGGTAGTCCTCAGTATGATGGAGCAGCGGTTCGCCCTGAACAAGGCTTGCTAGCTCTCCGTAAGGAACTCAATCTCTATGCTAATATTCGCCCTGTTAAGATTTATGAGAGTCTCAAGCATTTGTCACCACTAAAATCAGAACGAATTGCTGGGGTGGACTTTGTCGTTGTGCGGGAGTTGACAGGCGGGATTTACTTTGGAGATCATATCCTTAAAGAGCGCAAAGCGCGTGATATCAACGACTATAGCTATGAGGAAGTGGAGCGGATTATTCGCAAAGCCTTTGAAATTGCAAGAAATCGCAGAAAAATCGTTACTAGTATCGATAAGCAAAATGTGTTGGCAACATCAAAACTCTGGCGGAAAGTAGCTGAGAAGGTCTCACAGGATTTCCCAGATGTGACCTTGGAACACCAGTTAGTGGACTCAGCTGCCATGCTCATGATTACCAATCCTGCTAAGTTTGATGTCATCGTGACAGAGAATCTTTTCGGAGATATTCTCTCAGATGAATCAAGCGTCCTATCTGGTACACTTGGGGTCATGCCATCAGCCAGTCATTCTGAAAATGGACCAAGTCTCTATGAACCTATTCACGGTTCAGCGCCTGATATTGCAGGTCAAGGAATTGCCAATCCTATTTCCATGATTTTATCAGTTGCCATGATGTTGAGAGATAGTTTCGGACGTTATGAGGATGCAGAGTGTATCGAGCATGCTGTTGAGGCAAGTTTAGCGGCTGGCATTTTAACGAGAGATCTAGGAGGACAGGCTTCGACCAAGGAAATGACGGAAGCTATTATTGCAAGGTTATGAAGTTAGACGAAAAAATTACTCTAGTCCTTTTGATTTGGAATGTCATGGTTTTCTTGATTTATGGTATTGACAAATCTAAGGCAAGGAGAAGAGTTTGGCGCATCCCTGAGAAAATCCTACTTATTTTAGCCTTTACTTGTGGTGGTTTTGGTGCCTGGCTAGCGGGAATCATCTTTCACCACAAGACTCGAAAATGGTATTTTAAAACCGTTTGGTTTCTTGGGATGGTGTCCACACTAGTAGCCTTATATGTTATTTGGAGGTAATGGATGGCAGGAAAATCGATTTTTGATAAATTATGGGACCGTCATGTCATCACAGGAGAAGAGGGGCAGCCCCAACTCATGTATGTGGACCAGCACTATATCCACGAGGTGACCAGTCCTCAGGCTTTTCAAGGATTACGAGATGCAGGACGCAGATTGAGACGACCAGACTTGACATTTGGAACCTTTGACCACAATGTCCCGACGGTCAATATCTACGATATTCGAGATGTGATTTCTAAGGCTCAAATTGATAAGCTTGCTGAAAATGTTGAGGAATTTGGGATTGAACATGCGGCCCACGGTTCTGAAAAGCAAGGAATCGTTCACATGGTTGGTCCAGAAACTGGACGGACCCAACCAGGAAAATTCATTGTCTGTGGAGATAGTCACACAGCAACCCACGGAGCTTTTGGAGCCATCGCCTTTGGGATTGGGACTAGTGAGGTTGAGCATGTCTTCGCTACCCAGACCCTCTGGCAGGTTAAACCTAAGAAAATGTTGGTTGAATTCACTGGAGTTCCTCAAAAAGGAGTTTATTCCAAGGATTTCATTTTAGCCTTGATTGCTAAGTACGGCGTTGCTTGCGGTGTTGGCTACGTGGTGGAATATCGTGGGCAAGCTATTGATGCACTGAGCATGGAAGAGCGAATGACCATCTGCAATATGTCGATCGAGTTTGGATCTAAGATGGGAATCATGAATCCGGATCAAACTACCTATGATTATCTCAAGGGACGAGAATGTGTTCCAGAGGACTTTGAAGAGGCTGTGGCGGATTGGAAAACCCTTGTCAGTGATGAGGATGCTGTTTATGATAAGGTTATCCAGATGGATGTTTCAGACTTGGCTCCCATGGTGACCTGGGGAACTAATCCTGCTATGGGTGTTGACTTTGACAGTAGCTTTCCAGAAATTAAGGATATGAATGATGAGCGAGCCTACAATTACATGGACTTGGAGCCTGGTCAAAAGCCAGCAGATATTGAACTAGGCTATATCTTTATCGGGTCTTGTACTAATGCTCGTCTCAGCGACTTGCAACTGGCTGCGCGATTTGTCAAAGGGAAGAAAATTGCTTCCAACTTAACGGCTATCGTGGTTCCAGGCTCTCGTCCTGTGAAACGAGCTGCTGAAAAGTTGGGCTTGGACAAGGTCTTTCTAGATGCTGGTTTTGAGTGGAGAGACCCAGGTTGCTCTATGTGCCTAGGGATGAATCCTGACAAGGTTCCAGATGGCGTTCACTGCGCCTCAACCAGCAATCGAAATTTTGAAGACAGACAAGGCTTTGGCGCTAAGACCCATCTCTGCAGTCCAGCCATGGCAGCTGCGGCAGCTATTGCAGGGCGCTTCGTAGATGTTCGGCAAATGCCAGAAGCTCAGTAAGGAGAGGATATGGAGAAATTTACAGTTTATACGGGAACGACCGTTCCTCTCATGAATGATAACATTGACACTGACCAAATCCTACCCAAGCAGTTTCTCAAGTTAATCGATAAGAAAGGCTTTGGTAAGTACCTCATGTATGCTTGGCGTTATCTGGATGACAAGTATACTGAGGACCCAGACTTTGTCTTTAACCGACCTGAATATCGGAAAGCCAGTATTCTCATCTCAGGGGATAACTTTGGGGCAGGATCTTCGAGGGAACACGCAGCTTGGGCTCTAGCGGACTATGGTTTCAAGGTCGTGATTGCAGGGTCTTTTGGGGATATTCATTACAATAATGAACTCAATAATGGCATGTTGCCTATTGTACAGCCCAGAGAGGTTCGAGAGAAACTAGCTCAGCTACAACCAAGTGACCAGGTAACTGTGGACTTGGAACAACAAAAAATCATCTCACCAGTTGGAGAATTCACTTTTGAAATCGATAGTGAATGGAAACACAAACTCTTAAATGGTTTGGATGATATCGGAATTACCTTGCAGTATGAAGATTTGATTGCTGCTTATGAAAAACAACGACCAGCCTACTGGCAGGATTAGAAGAAAAATAGAAAAGGAAATAGAACTATGACAAAACACATTCAATGGAACGGAACACTTTCACAAGAAGGCTATGACATTTTAAAAGGTGAGGGAGGGTGCATTGTTTGCCCTACAAAAGTCGGTTATATCATCATGACTAGCGATAAGGCAGGACTTGAACGCAAGTTTGAAGCCAAAGAGCGTAACCGTAACAAACCAGGTGTTGTTCTCTGTGGTAGCATGGATGAGCTTCGCGCTTTAGCACAACTCAACCCAGAAATTGAAGCCTTCTACCAAAAACATTGGGACGAAGATATTCTTCTTGGTTGTATCCTTCCTTGGAAACCAGAAGCCTTTGAGAAATTGAAAGCTTATGGGGATGGCCGTGAAGAGCTGATGACTGATGTGCGTGGTACTAGCTGTTTCGTTATCAAGTTTGGGAAAGCTGGTGAACAATTGGCTGCCAAACTTTGGGAAGAAGGCAAGATGGTCTATGCCTCATCTGCAAACCCATCTGGAAAAGGAAACCGTGGTAAAGTAGAAGGTATCGGAGAACGCATCGAAAGGGCAGTTGACCTTGTTATCGAGGCAGACGACTATGTGGCATCTATCCAGCCTGACAAAACGATTGAAACTCGCTACGAGCAAGGTGTGATGGTCTCTATGGTTGATAAATACGGTAAACTCATCCCAGAACAAGGAGGAGCACGTTCAACTTCACCAGCTCCAGTTGTAATCCGCAAAGGGCTTGACATTGATAAGATTATGATGCACCTGTCAGACACCTTTAACTCATGGGACTATCGTCAGGGTGAGTATTATTAGAATGTAGAAGAAGTGGGGAGAAAATAATCTCTCCTCTTTCTTTTTTATTCATACAATAAAATCCGAACAATAAATTTTGATTTATAAAAATATTTGACAAAAACTGTACTTTGGTTTATAATAAATTAAGGAAACGTCGGAAAAGACGTAGTGATGCGAGAGCATAGGTAGGTCATTACAAAAGAAACGAGACATCGAGATGTTAAATGAATTTCCAATTTTTGATTACGAAGATATTCAATTGATTCCAAATAAATGTGTGATTAAAAGTCGTGCAGAAGCGGATACAAGTGTCACTCTAGGAAAGCACACCTTTAAACTACCTGTTGTGCCAGCTAATATGCAGACAATTTTGGATGAAAAGGTAGCTGAGCAACTGGCTAAAGGTGGTTACTTCTACATTATGCACCGTTTTGATGAGGCAGGACGCATTCCTTTTATTAAGCGTATGCATGAGCAAGGGCTTATTGCTTCTATCTCTGTTGGTGTTAAGGATTATGAGTATGATTTTGTGAGCCAGCTCAAGGCTGATGCTCCTGAGTACATCACGATTGACATTGCCCACGGTCATGCGGATAGCGTGATTTCTATGATTCAACACATCAAAAAAGAATTGCCAGATACCTTTGTCATTGCTGGAAATGTGGGAACACCAGAAGCTGTGCGTGAATTGGAAAATGCTGGTGCGGATGCTACTAAGGTCGGAATCGGTCCAGGTAAGGTTTGTATCACCAAGGTCAAGACAGGTTTTGGTACAGGTGGTTGGCAGTTGGCTGCTCTACGTTGGTGTGCCAAGGCTGCACGTAAACCGATTATTGCTGATGGAGGAATTCGTACTCACGGTGATATTGCTAAGTCTATTCGTTTCGGTGCTAGCATGGTCATGATTGGTTCCCTCTTTGCAGGACACATCGAAAGTCCAGGGAAAACGATTGAAGTTGATGGTGAACAGTTCAAAGAGTACTATGGTTCAGCTTCACAATATCAAAAAGGTGCTTACAAAAATGTGGAAGGCAAACGTATCTTGCTTCCTGCTAAAGGTCATCTGCAAGACACTTTAACTGAGATGGAACAAGACCTTCAAAGTGCTATTTCTTATGCAGGTGGACGTCAGGTTGCTGACCTTAAACACGTTGATTATGTTATCGTGAAAAACTCAATCTGGAATGGGGATGCTTCCCACTAGGACGGGCTATCTATCTAGAAAAAAACTTGTTATTAGAGCAAATTTCTGTTATAATAAGACAAGTTTCCACCCTTAGTGTAATGGATATCACGTAAGATTCCGGTTCTTGAGATGGGGGTTCGATTCCCTCAGGGTGGATGTAAACATCCTAAGAAAGCCTTTAGTAGGGCTTTTTTCTTTATTCTGACCCAAATTTGCTTCTATCTCTGTCTAAAGAATGCCCAAATCCCCTCTAGTCCCATTTTAGAGTGACTCAGGGGGCTTTTTTTGATATAATAAAAAGGACTGTTATCAGTTAGAAAGAGGTTGGTATGAAAGAATTACAAACTGTACTAAAGAACCATTTTGCAATCGAATTTGCAGACAAAAACTTACTGGAGACTGCCTTTACTCATACGAGTTATGCCAATGAGCACCGCCTCTTAAAAATTTCACACAATGAACGCTTGGAATTTTTAGGAGACGCTGTTCTACAGTTATTGATTTCAGAATATCTGTATAAAAAATATCCTAAAAAGCCTGAAGGTGATTTGTCCAAACTCCGTGCCATGATTGTTCGCGAGGAGAGTTTGGCTGGTTTTGCGCGTGATTGCCAGTTTGACCAGTTTATCAAGCTGGGTAAGGGGGAAGAAAAGTCTGGTGGACGCAATCGTGACACCATTCTTGGGGATGCCTTCGAAGCCTTTCTTGGTGCTCTCCTTTTGGACAAGGATGTGGCCAAGGTCAAGGAATTTATCTATCAAGTCATGATTCCTAAGGTTGAAGCAGGCGAGTTTGAGATGATTACAGACTACAAAACCCATCTCCAAGAGTTACTTCAGGTCAATGGGGATGTGGCTATTCGTTATCAGGTAATTTCTGAAACGGGTCCTGCCCACGATAAGGTCTTTGATGTAGAAGTTCTCGTTGAAGGTAAGAGCATTGGTCAAGGTCAAGGTCGTTCTAAGAAATTAGCAGAGCAGGAAGCCGCCAAAAATGCCGTTGAGAAAGGGCTGGATTCATGTATTTAAAGGAAATCGAAATTCAGGGATTCAAGTCTTTTGCTGATAAGACCAAGGTCGTCTTTGACCAAGGTGTGACAGCAGTTGTTGGACCCAATGGATCTGGAAAGTCCAATATTACAGAAAGTCTGCGTTGGGCCTTGGGGGAGTCAAGTGTCAAGAGTCTCCGTGGTGGCAAGATGCTGGATGTTATCTTTGCTGGGACCGAAAGTCGCAAACCTCTCAATTATGCTTCTGTAGTTGTGACTCTGGATAATCATGACGGATTTATCAAGGATGCAGGACAAGAAATCAGGGTAGAACGCCATATCTATCGTAGTGGAGATAGCGAATACAAGATTGACGGAAAGAAAGTCCGTCTGCGTGATATTCATGATCTTTTCTTGGATACAGGTTTGGGACGAGATTCCTTCTCTATCATTTCCCAAGGGAAGGTTGAGGAGATTTTCAACTCCAAGCCTGAAGAACGCCGAGCCATTTTTGAAGAAGCTGCAGGAGTTTTGAAATACAAGACTCGTAGAAAAGAGACAGAGAGTAAACTACAACAAACTCAGGATAATTTAGACCGTTTAGAGGATATTATCTATGAGTTGGACAATCAAATCAAGCCTCTTGAGAAGCAAGCTGAAAATGCTCGTAAGTTTTTAGATTTGGAAGGTCAACGCAAGGCTATTTACTTGGATGTCCTTGTTGCTCAAATCAAGGAAAATAAGGCTGAACTAGAGTCGACAGAAGAAGAGTTAGCACAGGTTCAGGAACTCTTGACGAGCTACTACCAAAAGCGTGAAAAATTAGAAGAAGAAAATCAAACTCTTAAAAAGCAACGCCAAGATTTACAGGCTGAAATGGCCAAAGACCAAGGCAGTTTGATGGATTTGACCAGTCTGATTAGTGATTTAGAGAGAAAATTAGCCCTATCGAAACTGGAATCTGAGCAAGTAGCTCTGAATCAACAGGAAGCACAAGCCCGTTTGGCTACTTTGGAGGATAAGAGAAATTCACTCAGCAGAGAAAAATCTGATAAGGAAAGCTCTTTAGCACTCTTAGAGGAAAATCTAGTCCAAAATAATCAAAAACTCAATCGTTTAGAAGCTGAATTGCTAGCTTTTTCAGATGATCCTGATCAGATGATTGAGCTCTTACGTGAACGCTTTGTAGCCCTTTTACAAGAAGAAGCCGATGTCTCAAACCAGTTAACCCGTATCGAGAATGAGTTGGAAAATAGCCGTCAGCTTTCTCAAAAACAAGCAGATCAACTAGAAAAGCTCAAAGAACAACTGGCTTCAGCTAAAGAGAAGGCTAGTCAGCAAGAGGCTGAGCTTGAAACTGCCAAGGAGCAGGTTCAAAAATTATTGGCCGACTACCAAGCTATTGCCAAGGAGCAAGAGGATCAGAAATCTTCCTATCAGGCTCAACAAAATCAACTCTTTGACCGTCTGGATAATCTCAAAAACAAGCAGGCTAGAGCCCAAAGTTTGGAAAATATCCTGAGAAATCATAGTAACTTTTATGCAGGTGTTAAGAGTGTTCTCCAAGAAAAAACCCGCCTTGGTGGGATTATTGGGGCAGTCAGTGAGCATCTGACCTTTGATGTACATTATCAAACTGCCCTAGAGATTGCACTGGGAGCCAGCAGTCAGCATATCATTGTAGAAGATGAGGGGGCGGCAACTAAGGCGATTGATTTCCTCAAACGAAACAGAGCTGGTCGTGCCACCTTCCTTCCTTTGACCACTATCAAGGCGCGTACGATTTCTAGTCAGAACCAAGATGCTATCTCTGCAAGTCCAGGTTTCCTTGGTATGGCAGATGACTTGGTGACATTCGATAATAGGTTGGAAGCTATTTTCAAGAACTTGCTAGCTACAACAGCTATTTTTGATAGTGTGGAACATGCGCGTGCAGCAGCTCGCCAGGTTCGTTATCAGGTTCGTATGGTGACATTGGATGGAACAGAGTTGCGCACAGGTGGTTCTTATGCAGGTGGTGCCAATCGCCAGAATAACAGCATTTTTATCAAGCCAGAACTGGAGCAATTACAAAAAGAAATTGCTGAAGAAGAAGCAAGTCTTCGTTCAGAAGAGGCGACTTTGAAGACCTTGCAAGATGAGATGGCTAGATTGACAGAAAGTTTAGAAGCTATCAAATCTCAAGGAGAGCAGGCTCGTATTCAGGAGCAAGGTTTGTCCCTCGCTTATCAGCAAACTAGTCAGCAAGTTGAAGAGCTAGAAACTCTTTGGAAACTCCAAGAAGAGGAATTAAATCGTCTTACTGAGGGAGATTGGCAAGCAGATAAGGAAAAATGCCAAGAGCGCCTTGCTACTATTTCCAGTGACAAGCAAAATCTGGAAGCTGAGATTGAAGAGATTAAGTCTAACAAAAATGCCATCCAAGAGCGTTATCAGAACTTGCAAGAACAGGTAGCGCAAGCTCGCTTGCTTAAGACAGAACTGCAAGGGCAAAAACGTTATGAAGTAGCTGATATTGAGCGTTTAGGCAAAGAATTGGACAATTTAGATATAGAACAAGAGGAAATCCAGCGTCTTCTTCAAGAAAAGGTTGACAATCTTGAGAAAGTTGATACAGATTTGCTCAGTCAACAGGTAGAAGAAGCCAAAACTCAGAAAACAAACCTCCAACAAGGTTTGATTCGCAAGCAGTTTGAGTTGGATGATATTGAAGGTCAGCTGGATGATATTTCCAGTCATTTGGATCAGGCTCGCCAGCAGAATGAGGAATGGATTCGAAAGCAAACACGTGCTGAAGCTAAGAAAGAAAAGGTCAGCGATCGCTTGCGCAATCTACAAAGTCAATTAACAGACCAGTATCAGATTAGCTATACTGAAGCTTTAGAAAAGTCTCATGAGTTGGAAAATCTCAATCTGGCAGAGCAAGAAGTTAAGGATTTAGAGAAGGCTATTCGCACACTGGGTCCTGTCAACTTGGAAGCTATTGACCAGTATGAAGAAGTTCACAACCGTCTGGACTTTCTAAATAGTCAGCGAGATGATATTTTGTCAGCGAAAAATCTGCTCCTTGAGACTATCACAGAGATGAATGATGAGGTCAAGGAACGCTTTAAATCAACCTTTGAAGCCATTCGTGAGTCCTTTAAAGTGACATTCAAGCAGATGTTTGGTGGAGGTCAGGCGGACCTGATTTTGACTGAGGGGGATTTGCTGACAGCTGGGGTTGAGATCTCTGTTCAACCACCAGGCAAGAAAATCCAGTCCCTCAACCTCATGAGTGGTGGGGAAAAAGCCCTATCAGCTCTAGCCTTGCTTTTCTCTATTATTAGAGTTAAGACTATTCCATTTGTGATTTTGGATGAGGTAGAGGCTGCGCTTGACGAAGCCAATGTTAAACGTTTCGGGGATTACCTCAATCGATTTGACAAGGACAGCCAGTTTATCGTTGTGACACACCGTAAGGGAACCATGGTAGCGGCTGATTCTATCTATGGAGTGACCATGCAAGAATCAGGTGTGTCAAAAATTGTTTCGGTCAAGTTAAAAGATTTGGAAGAAACAGTAGACTAGTTACCAAACGATAGCATCTCTTAGGGGATGCTATTTTTTAAAACTAACATCTTGAATAATTTTTTAAGGTCAGTTCAGGGGCAAAAAACGACATTTGGGCTTTCCTTTTAGCGAAAAGGCTTTCTCTATGATATAATAGTTTCATGATTACAACAGTACCTATAAAAAATGAAAAAGACATCGCAGTACCTGATAAAACAGTTCTTGTATTAGGCTATTTTGACGGTATTCATAAAGGACATCAGAAGCTTTTTGAAGTAGCTAGCAAGGCTTCTATGAAAGAATATCTACCAGTTGTCGTGATGACCTTTACAGAGTCACCTAAGCTTGCTTTGCAACCGTACCAGCCAGAATTAATGCTTCATATTGTTAGCCATGAAGAACGAGAACATAAGATGAAATGGCATGGAGTAGAGGCTCTTTTCTTACTTGACTTTAGTAGTAAATTTGCTAGTTTAACGGGTCAAGAGTTCTTTGATACCTATGTTAGAGCATTAAAACCAGCGATTATTGTAGCGGGATTTGATTACACGTTTGGTTCTGATAAGAAAACTGCGGATGATTTGAAGGACTATTTTGATGGAGAAATCATCATTGTTCCTCCCGTTGAGGATGAAAAGGGTAAAATTAGTTCTACTCGTATTCGTCAAGCTATTCTTGATGGAGATGTCAGAGAAGCTGGTCAGTTACTTGGCACTCCTCTACCATCACGTGGAATGGTTGTTCATGGGAATGCTCGTGGACGGACTATCGGTTACCCAACAGCAAACTTAGTTTTAAGAGATCGAACCTATATGCCAGCAGATGGTGTTTACGTAGTCGATATTGAAGTGCAGCGTAAAAGATATCGTGGAATGGCGAGTGTCGGGAAAAATGTTACTTTCGATGGAGAAGAGCCACGTTTTGAAGTCAATATTTTTGATTTTTCAGATGACATTTACGGTGAAACAGTTATTGTCTACTGGTTAGACCGTGTCCGAGAAATGGTCAAATTTGACTCCGTTGAAGAACTGGTAGACCAACTCCAGAAGGATGAAGAAATTGCTCGGAATTGGAAGGATGGAGATTCTGTCATTTAAAGGTCTCAGGTATAGAAAACGTCTGAAAAAGCTATTAGATGGATTAGTTATTTTGGTAGTAGTTTTGATAGTTTGATACAAAGCACTTTCAGTCCTCCTAGTTTCCTATTTTAGTAACTGTTTATGTTCAAATTATAGACGAGGCTTTATTATGCAAACGCAAGAAGAAATGAATGTTCTGGTACCCGAAAAATTAGCAGAAATTGAGCGTGATTTCGATGTCACAGTTTTGTGGGCTATTGAGTCTGGTAGTCGTCCATGGGGCTTTGAGTCTCCCGATAGTGACTTTGATGTACGATTTATCTACAAACACAAGCAAGAGTTTTATCTCCGTTTGAATGAACAGCGCGATGTTATCGAGCTACCAATTGACGATACTTGGGATGTGAGTGGCTGGGATTTAGACAAGACTTTAAAACTCCTTTATAAGTCTAATCCTACACTGTTTGAATGGTTACAGTCACCAATTGTTTATCAACAAACGGATTTTATCGAGCACATACGTCCACTTGCAACCCAGTATTTTTCTGAGAAAAAAATGCTGTACCATTACTTGAACACTGCAAGAACTCAAATGAATAAGTATCTTTCAGGAGACAAGGTCAAACCTAAAAAATATTTCTATGCGCTGCGTCCTATTTTGGCTTGTCGCTGGATTGAAAAATATCATTCTGTTCCACCGATTTTGTTTGATGATTTGGTCAAAGAATTACTTCCTTCTCAAATGCAGGAGCATGTATCAAGGTTACTTGACATTAAGATAAACGGTCCCGAAAGTATGGAAATTGATCCGATAATGCCAATCCAGTACTACATCATCAAAAACATCAAAGAGCTGGATGCATACGTTCAAAGTGTTACCGAGGTGAAGAAAGACTGGAAAGCTCTAAATCAAGTTTTTCTTGAAGAATTAGGGCATGACTGAGGTTGTTTATGGGTAAATGGACATGTAAATGCGGGCAAGCGATGAACGACCATAGGTCGCCCGATTCAAATGCTTATTCAGTTTACTCGGATGAGTTGTTAGTAGAAATCATGAATAAAAAAGATGGTAATGATTCAATTTCTTATGAAGACATTTCAGAGGCGTCATTTTATATGTGGAAGTGTCCTAAATGCGGTAGTTTCATGGTTTTTGGCGAAGACGGAGATGGAGATCGCTTTACTTTTTATGAACGCCAAGAAGTTGAAAAGGTCGAGCATCTCTTTGATCCGGATCAAGAGTTAAATATCGTTGTTGTTGAGTTTCAGGAGGGAGGAAATGGCTATACTTATATCTGCGATGACCCAAATATCCATATTGGGCACGCTGTTATTGTCCCAGTAGGGAAGGAAAATACTGAAAAAACTGCTTTAGTTGTACAGAAGTATCATGCCTTACCAAAGGATATCACTTTTCCTGTTGAAAAGTTAAAACGTGTCATTCGTAGGTATTCACATTTCGACCCATTCACTTCGAAAATCATTTGTAGAAATTTAATTAAGCTTGGAAGAATTTTTGATGCTTGCTCTAAAAACGCTAAACCTGCGCCTCAGCAAACATATTACGTTATCAAAACTCCCTTAGGCTATTTCTGGTTAGAATTAAATGGTGTTCCTATTCCAATGAAAATTACACAAATTCAAGTCAGCGATAAAAAGTACCAAGTAGACAGAGCCCTTTATATAAAGCCTTCAGAGATTAACTGTAGAAGATTCTATGAACTGGAGTTGTGTGCTGATTTTGATATTGATGCCTCGAGATGGATCGATGTTCTCTCGGATGAAAATGTTTGGGGCAATAGCTGGGAACTAAATGGCCTTCAATTTGGTATTACTGCAGGGGAGTCTCCAGAATTTGAAGACGAAGTTGTTGCAAGAAAATATAGTCGTATCCCACTTTATTATGACTGGCACCCTGAATTTGAAGATTATTATGGCTTCAGTTTAGCTTGGAAAAAATACGAGTCTGATAGCGATTTATCGATAGATTTTTATACAACATAAGAAAGTTATAAAACATCAAAAATGACATCTTACTATAGACTATTTAATAAAAAACGAACAGGCTCTTTTTCTGTCATTCAGAAGAGAACTTGTTCGTTTTAACTTTTATGGTCTTAGCTTGCTTTTTTAAAACACGCGATACACATAGGGATTCTCTGGTTTATCGACTTTGGTAAAGCTTTCGATTTCCAAGGTTGGGAGGTTTTGTTTGAGTTCTTTATGGTAGTGATTGACCAGTTTTCCTTTGGCTGTTATCCAGGTGTTGTTCTCATACTGACGGGTATTTCCCTTGGTCAGTAATCCATAGACACCTGAATCCGCGATACAGTGAATAATGCCGAAGCGGAACAGAAATTGGCTATTGGCATGACTGGGGTCATTATAGACAAAGCCAGTGAACTGGACTGTCTTACCCTCAAACTCATCTGGATAGTCGTAGATAGCTTCCATGACTTCCATATAGTTTTCATTCGTAATCTGAATGCTATCTTGGGACAAGTATTTATCCGCCGCAGTTCGCATTTCCTTTTCATAGGCTGATTTTGAAAAATAAGAACTGGTATCTGGTTTCAAATATTGGCTTGTCGTTCCTTCACTTGTCTGAATGGCTTGATCCGTTCCTTCCGATAAGGGAAAATGATAGCCTTTGGCAGAAACGGTCTGAGAATCCAAGCTAACAGTTGGAAAAGTTAAGCCGACGACAATAGGAATAGCCAGAAGAGCAACACTAGTAACCTTCGCTAATCGGCTGTTCAGATGACTATGGGTTTTGACTTGCTTCATCCAAATATACAGTTGAACAATTGCCAAAATAAAGGAAAGCACCATGGAAATATAGGCCAGATAGGAATAGTGCATGTTGATGTACTGGTTTAATTTGCCCGACAGATGGAGATAAATGGTCAATTCAAAATAGCCAGCTAAAACTAAAAATCGAATCATAGGATGACTCCAATCAAGAGAGAATAGACTAAGACAACGAGTGTCACAATCGTAATGAAGTGACTGATAAATCGTGCTTTCAAGTAATTTTTCATCATGAGAATATTTTTGATATCCAGCATTGGGCCAATCACCAGAAAGGCCATAACTGGTGCCAATCCGAAACTCGAGAGAAGAGAAGCCCCGATAAAGGCATCCGCCTCACTACAGAGCGACAGAAGAAAGGCCAAAAGCATCAAGAGCAGGATGGCAAAAATAGGTGTTGCACTGATAGTGGTCAGAATCCGAGTTGGAACGTAGACCTGTATAACAGAGGCAAAGAGACAGCCAAATACCAAATAACGTCCCGTATCAAAAAACTCATCAATGGCTTGCACAAAGACCTGAAAAACTTTTTTTGCAGGACTCAAATGAGAAAAATCGTGCTCATGACAGGCCAAACGATTTTCTTTTTGAATCGGTTCTCGCCAGAAAAATCCCAGAAAAATTCCAAGTATCACAGCTACAAGAATGGAACCCAGAGCTCGTAACAGGGCGACATGGAAGGAGTTGCCAAAGGCAGAATAGGTCGCAAAGAGAACAATGGGATTGATGACAGGTGCTGTTACGAGAAAGGGAACGGCCGTGTAACTGGGGACCTTCTTTTCCAGAAAACGATTGATAATGGGGACAATTCCACATTCACAAGAGGGAAAAAGAATCCCGACAAAGGTCCCAAAAAAGATTCTCCCCCAACGATTTCGAGGGAGAAAATGATAAACCTTGTCAGGTGTGATATAGACTTCAATCAGCCCTGAAACAATACTTCCTATCAGAACGAAGGGTAGGGCTTCAATGATAATGGAGAGAAAAATGGCTCCAGTCTGAAGCACGCTAGATGGGAGTTGTTGGAAAGCAGCCATCTAGTTTTTCTTTTCTGCTTTAGCTTTTTTCTCCTTATCATCAGGGAAAGTGACTTGTTTCAAATCAGGGAGTTTCGCAAACTCTTCAAACATCTTGTCCAAGTCGTCTCGTTTTGTAAATTTTACAGCCATAGGTGTACCTCGATTCTAAATTCTACCTCTATTATACTATTATTTTGAGGAAAAGGGAAAAGTTAAAATTGAGTATCTAACGAATAATAGAGCTTGATATATCCTGATATACACTATAATTGTGATATAATAGTTGTGGAATAACGGAGGAAATGGTGGATCATGAAAAAATCGGTCAGGTTACCTATGAAGTAAAAGAAATTTTTGATATTGTTCTTGAAACGAGCGACATAAAGGTTAACAAAGACGGTTTGAGAAGCCATATGATAAAACGCCATCACAATGATGTGATTCATCATATCGAAGATTTGGAATTCATACTAAAGAACCCAGATTTCGTCGGGGTCAATCCACGAGAGAAAGATGCTAGTTTTGAATACGTAAAAAGATTTGATGATAATGTTCTTGTTGCCATCAAGTTACATAAAAGTGGAGATTTCTTTTATGTTCCGACCATGTATCGCCTACAAGATTTCAAGTTACAAAGTCGTATTAAGTCTGGTAGATTGAGAAAGCTTGACAAAAAAATAGATAGTGCTACAATAATATTAACGAAAGACATTTGAGGGCAGAAAGGTTCCTGCCGCACCTTGAAAAAGGTATCTGAGATGCTGGGTACACCGACCAGCCAAATGTCCTTTATTTCAAAGGAGGGGCTTAAATGCTCCTTTTTTATTTAAAATTTCAAAATAGATTATACTCACCGCAGGCTCAGGCTTGCGGTTTTTTATTTGCTCTGAAAATTGATTCGTTAACTTCAACAAATAGCTTTATAAAGCGTTTTGTCAAAAATAAAAACAGTGCAATTAATCACTAATCCTTTTGTAAACTATTAGAATTAAATTGCAACCTTCTCAATGAATAGAATATTGAAATGAAGTAAATTTATTTCCCAACTTATGTTTTAAAATTGTAAGAGATAATTTGAATAATATTACCTTGTGGTATAATAGAGTCATGGATAAAAAATATGAAAAAATCTCTCAGGATTTGGGAGTGACTTTAAAGCAAATTGATACTGTTCTAAGTTTGACTGCTGAAGGGGCGACTATTCCCTTTATCGCTCGTTATCGCAAGGACATGACTGGTAGTCTGGATGAGGTGGCGATTAAGGCCATTATCGATTTGGATAAAAGTCTGACCAATCTCAATGACCGCAAGGAAGCTGTCTTGGCGAAGATTCAAGAACAAGGTAAGTTGACCAAGGAATTGGAAGAAGCTATCTTAGCTGCCGAAAAATTAGCAGACGTTGAAGAACTCTATCTTCCTTATAAGGAAAAGCGTCGTACCAAGGCAACCATTGCCCGTGAAGCCGGACTCTTCCCACTTGCTCGCTTAATCTTGCAGAATGTAGCGGACTTAGAGAAGGAAGCTGAAAAGTTTGTCTGTGAAGGATTTGCGACTGGTAAGGAAGCATTGTCTGGTGCAGTTGATATTTTGGTTGAAGCCTTATCGGAAGATGTGACCTTGCGTTCCATGACTTATCAGGAAGTGCTGAGACACTCTAAACTCACTTCTCAAGTCAAGGATGAAAGTCTTGATGAAAAGCAGGTTTTTCAAATTTACTATGATTTTTCAGAGACGGTTGGGAACATGCAAGGTTATCGTACCTTGGCGCTCAATCGTGGGGAGAAACTAGGGATTTTGAAGGTCGGTTTTGAACATGCGACGGACCGTATTCTAGCTTTCTTTGCAGCTCGTTTCAAGGTGAAAAATGCTTATATTGATGAAGTGGTTCAGCAATCCGTTAAGAAAAAAGTCTTGCCTGCTATCGAGCGCCGTATTCGGACAGAATTAACCGAAAAAGCAGAAGAAGGGGCTATCCAACTCTTTTCTGACAATCTGCGAAATCTCCTCTTGGTTGCTCCGCTGAAAGGGCGTGTGGTTCTAGGATTTGACCCTGCCTTTCGTACAGGTGCCAAGCTAGCTGTCGTGGATGCAACAGGAAAAATGCTGACAACTCAGGTCATTTATCCTGTCAAACCAGCCTCTGCTCGTCAAATCGAAGAAGCCAAGAAAGATTTGGCAGACTTGATTGGTCAATACGGCGTGGAAATTATTGCTATCGGAAATGGGACGGCCAGTCGTGAAAGCGAAGCCTTTGTGGCAGAAGTTCTTAAAGATTTTCCTGAGGTCAGCTATGTTATCGTCAATGAAAGTGGTGCTTCTGTCTATTCTGCCAGTGAACTAGCTCGTCAGGAGTTTCCAGACTTGACCGTTGAAAAACGCTCTGCTATTTCTATTGCCCGTCGCTTGCAAGATCCCCTTGCTGAATTGGTCAAAATCGATCCTAAGTCAATCGGTGTCGGTCAATATCAGCATGATGTCAGTCAAAAGAAATTGTCTGAAAGTCTGGACTTTGTCGTCGATACCGTGGTGAACCAAGTCGGTGTCAATGTCAATACAGCCAGCCCAGCTCTTCTTTCCCATGTCGCTGGACTCAACAAAACTATTTCTGAAAATATTGTCAAATACCGTGAGGAAGAAGGAAAAATCACTTCACGCGCTCAAATCAAGAAGGTTCCTCGTCTGGGAGCCAAGGCTTTTGAGCAGGCTGCTGGTTTCCTCCGTATCCCAGAAAGTAGCAATATCCTTGATAATACAGGAGTTCACCCAGAAAATTACGCTGCTGTCAAGGAACTTTTCAAACGCTTGGATATCAAAGACTTGAACGAAGAAGCCCAAAGCAAACTCAAGTCGCTTTCAGTCAAGGAAATGGCGCAAGAACTAGAACTTGGTCCAGAAACCCTTAAAGATATCATTGCTGACCTTCTCAAACCAGGTCGAGATTTCCGTGACTCCTTTGATGCACCTGTGCTTCGCCAAGATGTCCTAGATATCAAAGACTTAGTGGTTGGTCAGAAGCTAGAGGGTGTGGTGCGTAATGTCGTTGACTTCGGTGCCTTCGTTGATATCGGGATTCATGAGGATGGCTTGATACACATTTCCCACATGAGTCGCAAATTTATCAAACATCCTAGCCAAGTGGTGTCTGTCGGTGATTTGGTAACCGTTTGGGTTAAGAAAATTGACACTGAACGTGAAAAAGTCAATCTGTCGCTTCTAGCTCCAAATGAAACTGACTGATTACGTCAAGCAAGTTTCGCTAGAAGACTTCGGCAGACCTTTTATCCATCATGCCCAGTGGAATAGGCGTCTACGTTCGACAGGTGGGCGATTTTTCCCCAAAGATGGGCATTTGGATTTCAACCCAAAGGTTTATCAGGAATTGGGTCTGGATGTTTTTAGGAAAATTGTCCGACATGAACTCTGTCATTATCACCTCTATTTTCAAGGGAAGGGCTATCAACACAAGGATCGAGATTTTAAGGAACTGTTGAAAGCAGTGGATGGATTACGGTTTGTACCAACCTTGCCAAATAGTAACTCTAAACCACTCAAGCTTTATCGTTGTCAATCCTGCCAGCAAAGGTATCATCGCAAGCGTAGGATTGATACTAAACGCTATCGCTGTGGACTTTGTCGAGGTAAATTGCTACTTATAAATCAACCTGAGGACTGATGAAAGCCGAGCCTACCCGTGATATACTATGTCTAACCTAGCAGAAAGAGGAAAAATCATGAACAGTAAATTTTATAAAATGAGACGAAATCGCATGATTTCAGGAGTTCTGGCAGGTCTGTCAGACAAGTGGAACTTTGATGTTACCCTTGTTCGTTTCTTGTTTGCCATTTTTACAGTTGCAAACTTTGGACTTGGCGTGATTATCTATATCATCCTAGCTTCTATCATGCCAACCAAGGAAGAAATCGAAGCAGAAATGTACGGAACAGGCCCACGTAAACGCAAAGAAGCCCAAGCTATTGAAGAAAATGATGGATGGTTTTGGTGAGGTAGAAACAGTTATTTTACTGTTAGTCTATGAATTCGACTAATCTATTTTAAAATTTCTGAACCCTTGTATCTGCAAGGGTTTTCTTCTTACTTTCTTTTTATGGTAAAATATTTTTAATAAAATATCTACATTTCCCCCAATCTTACAAAAATGTAAGATTAAAGTCTTTTTTGTAAGGTTAGGTTATGGCAAGCGGTCTTTTTTTGATGTAAACTAGACTCATAAAGAACAAAGGAGTAACATCATGAAACAAATCTTACAGAAGAAAACAAAACAACCAAACCACAAAGATATTGAGCGCGTTCAACTTGGATGTGCTATGATGCAAGCGACATTTCATTTGATGGGATATTAAGAAAGGAGATTCTCATGACACTTTTAGATGTAAAACACGTTCAAAAAATTTATAAAACTCGTTTTCAGGGCAACCAAGTAGAAGCCCTCAAGGATATTCACTTTACCGTCGAAAAGGGTGACTACGTTGCCATCATGGGTGAGTCTGGTTCTGGTAAATCAACTCTTCTCAATATTCTAGCTATGCTGGATAAACCAACTCGTGGACAAGTTTACTTAAATGGAACGGACACCGCAACCATTAAAAATTCACAGGCTTCTAGCTTCCGTCGTGAAAAGCTGGGCTTTGTCTTCCAAGACTTTAACTTGCTAGATACTCTGTCTGTTAAGGACAATATCTTGCTTCCGCTTGTCTTGTCAAGGAGACCTATTACGGAGATGATGAAGAAATTGGTGGTGACAGCTGAGAATCTAGGCATCAACCAATTGCAAGAGAAGTACCCTTACGAAATTTCAGGTGGTCAGAAACAGCGTGTAGCAGTAGCCCGCGCCATCATCACAGAACCTGAAATTCTCCTTGCGGATGAGCCAACAGGAGCCCTTGATTCCAAGTCATCTGCAGCCTTACTTGATGTTTTTGATGAAATCAATGAGCGCGGCCAAACCATTCTCATGGTAACCCACTCCACAGCAGCAGCTAGCAGAGCCAAGCGCGTGCTCTTTATCAAAGACGGCATTCTTTACAATCAAATCTACCGTGGAGAGAAGACAGAGCGTCAGATGTTCCAAGAAATCTCTGATACCTTGACTGTCATGGCAAGCGAGGTGAATTAGTATGTTTCGATTAACCAATAAGTTAGCGGTATCGAACTTGATTAAAAACCGCAAACTCTACTATCCTTTTGCGCTGGCTGTTCTCTTGGCAGTCACTGTCACCTATCTCTTTTACTCTCTAACCTTCAATCCCAAGATTGCTGAAATCCGTGGAGGATCAACCATTCAAGCTACTCTTGGATTTGGTATGTTTGTCGTCACACTTGCGTCAGCGATAATCGTCCTCTATGCCAATAGTTTTGTTATGAAAAACCGTTCCAAGGAACTGGGAATTTATGGCATGTTGGGCTTGGAGAAGCGTCATCTTATCAGTATGACCTTTAAGGAGTTAGTGCTATTTGGGATTCTAACTGTTGGAGCAGGTATCGGTATTGGAGCCTTGTTTGACAAGTTGATTTTCGCTTTCTTGCTCAAACTGATGAAATTGAAGGTTGAGCTGGTCGCTACCTTCCAAATGAATGTTGTCATTGCAGTACTTGTTGTCTTCGGTTTGATTTTCCTAGGCCTCATGTTCCTGAATGCCCTTCGAATCGCCCGTATGAATGCCCTCCAGCTCTCACGTGAGAAAGCAAGCGGAGAGAAAAAAGGTCGTTTCCTACCTCTCCAAACTATTCTTGGTTCGATTAGTTTAGGGATTGGCTACTATCTTGCCCTTACGGTAAAAGATCCTCTTACAGCCTTAACAACCTTCTTCATAGCTGTTTTACTGGTTATCTTTGGTACTTATCTATTGTTTAATGCAGGAATTACCGTTTTCCTTCAAATCTTAAAGAAAAACAAGAAATACTATTACCAACCAAATAACCTTATCTCAGTGTCTAACTTGATTTTCCGTATGAAGAAAAATGCAGTTGGACTAGCAACCATCGCTATCTTGTCAACAATGGTTTTGGTAACCATGTCAGCAGCGACAAGCATTTTCAATTCCGCAGAAAGCTTTAAAAAAGTTCTAAATCCTCATGATTTTGGGGTTTCAGGGCAAAATGTTGAAAAAGAAGACTTGGACAAACTCTTGAGCCAGTTTGCAAGTGACAAAGGTTATCAGATTAAAGAAAAAGAAGTGTTTCGTTACACTTACTTTGGTGTTGCGAACCAAGAAGGAAATAAGTTAACCCTTTTTGAAAAAGGACAAAATCGTGTCCAACCCACAACAGTTTTCATGGTATTTGATCAAAAAGATTATGAAAATATGACTGGTCAAAAACTGTCTCTATCAGGAAATGAGGTCGGACTCTTTGCAAAGAATGAGGGAGTTAAAGAACAGAAAACTCTAACTCTAAATGATCATCAATTTTCTGTCAAAGAAGAATTTAATAAAGATTTCATTGTCAACCATGTCCCAAATCAGTTTAATATTTTGACTGCTGATTACAATTACCTTGTTGTAGCTGATTTACAAGCCTTTTTGGATCAATTCCCAGATTCGGCTATCTATAATCAGTTTTACGGTGGCATGAATGTAAATGCCAACGAAGAAGAACAACTCAAGGTCGCTGAAGAATATGATAAATACCTCAATCAGTTTAATGCTCAATTAAACACGGAAGGTAGCTATGTGTATGGTAGCAATCTAGCAGATGCTAGTGCTCAGATGAGTGCCCTCTTTGGTGGTGTCTTCTTTATCGGTATTTTCCTATCCATTATCTTTATGGTCGGAACCGTTCTGGTCATCTATTACAAGCAAATTTCTGAAGGTTATGAAGACCGTGAACGCTTTATTATCTTGCAGAAAGTCGGTTTAGATCAAAAGCAAATCAAGCAAACCATTAACAAACAGGTTTTAACTGTTTTCTTCCTCCCTTTGCTCTTTGCTTTCCTACACCTAGCCTTTGCCTATCATATGCTTAGCCTGATTCTTAAAGTGATAGGTGTACTGGATGCGACTATGATGTTGACAGTGACTTTGTCTATCTGCGCTGTCTTCCTCATCGCCTATGTGCTGATTTTCATGATTACTTCAAGAAGCTATCGCAAGATTGTGCAAATGTAAAAAAGAATACCTCGACTTCAAAATCGAGGTATTTCTTGTATTTTATACTCAATGAAAATCAAAAAGCAAACTAGGAAGCTAGCCGCAGGTTGCTCAAAGCACTGCTTTGAGGTTGCAGATAGAACTGACGAAGTCAGTAACCATATATACGGCAAGGCGAAGCTGACGTGGTTTGAAGAGATTTTCGAAGAGTATTAAATGCTGAAAAGTTGTCCTAGCAGAAAGGTAACGCCCATGGTCAAGAGGCCAATAGCCAAGTTTCGAATCATAGCTGTTTTGGTTGGGGCTTTTCCAAGTTTGGCACTAGTGTAACCAGTGAGAAGAAGAGCCACACCGACGATAAGGACAGTAGCAGGTATGCGGTATTCACTTGGGAAAACGGTAATTGAAAGCATTGGTGGTAAGCTACCAAGGAAAAAAGAAATAAAGCTAGAGATAGCAGCATGCCAAGGATTGGTAAACTCTTCATACTCAATCCCATATTTTTCCTCTACCAAAGCCTTAAGCGGATTATTTAAAAAGGCCTTGTTGGTGAGAAGTTGGGCTGATGTTTCACACTCACCATTTTGAATATAGGCAGCATAGAGGGAATTTTTGGCTAGTTCCATATCCTGATCTAGCAAGACTTGCTCACGCGCAACGGCTGCTTCCTCAGTATCTTTTTGAGTTGAAACGGACACATATTCTCCACCAGCCATTGAAAAGGCACCAGCTAAGATAGCTGCAAATCCTGATAAAAAGATAATCCAGATATTGCTTGTAGCACTAGCAACCCCGATAACCACACCAGCAATGGAAATAATCCCATCGTTAGCACCAAGAACACCAGCACGCAGGATATTTAAACGACCTGAAAAATTTGAATCGATTTCGTGATTTGTTTCTGACATACTATTCTCCTTTTTATCCAGTATAAAGGAAAAATATAGGGAAATCAATCTTTTAAAAGTATCTGAAAAAAGTTGCACGATTTTAATTTTACGAGCTTTTTTAAAAGTTAGAAACAGCACTAGCTAGTAGAGAGGGATAAAAGAGAAGCAAAGCTGATAGACTAGTCCTTTTTCTACTTATCTATGGTATAATAGGAGGTAGATTTACTAATCGGAGTAAGAAAGATTTTATGATTAAACTAGTAGCAACGGATATGGACGGAACTTTCCTAGATGGGAATGGACGCTTTGATATGGACCGCCTCAAGTCTCTCTTGGTTTCCTACAAGGAAAAAGGGATTTACTTTGCGGTAGCTTCAGGGCGCGGATTTCTGTCTCTAGAAAAATTATTTGCTGATGTTCGTGATGACATTATTTTCATCGCGGAAAATGGCAGTTTGGTAGAATATCAAGGTCAGGACTTGTATGAAGCGACTATGTCTCGTGAGTTTTATCTATCCACTTTTGAAATGCTGAAAATGTCACCTTATGTAGATATCAATAAACTGCTCTTGACGGGAAAAAAGGGAGCTTATGTTCTAGATACGGTTGATGAGACCTATTTAAAAGTGAGTCAGCACTATAATGAAAATATCCAAAAAATAGCGAGTTTGGAAGATATTACAGATGACATTTTCAAATTTACAACCAACTTCACTGAAGAAACGCTAGAAGCTGGGGAAGCTTGGATTAATGAACATGTTCCTGGTGTTAAGGCCATGACAACTGGTTTTGAATCCATTGACATCGTTCTGGACTATGTCGATAAGGGGGTGGCCATTGTTGAATTGGCTAAAAAACTTGGCATCACAATGGATCAGGTTATGGCTTTTGGAGACAATCTAAATGACTTGCATATGATGCAGGTTGTGGGACATCCTGTAGCTCCTGAAAATGCACGACCTGAAATTTTAGAATTAGCAGAGACAGTGATTGGTCACCATAAGGACCAGTCGGTTATAGCTTATATGGAGGTCTTATAATGGCAGATATAAAATTGATTGCATTGGACTTAGACGGGACCTTGCTGACTACTGATAAAAGGTTGACGGATCGTACCAAGGCAACCTTGAAAGCTGTGCGTGATCGTGGTATCAAGGTCGTATTGACCACTGGTCGCCCTTTAAAAGCTATGGATTTCTTTCTCCATGAGCTAGGGACTGACGGTCAGGAAGATGAGTATACGATTACTTTTAATGGTGGTTTGGTTCAAAAGAATACAGGTGAAATCCTTGATAAGACAGTCTTTTCATATGATGATGTAGCACGATTGTATGAAGAAACAGAGAAATTATCACTGCCTCTTGACGCCATCTCAGAAGGAACTGTTTATCAAATTCAATCAGACCAAGAAAGTCTTTATGCCAAATTCAATCCAGCATTGACCTTTGTTCCAGTGGACTTTGCAGACTTATCTAGTCAAATGACTTATAATAAATGTGTGACTGCTTTTGCTCAAGAACTCTTGGATGCAGCCATTCAGAAGATTTCTCCAGAATTGTTTGACCAATATGAAATCTTTAAATCACGTGAAATGTTGCTAGAGTGGTCACCAAAGAATGTTCATAAAGCAACAGGTTTGGCAAAACTAATCAGCCATCTTGGAATCGACCAAAGCCAAGTCATGGCATGTGGTGACGAGGCCAATGACCTCTCTATGATTGAATGGGTAGGGCTCGGTGTTGCCATGCAAAATGCTGTTCCTGAAGTTAAGGCAGTCGCAAATGTGGTAACTCCAATGACCAATGATGAGGAAGCTGTCGCCTGGGCTATCGAAGAATATGTGCTAAAGGAGAACTAAGATATGGGATTATTTGACCGTCTATTCGGAAAAAAAGAAGAACCTAAAATCGAAGAAGTTGTAAAAGAAGCTTTGGAAAATCTTGATTTGTCTGAAGATGTTGAGTCTTCTCTTACAGAAGCTGAGGGAATTCTTCAAGAAGAAACAGAAGTTGAAAGTTCTGAAGAAGCTCTGCTCCAAGAAGAGGAAAATCAAGAGACAGTTGAAGAGAGTCAGGATTCAGAGTCAACTGTAGAAGTTTCTCAAGAAGAAATAGAAGAATTTGTAAACTCAGAAGAAGTCGAAGAGGAAGAGAATTTTGAGTATGAAGGAACTGTCGATGAAAATAGTTCTGAAGTGCTTGGAGCAGAAAGGCCTCAGGTAGAAGAAACAGTTCAGGAAAAATATGACCGCAGTCTCAAGAAAACTCGTACAGGCTTCGGAGCTCGCTTGAACGCCTTCTTTGCAAATTTCCGCTCTGTCGATGAAGAATTCTTCGAGGAGTTGGAAGAACTACTGATCATGAGTGACGTTGGTGTACAGGTCGCTTCTAATTTAACAGAGGAGTTACGCTACGAAGCCAAGCTTGAAAACGCCAAGAAACCTGATGCACTTCGTCGTGTCATCATTGAGAAATTGGTTGAGCTTTATGAAAAGGATGGCAACTACGATGAAAATATCCACTTCCAAGATGGCTTGACAGTTATGCTCTTTGTTGGGGTTAATGGTGTTGGGAAAACAACTTCTATCGGGAAACTAGCTCACCGCTACAAACAAGCAGGTAAGAAGGTAATGTTGGTTGCGGCAGATACCTTCCGTGCGGGGGCGGTAGCCCAGCTTGCTGAATGGGGTCGTCGTGTTGACGTTCCAGTTGTAACTGGACCTGAAAAAGCTGATCCAGCCAGCGTGGTCTTTGATGGCATGGAACGTGCAGTGGCTGAAGGTATCGATATTCTTATGATTGATACTGCTGGTCGTTTGCAAAACAAGGACAACCTCATGGCTGAGTTGGAGAAGATTGGACGCATCATAAAGCGTGTTGTTCCAGAGGCGCCGCATGAAACCTTCTTGGCTCTTGATGCATCAACAGGTCAAAATGCCCTGGTACAGGCCAAAGAATTTTCAAAAATCACGCCATTAACTGGAATTGTCTTGACTAAGATTGATGGAACTGCTCGTGGTGGTGTAGTATTAGCCATCCGTGAAGAACTCAATATTCCTGTAAAATTGATTGGTTTTGGTGAAAAAATCGATGATATTGGAGAGTTTAACTCAGAAAACTTTATGAAGGGTCTCTTGGAAGGCTTAATCTAATCAAAAGCAAAAATCCTGCAAGGCAATCTTGCAGGATTTTTTTATTCTAAACGACCATCTTGACGATAGGCGATATCTGGTTGCCAAGTCCATTTGGCACCGAATTTTTCAAGTAAGTCAAAGCTTGCTTGAGGTCCCATGCTTCCAGCTTTATAGTCATGAAGTGGGGCACCATTTTCAGCCCAGAGCTCTTCGATACGGTCAATCAATTTCCATGACGCACCAACTTCATCCCAGTGGCTAAAGTTAGTTGAGTTGTTATTTAAGACATCATAAATCAATTTCTCGTATGGTTCTGGAGAAGCACCAGTTGCGGTCGCATCTGTACGGTAATCAAGTGAGTTGGGAGCCAAGTTGAATTCTTCTCCTACTTGCTTCCCATTTAGGCTAAGAGAGAAGCCTTCTGTTGGTTGGATATAGATGGTCAAGATGTTTGGAGCAAGTGGCTCACCAAAGATAGAATCCATTTGTTTAAAGACGATGTTGACATGAGTTCCTTTTTCAGTTAGACGTTTACCAGTACGGAAGAAGAAAGGAACACCACGGAATCGATCGCTGTCTACAAAGAAGGCACCAGATGCAAAAGTTTCAGTTGTTGATTCTGGATTTACATTTGGTTCGCTACGATAAGAGATATATTTCATGCCATCAATCTTACCAGAGCGGTATTGACCACGGATAAAGTGTTCTTTAAGCTCTTCATCAGTTGGATGATAGAGGTTTTTAAAGACTTTAATCTTCTCAGCACGAATCTCGTCTTTTGTGAAGCTTGCTGGCTTGTCCATAGCAAGGAGAGAAAGAAGTTGGAGTGTATGGTTCTGTACCATATCACGGAGGGCACCTGATTGGTCATAGTAGCCACCACGTTCTTCTACACCCAAGCGCTCCGCAAAGGTAATTTGAACATTGTCGATAAAGTCCTTGTTCCAAACGTTTTCGAAAATCAGGTTGGCAAAGCGAACTGCAAAGATGCTTTGAATCATTTCCTTACCAAGATAATGGTCAATACGGAAAATTTGTTCTTCATCAAATGTTGCTAGGAGCTCGTCATTCAACTTGCTTGCAGTTGCGTAATCTGTACCAAATGGTTTTTCAACGATTAAGCGTTCAAAACCTTTACCGTCAACAATGTTTTCAGACTTGAGGTGTTTTGCGATAGTTCCAAAGAACTGAGGTGCCATAGACAAGAAGAAGAGCTTGTTGTGTTCAGCTTGGTACTTGTCATTTAGTTCAGCCTGCAATTGACGTAAAGCAATGTAGTGTTCTGTATCATTGACATCATGACTTTGATAGTAGAAGTGGCTAGCGAACTCTTGAGCCTGTTCGGTACTATCTGCCAAATCAAGGATGGATTCGACTACAACAGATTCAAAATATTCCTTGCTCCATGGACGACGAGCAGTTCCAATGACAGCAAAGTGCTCGGAAAGATTGCCGGATTTATATAGTCTAAAAAGGGAAGGGTAGAGCTTGCGTTTAGCCAGGTCTCCACTCGCACCGAAAATTGTAACAATAACCTTAGATGACATCTAGCTACCTAATTTCTATTTTTATTCCTAGTCTTGCTAGGTATGAGGAAACCTCATTTTATAAACTTAATTCTAACATAATTTTCCGAAAAATCAAAAAATCCAATACAAGATAGAAAAAACTGCAAGGAAATCCTTACAGTTTGTGTTTAGACGTTTAAAACCTTGTCCAAGAAATCTTTTAGACGTGGGTGTTGTGGGTTATCAAAGATTTGATCTGGTGTTCCGTCTTCAAGGAACTCACCATCTGCAGTAAAGATAACGCGGTTGGCAACCTGACGAGCAAATCCCATCTCATGGGTTACGATAATCATGGTCATGCCTTGTTTAGCCAAGTCTTTCATAACGTTTAGTACGTCTCCGACCATCTCAGGGTCAAGGGCAGAAGTTGGTTCATCAAAGAGCATGATGTCTGGATTCATTGCAAGTCCACGAGCGATGGCCACACGTTGTTTTTGACCACCTGATAGGCTATCTGGGTTGGCATTAGCTTTATCTGCTAGACCAACCTTTTCAAGCAACTCCATTCCCAATTTCTCAGCTTCTTCCTTAGTCATCAACTTGTGTTCAATAGGAGCAAAAGTAATGTTGTCCAATACAGACATGTGTGGGAAGAGGTTGAAGTGTTGGAAAACCATGCCGATATTTTCACGGACGTGGTCAACATTGGTTGTTTTTTCAGTTAAGTCATAACCGTTCACAGTGATGTGACCGCTAGTGACTTCTTCTAGAAGATTGAGGCTACGGAGGAAGGTTGACTTACCAGAACCTGAAGGACCGATGATACAAACAACATCTCCTTCATAGAACTTAGTCGTAATTCCTTTTAGGACTTCATTTTTTCCGTAGTTTTTGTGTAAATCATTTACATCAATTTTTAGTTTTGCCATTAACGAATCCTCTTTTCTAAGCGTTTCGCTAGTTTAGTCAAAAGTGTGATAATTACAAGATAGAAGATGGCAAGGATTGCATACATCTTGAAACTTTGGTAGTTACGGGCGATGATAATCTTACCAGTTTGGAAAAGTTCAACCAAACCGATAGCAGATACGATGGTTGTATCTTTAAGAGCGATAACGAATTGGTTGACGAAGTTTGGAAGCATAAGTTTTGTTGCTTGTGGCAAGATAATCTTACGCATGGTTTTTCCATAAGAAATCCCCAAGCTTCGGCTGGCTTCCATTTGGCCAACTGGAACGGCCTGAATACCACCACGAACGATTTCAGCGATATAAGCAGCCGCATTGAGTGAGAGGGCAATAGTACCAGCTACAAAGTCGTTAATTGGGCTTTGTTGGCCTGTGATAGACTCGATGAAGTTGGGAATTCCCCAGAAGATGAAGGCTGCAAGAATCATCAAAGGAATACCACGAATGACGTCAACGAAAATCTCAGAGATTACGCGAAGAGATTTGTATGGGCTAACGCTAAACATACCGAAGATAATCCCGATGACAATGGCAATAGCAAATGAGATAAGAGCTAGAGCAAGAGTGATACCAAGACCGCTAAGGAGTTGTTTGTAGTTGTTTTGAAGCAAGCCCCAGATTGTAGTTTCGTCAACAGTGCTTGTTGAAGTAGTTGAAGATTCGCTAGCTAGGTATTTGTCAAGAATCTTTTGGAATTCACCGTTTGCTTTAAGGTTAGCAAGTCCGTTATTGAACATTTCAATCAATTCTGGATTTGTGCCTTTTTTAACGGCAAAGGCTGTTTCTCCGATTGGACTTCCAGGGATTGGTGTTTTCAATTTTTGACCTTGGCTGATAGAATATTTGAGAACAGGTTCATCATCCATAACAGCATCAATGGCACCAGTGTTTAAACTGTCATACATTGATGAACCATCAGCGAAGGTTTTAATTTGATAACCGTATTTGCTTTGATTTTCTGTTAGGAATGTTTGAGAAGCAGTTCCGTTTTTAACACCGACCGTCTTCCCTTTCAAATCTTCATAAGAAGCAATAGTGCTGGATTCTTTGACGCCGAGGATTGTGTTTGCAGTGTAGTATGAATCTGAGAAATCAAAAGTCGCCTTACGAGCATCTGTGACAGACATACCAGCAATGATACCATCTGCTTGACCAGCTTGGACAGCGTTAATAGCGGCATCGAAACCAGGGTTGGTGATTTCAATTTCAAAACCTTGGTCTTTAGCGATTGCCTTAATCAATTCCATATCAATACCAGTGTATTGGTTGCTTGAATTTTGGAAAACAAAAGGTGCAAAAGAAGAATCGCTGGCAATGATGTATTTAGCTTTAACAGGAATAGCTTTTAAGCCTGCTAGAGTAGTTGTGGTTGGCACTGCTGAAGATGATGAAGCAGTCCATTTCTTGATGATTTTATCAAGGCTACCATCTTTTTTCATCTGAGCTAAAGCTTCGTTAAATTCTGTAACTAGGTATTCGTACTTGCTACCTTTTTTAACTCCAAAAGCAAAGCTTCCAACGGCTTCTCCGTCCATGTTGATACTGAGATCTTGCCCTTGGTTGATGGCATATTCGATAACAGGTTTGTCATCCATCATAGCATCAATGGCACCAGCACTCAAGCTGTTGTTCATCAAATCACCAGTGTCAAATGTTTTAATAGTAAAGCCGTATTTATCCTTGATACTTTCAAGGAAACGTTGAGCGGCTGTTCCGTTTTTAACACCAACAGTTTTTCCTTTTAATTGGTCATATTTACTAATCTTGTGTGACTTAGTAGTTGCAATGACAACTTTTGTATCATAGTAAGTATCAGACATGGTGAAAACTTTTTCACGTTCTTTAGTCTTTGTCATCCCTGCCATGATAGCGTCAGCTTGACCAGCTTGAACCGCATTTACCGCTGCGTCAAATCCAGGATAGGACATCTGAATGTTCCATCCTTTAATCTCTGCGACTTTGTTGATAATATCAACATCAATTCCTTTATAAGTTTGATCTGAATCTTTAAACTCAAAAGGTGCATAGGCGGTATCAGAAACAATCTTAATCGTTTCAGCTTTCGCAATACCTAATGAGAAAATTGGGAATAAAATTAGCAAAAATGCTAGAAATTTTTTCTTCATTTTTAGTCTCCTTTTCCGAATATTTTCCCATTATATCAGAAAAAGTAAAAAAAGGCAAATTTTTTATATTTTTGTGTTAGAAAATGTAACATCGTTTTTTATTTTCTTTCTTGAATTGCTACTACAAAGTGCTATAATAATAGTATATAGTAGAAGAAAAGAGGGCAAGAATATGAAGAACAAGAGAATATTTAAAGACTTCCAAGCTTCTCAAATGCGGTTAAACCTCTACACAAGTCTCTTGTTAGCCTTTGTTTTTGTCTTCATAGGAGAGTTCGTTGCATATACTTTGTATGGTATTAGCTTGTTAGCTCTCGTCGGCCTTGCTAGAAATTTTGGAGAGGCTGGTCAAAATCTTGCAAGCTACTTCCAAAACTTGCTGGTGAGCTTGACGGATAAAACAAGTGACTTTCGTTTAATTTTAGAATTGCTGTCCTTTGGTTTTATACTCAACACTGTATTCAGATGGACTAGAAAAATTGAGAAAAGGCCTATTCGAACCTTGGGATTTTATAGAGAGAATTTCTTCAGCAGTCTTCTGAAAGGATTTGGTCTAGGTCTGGCACTTTTTCTTCTGACCTTGTTAGGTTTGGTGGGCTTAGGGCAATATCGTTTGGAATCAATTCACTTGAATCCTTATTCGCTTGCCTTTGTTGTATTTACTATCCCATTTTGGATTTTACAGGGGACAGCAGAAGAAGTGGTGTCCCGTGCATGGCTCCTTCCTCAATTGGCTTCAAGAACCAATTTAAAACTTGCTGTTCTTATATCTAGCATGTTCTTTACCCTGCTTCATATGGGCAATTCGGGTCTCACACCTCTATCTCTAGTGAATCTCTTCTTATTCGGAGTTGCCATGTCACTTTACCTCCTCAAAACAGATACAGTTTTGGGGGTAGCAGGTATTCATGGCGCCTGGAATTTTGCTCAGGGCAATCTCTTTGGGATTTTAGTTAGTGGTCAACCATCAGGAACGTCATTGATGACCTTTTTACCACAAGGCGATCAAGGTTGGCTATCAGGAGGATCTTTTGGGATTGAAGGTTCTATCATGACAAGTCTAGTCTTGTTACTTTTGATTTTCTATCTCGCTTATCAATTAAAGAAAGAAAATGAAAGGATGTGACTTTGGTCTGTCCTTTTCTTCGTGAAAATGCTACAAGTATGCTAAAATAGGAATAGCATATCGAGAGAGGATTCTTATGATCAATCGTATTACAGATAATCAATTTAAACTAGTATCAAAATACCAACCTTCAGGAGATCAACCCCAAGCTATCGAGCAGTTGGTTGATAATATCGAGGGTGGAGAAAAAGCTCAGATTCTGATGGGAGCGACCGGAACAGGGAAGACCTATACCATGAGTCAAGTCATTTCCAAAGTCAATAAACCAACTCTGGTTATTGCCCACAATAAAACTCTAGCAGGCCAGCTCTATGGAGAATTTAAGGAATTTTTCCCTGAAAATGCAGTTGAGTATTTTGTGTCTTACTATGACTATTACCAGCCAGAAGCCTATGTCCCTTCTAGTGATACCTATATTGAAAAGGATAGCTCTGTCAATGATGAGATTGATAAGCTCCGACACTCAGCGACTTCGGCTCTTTTGGAGCGCAATGATGTTATCGTCGTGGCTTCAGTCTCTTGTATCTATGGTTTGGGTTCGCCCAAGGAATACGCTGATAGTGTCGTGAGTCTCCGTCCTGGTCTAGAGATTTCTCGTGATAAACTCTTGAATGACTTGGTCGATATTCAGTTTGAACGTAATGATATTGATTTCCAACGGGGAAGATTTCGTGTGCGTGGGGATGTGGTGGAGATTTTCCCAGCTTCCCGTGATGAACACGCCTTTCGAGTAGAATTTTTTGGAGATGAAATTGACCGTATCCGTGAGGTTGAGGCTCTGACAGGTCAGGTGTTGGGAGAAGTGGATCATTTGGCGATTTTCCCAGCTACTCACTTTGTGACCAATGACGACCATATGGAAGTTGCCATTGCCAAGATTCAAGCGGAATTAGAAGAGCAACTAGCTATCTTTGAAAAGGAAGGCAAACTGCTTGAAGCCCAGCGCTTGAAACAACGGACAGAGTACGATATCGAAATGCTGCGTGAGATGGGCTATACCAACGGGGTTGAGAACTATTCACGTCACATGGATGGTCGTAGCGAAGGTGAGCCTCCTTATACGCTTCTAGACTTTTTCCCAGATGATTTCTTGATCATGATTGATGAGAGCCACATGACCATGGGACAAATCAAAGGCATGTACAATGGAGACCGTTCTCGTAAGGAAATGTTAGTAAATTACGGTTTCCGTTTGCCGTCTGCTCTGGACAATCGTCCTCTCCGTCGTGAGGAGTTTGAAAGCCATGTGCATCAGATTGTTTATGTTTCAGCGACACCTGGTGACTATGAAAATGAACAGACCGAGACAGTGATTGAGCAAATTATTCGCCCGACTGGGCTTTTAGATCCAGAGGTAGAAGTCCGTCCGACAATGGGACAGATTGATGACCTCTTAGGTGAAATTAATGCCCGTGTTGAAAAGAACGAACGAACCTTTATCACAACCTTGACTAAGAAAATGGCAGAGGATTTAACCGACTATTTTAAAGAAATGGGAATTAAGGTCAAGTACATGCACTCGGATATCAAGACTTTAGAGCGGACAGAGATTATCCGTGACCTGCGTTTGGGTGTCTTTGATGTCTTGGTCGGAATCAACCTGCTCCGTGAAGGAATTGACGTTCCTGAAGTGAGCCTAGTAGCTATTCTCGATGCTGACAAGGAAGGTTTTCTTCGTAACGAACGTGGTTTAATACAGACCATTGGACGTGCTGCTCGTAATAGCGAAGGTCATGTCATTATGTATGCGGACACCGTGACTCAGTCTATGCAACGTGCTATCGATGAAACAGCTCGCCGTCGGAAAATTCAGATGGCCTATAATGAAGAACACGGTATTGTGCCTCAGACAATCAAGAAAGAAATCCGTGATCTGATTGCTGTGACCAAGGCAGTTGCTAAGGAAGAAGACAAGGAAGTTGACATCAATAGCCTCAACAAACAAGAACGCAAAGAACTTGTCAAGAAACTTGAAAAACAAATGCAAGAAGCAGTTGAAGTGCTTGACTTTGAACTAGCAGCTCAGATTCGTGATATGATGCTGGAAGTCAAGGCGTTGGATTAGGGGAATTTTATGAATATTTTAGTTATCAATGGACATCCTGATAAAGAAAGTTACTGCCAAGCAATTTTTCAAACGATTGTAGAAAACATAGACTCAAATAGACATGAACTTGAAATGATTAATCTTAATGAAGAAGAGTTTGATCCTGTTTTACGTTATGGTTATCGACAAAGGATGGAGGAAAATCCGTTTATTCTACGCTCTCAAGAATTAATTCAGTGGGCAGATCATTTCATTTTTGTTTATCCTATTTGGTGGAGTAGTATGCCTAGTCTATTGAAGGGGTGGATTGATCGTGTTTTTACGCCAGGCATTGCATACTCTGCAAATAATCGAGGAAGCTTTATTTTGAATTACTTGAGAGGTAAACAGTTCAAAAAGTTATTAAAAGGAAAAACAGCTAGTATCTATGCAACTTCTATGGCACCAACTTGGTGGTACAAAGTATTTTCAGGTCCGATTAACATTCCAGACAGTTATGGAATATCAGTATTAAAGAATGCTGTATTGAATCACTGTGGCATAAAAACAAAGAGGGTTTCAATCTTGGGAGAGTTAGGCCGTGAAGTAAATACAAGTTCAACAAGACAAAAATTTCTACAAAAAGTAGCAAAGGAAGTCAGACTGTTGGATTAAGGAGAAGAAAATAAATGACGGTTATTATTAAATCAATGGAAACTCCTGAAGAGATAGAAGGTAAATCACTTGTTCACTGGAAAGCGTGGAGAGAAGCTTATGACGACCTTTTGTCTGCAGAATTTCAGGAGACAATGACATTAGAAAGATGTCGATTCTTTAGTCAAAAGTTTCCAGAAAATACATTGATTGCGATGGATGGTCTGAAGGTAGTTGGTTTTATAAGTTATGGCAACTTTCGTGATGAGACTATTCAAGCTGGTGAAATTATTGCTTTATATGTTTTAAAAGACTATTATGGAAAAGGTATCGCACAAAAGTTAATGAAAGCAGCTTTGATTGCTCTTGATCATTTTTCTGAAATTTTCTTATGGGTATTGAAAGATAATAAGCGCGCCATTGCTTTCTATCAAAAAATGGGCTTTACTTTTGATGGACAAGAAAAGATGCTTGAACTTGGAAAGCCTATAAAGGAAAAACGGATGGTATTCTATTCTAAATAGTTTTAAAAAGTAGAAGCTCATGGCTTTGGTACCAAGTCTTAAAATTTAATAAATTAGAAAGTGAGTAAATTTATGTCCCGTTCTCAATTAACGATTTTAACCAATATCTGTCTGATTGAAGACCCCGAAACTCAGCGCGTGGTTATGCAGTATCGCTCTCCTGAAACCAATCGCTGGTCTGGTTATGCCTTTCCAGGAGGCCATGTAGAAAATGGCGAATCTTTCGCAGAGTCTGTTATTCGTGAAATCTATGAAGAAACAGGATTGACTATCCAAAATCCTCAACTTGTCGGCATTAAAAATTGGCCACTGGATACAGGTGGGCGCTATATTGTCGTTTGTTATAAGACAACTGAGTTCTCTGGTACCCTTCGCTCTTCAGATGAAGGAGAAGTTTCTTGGGTGCAAAAAGACCAGATTCCAAACTTGGATCTGGCCTATGATATGTTACCCTTGATGGAGATGATGGAAGCTCCTGACAAGTCAGAGTTTTTCTACCCTCGCCGTACAGAAGATGATTGGGAGAAGAAAATCTTCTAGTCTTTTACTAAATAACCTAGTTGATCCAAGGCCTCCTCGATATAGTGGAGGTCTTGTTTGGTTTCCTGCTTAATAGTAATAGAAGATTAGGAAAAAACATATATACTCTGAAATAAATTTAAAATATTTCTAAAAAAGTATTGACAAAAACAAAGAAAACGCTTACTATATAAGTAAGGGAACGGTTCCACAATAAAAGAGGAGGAGTGATGATTACAATAAAACAGGTTGCTGAAGAAGCTGGAGTATCAAAATCAACAGTTTCAAGATATATTTCGAAAAAAGGCTATGTCGGAGATGATGCGAGAGAAAAGATAAAAAATGCTATTAAGAAATTAAATTACACGCCAAATGTATTAGCACAATCTTTAAAAACTAAAAAAAATCAAATGGTAGGTCTCTTACTACCAGACATTTCTAATCCCTTTTTTCCAAGATTGGTTCGAGGAGCCGAATCATATTTGAAAGATAAAGGTTATAGGATTATGGTTGGTACTATTTCAGATCATGATTCGTTAGAAGAATATATAAACCTTTTGTTAAAAACAAATGCAGCTGGTATTATAACAACACTTGACTTTACAAAGGAATTTCCAAATCTAACATTACCTGTTGTTGTGGTTGACCGGATTAGTAAAGATACAGGCTATGGTGTTTTTTCTGATAATCAGTTGGGTGGACGTTTGGCTGCTAAAGCAATTTGGAATGCTGGCGCTGAGAAGGTTATGATCATCAAAGTTTTAGATGATAAAGCTGAGAATATTGTGGAACGATTTGAAGCAAGTTTAAACTATTTGAGGAATAAAAATTTAGAAATTTGTATTGAAGAAAGTGAAACGTTTGACTTTGAAAAAATTCAAAAAGAAGCTAAAGATAATCTAAAAAGAAATCCAAATATTGATAGTATTATAGCACCTTCTGATATTCATGCGATAGCTTATATTCATGAAATTTTAGCAATTGGGAAAAAAATTCCAGATGATATTCAAATCATTGGTTATGATGATATTGTACTTAGTCAATTTATTTATCCTTCTTTATCAACTATCCACCAATCATCATATAAAATGGGAGAACAGGCTGCAAAGCTAATCTATAATATGGCAAATAAGTTCTCTATAGATGAAGCTAAAATTAAACTCCCTGTTAGGTACATAGAAAGAAATACATTAAGGAGAAAGAAATGAGTAAAATTGTTGTTGTTGGAAGCATTTCAATGGACTTAGTTATGAGAACAAAAAGGATTCCAGAAGGAGGTGAAACGATTTTTGGCGATTCATTTAATATAGTTCCAGGTGGAAAAGGTGCAAATCAAGCTGTAGCTATTGGTAGATTATCCAGTGTTGAAGATAATATTTACATATTTGGGAACGTAGGAGAAGATATTTTTTCATCAGATTTATTAACTAATCTACAAGATAATAATATTTCTGTAGAACATGTGGGAACGGTACCACAATCTACAGGAGTTGCACAAATTACTTTATACGGAGGTGATAATAGGATTATTTATTATCCCGGAGCTAATAATTTAGTTAGAACAAATGATTGGAAAAATGAGTGGGAATTGATTAGTGATGCAAGTATTGTTGTATTACAGAATGAAATACCACATGAAGCCAACTTATCTATAGCTAAATTTTGCCAAGAAAATCAAGTTAAGGTGCTTTACAATCCTGCACCAGCTAGAGAAACAGACAAAGAAATGATTCCTTTTTGTGATTTTATTACTCCTAATGAGCACGAATGTTCAGAGCTTTTTCCAGATAAGAAATTAAATGAAATTATTAAAATTTATCCTAATAAAATGATTGTGACATTGGGAGTTGAAGGTTCTATTTATTATGATGGGACAGCAGTTAAGAAAATTCCTGCTATAAAAGCAGAAGTAGTTGATACTACAGGAGCAGGAGATACGTTTAATGGTGCTTTTGCTTATGCTATCTCAAAAGGAAAAGAGATGAATGTTGCATTGTCCTTTGCAACGATTGCTTCACATCTTTCTGTTCAAAGATTTGGAGCGCAAGGAGGCATGCCGAGTTTGAAAGAAATAAAGGAGCATTCAGGATATGAAGAAATATGGGATTTTAAATAGTAATATAGCAAAACTAGCTGATGATTTAGGTCATATGGATTTGGTTTGTATCGGAGATTTAGGATTGCCAGTTCCAAAAGGTGTTGATAAAATTGATTTAGCATTAAGAAAAGGTAGTCCAAGTTTTTTAGAAGTTTTAAAAGAATATTCAGATCATGTACTTATTGAAAAAATTTTCTTAGCAGAAGAAATTAAAGAACAAAACACAGAACAGTGGCAAGCAGTTCTAGATCTTTTGGGATCGAATATAATTATTGAATATATTAGTCATGAAGAATTGAAAGCTATGAATACTAAAGTTAAGGCAGTTATTCGCACTGGGGAAGATACACCATATTCGAATATAATATTGCAATCAGGAGTTATTATTTAGAAGGGGGTTGCCTATGAAAATTGAAATGAAGAACATTTCAAAATCTTTTGGGAATAATCGTGTTTTAGAAAGTATTGATTTGGTTCTTAATTCAGGAGAAGTTCATGCTTTAATGGGAGAGAATGGTGCAGGCAAATCAACCTTAATGAATATTTTAACTGGACTTTTTCCAGCTACTTCAGGAACTATTTTTATTGATGGAAAAGAAAAAACATTTTCTAATCCTCAAGAGGCAGAACGGTTTGGACTGAGTTTTATTCATCAAGAAATGAATACTTGGCCAGATATGACTGTACTTGATAATCTTTTTTTAGGAAGAGAAATTAAAAATTCGATTGGGTTTCTAGATAAAGCTAGTATGGAAAGGAAAGCTAAAGAAGCATTTAAACGTCTTAATATCTCTATTCCTCTCGATGCAATCATTGGTCAATTATCAGTCGGACAACAACAAATGATAGAAATAGCAAAATGTTTATTATCAGAAGTTTCCTTGTTAATTATGGATGAACCCACAGCAGCTTTAACTGATCGTGAAACTGAAACACTTTTTAAAGTGATAGAAGGATTAAAATCTGATGGTGTAGGTATTGTGTATATTTCACATCGGATGGAAGAAATCTTTAAGATTACAGATCTTATAACTGTTATGAGGGATGGGTTTGTAATTGATACCAAGAAAACGAACTTAACTAATGCGGATGAATTAGTTCAGAAGATGGTAGGGCGTGAATTAGAAGATTATTATCCAGAAAAAAAGGCTGAGATTGGGAATATTGTTTTTCAAGCTAAGAATCTTTCTGGTGATGCTTTTACGGATATTTCTTTCTATGTACGTCAAGGGGAAATTCTTGGTTTTTCTGGTTTGATGGGTGCTGGTCGTACTGAAATAATGCGAGCAATTTTTGGAATTGATTCTTTAAAATCTGGTCAAATTATAATAAACGAAGAACAACTGATAATTAAAAATCCTTTTGAAGCAATTAAGCATGGAATTGGTTTCTTAACAGAAGATCGTAAAGATGAGGGATTGATTTTAGATTTTTCTATTAAAGATAATATGACTTTACCTAGTACTCGTGATTTTGTTAAAAATGGCATTTTTGATAATAAAACAAGTGATATATTTGTACAACGTTTAATTGATAGGCTACGAATTAAATCAGGTTATCCAGATAAGGAAGTTGGGACACTTTCTGGTGGTAATCAACAGAAAGTAGTTTTAGCAAAATGGATAGGTATTGCTCCAAAAGTACTAATTCTAGATGAGCCAACTCGTGGGGTAGATGTTGGTGCTAAGCGTGAAATTTACCAATTAATGAATGAATTGGCTGAACGAGGTGTGCCGATTATTATGGTATCTTCAGATTTACCAGAAGTGATCGGAGTCAGTGATCGTATTATGGTCATGCATGAAGGAAGAATTAGTGGAGAATTAACACGTCAAGAAGCTACACAAGAAAAAGTTATGCAACTAGCTACAGGAGGACAATAGTGTGAAAAATACTATGAAGTATATGTCAGAATTGACAACAGTAATAGCATTGATAATTTTAATGGCTGTCATCACTATTATCAATTCAAATTTTTTAACAGCAAATAATCTGTTAAATTTACTATTGCAAGTAACATCAAATGCACTGATCGCTTTTGGAATGACCTTTGTTATTCTAACAGGTGGAATCGATTTATCAGTAGGATCAATTTTAGCCTTATCCAGTGCGCTAACAGCAGGTTTATTAGGATCTGGAATGCCTGTTACGTTAGCAATTCTCATCTCTTTAATTTTGGGTTGCATTCTAGGTATGATGAATGGGTTATTGATTTCCTACGGGAAATTAGCTCCATTTATCGTCACTTTAGCGACTATGACTATTTTTAGGGGAGCAACACTTGTTTATACAAATGGGAATCCTATTACAAAAGGATTAAGTGATACATTCTTATTTCAATTTTTGGGGCAAGGTTACATAGTAGGAATTCCATTTCCTGTAATTATTATGTTTATTGTATTTATTGTTTTATATGTTTTGCTTCATAAAACAGCATTTGGTAAATCTGTATATGCTATAGGGGGGAATGAAAAAGCAGCATATATATCAGGTGTGAAATTAAATAAAGTGAAAATTATCATTTATTCAATATCAGGTATTATGGCTTCAATTTCTGGATTAATTATAACATCACGCTTAAGTTCTGCTCAACCAACAGCAGGTGCTAGTTATGAAATGGATGCTATTGCAGCTGTTGTTCTTGGAGGAACCTCTTTATCTGGAGGTAAAGGTCGTATACTTGGGACTCTAATAGGTGCTTTAATTATTGGAGTTTTGAATAATGGACTTAATATTATTGGTGTTTCAGCATTTTGGCAACAAGTAGTAAAAGGAGTTGTAATCTTAATTGCTGTTCTGATTGATCGTTTTAAAGTTGTAAAACAGTAGAATAATTTTCAATTTTTTTGGAAATAGTAACAATTTATTAGATGACGTACAATAATCGGGATTGAAACTATCCCTATAGATATATATTACGAGGAGTAATAACATGAAAAATATTAAAAAAATTAGCATTTTTGCTTTGTTTGTAACATTTATTTTTGCTTTAGTAGCTTGTGGAAAAACTGGTTTAGGAAATTCATCAAATGATAATAAATCTACGACTCAAAAGTCGGCAAAAGAATTAAAATTAGGAGTTTCTATTTCTACTACTAACAATCCTTATTTTGTGGCTATGAAAGATGGCCTTGAAAAAGCTGCAGGGGAAAAAGAAGTAACTTTGAAGATAGCAGATGCACAAGATGATGCTGCTAGACAAGCAGATGATATTCAAAATTTTATTAGTCAAAATGTAGATGCTTTACTAATTAATCCAGTTGATTCTGATGCAATTGTTACATCTATTAAAGCTGCTAATAATGCAAACATTCCGGTAATCTTAATTGACCGCGGTAGTAATGGTGGTGAAGTCTTGACAACTGTTGCTTCTGATAACGTAGAAGCAGGTAAAATGGCTGCAGAATTTATTACCAAGCAATTGGGAGAAAAAGCAAAAACTTTTGAATTATCAGGAGTCCCTGGCGCTTCTGCAACTGTAGATAGAGGTAAAGGATTTGAACAAATTTCAAAGACAAATTTAGATGTTCTTTCTAGTCAATCCGCTAATTTTGATCGCGCAAAAGCTTTGAATACAGCGCAAAATATGATTCAAGGAAACAAAGAAGTACAAGCAATCTTTGCACAGAATGATGAGATGGCGTTAGGAGCTGCACAAGCAGTAAAAGCAGCTGGTCTTAGCAATGTATTAATTGTTGGTATTGATGGTCAACCAGATGCACATGATGCTATTGCAAAAGGTGATATTACTGCCACTATTGCTCAGCAACCAGCTAAGATGGGTGAAATTGCTATTCAATCAGCAATAGATCATTATCAAGGGAAAAAACTGGAAAAAGAAACAGTTTCTCCAATTTATCTTGTGACTAAGGATAATGTTGATCAACATAACTGGTGATATATTTTTAGTAAGCAAGTAGTTGTTAATTTTCATTCAATGTGGTTTTTAAATATCATTGTTACTATTTGAGCTATTGGATTCAAAAAGACCAGCTTCCAAACTTGGATCTGGCCTATGATATGCTACCTTTGATGGAGATGATGGAAGCTCCTGACAAATCTGAATTTTTCTACCCTCGCCGTACAGAAGACGATTGGGAAAAGAAAATTTTCTAATCCTTTACTAAATAACCTAGCTGATCCAAGGCCTCCTCGATATAGTGGAGGTCTTGTTGTGTTTCGGCTTCGACTAGGTGGTAATGGATACCATCTGTCAATTCAGACAGAGGTCTGAAGTCAGAATGCTCGACTTGTTCTAGAAAATGTTGCACATCTCGGCGACAAGACAGTTTCAGCAAGGTTTCGATTTCTCCATAAACGGGATGGTCAATCAAGGTATTTTGAACACGTCCACCATTATCAACGATAGCAAGGAGTTCTTGACCGATTTCTTCAACTTCATGTTTCACTTTGAAAAGTTTGTGAACATAAGGATTGGTTTCAATTTGCTTATAGATGTAGCCACGATTAGTGGATAGGATAGGAGCGCCATCGGCTCTTAAAATTGCAATGTCCTGTACAATGACCTGGCGTGTAACATGAAAATGTTCAGCTAAACTTTGGCCATTGAGGGCTTTAGGAGCTTCTTTCAAGAGTTGGAGAAGGGCTTGTTTGCGATCTTTTGTCATAGTTCTTCCTTTTAACGGCGTTTTCGAAGCACTTTATAGACAGCTAGTGCCAATGTATAGTCTACCATACTATGGATAATTGTGCCAAATCCAACTAGTACAAATAGAACATAAAACATATTTTCTACATTGGTACCGGAAGTGGCGTAAAAAACGACACAGGCTAATACTTCAGCAAGGGCATGAATGATAGCTAAAACAAAGTTGAAAATCCAGGAAGATTTTGGTTTATCAAGAGTATCGGGGAATTTTTGTAAGTAAAGAGCTCCTAGAGTACCAAAAAAGATATGGGAAAAAGCTCGAAAAACGATAACCATGGGATAGCCAGCCATCAAGAATCCAAAACTAGAGGCTAGGATGACAAAAACTGCCATCAAGGGCGACAAGAACATGGCAATAAAAATAGCGATGTGGCTCCCCAAAGTGTAAGAAGCAGGTGGAATGACAATCTTGAAAGGCATCACAATCGGAATCAAAATTGCAATAGCCGTTAAGAGGGCAGTCATTGTCATAAATTGTGTCTTTTTCCGTGTATTCATAAGAATCTCCTTTTTATCTGTATATACACTAGTATAGTACAATAAACAAGACAATAAAGCAAGAATTTACTTAAGTTTATAGGTCGTTTTTTAGTTAAAAGTTAGTAAAGATTTCACTAAAAAGAAACTGTATAGAGCAAAATCTCCACCTTCAAGCATGAAAGCGGAGATTGTTTTTATTTTTTCAAAGTCTGTAGTCTTGGAACAATGGCTAGGGTTAGAACTGCGGAAATGACTAATTCGGCAATCGAATTTGTTGAGATAACAGTTGCTAGGAGTTTTTGGATATTACCATCAAAGACATTTCCAAAAAGGTAGAAAATTCCACCAAGTACAAAGACTGTGTTGGTAAGTGAACCAAGGGCACCAGCTAGAATCAGACCAGTTTTATTTTTCATCAGTTTATAAACTAGATACGGAGTCAAACCAATCAAAATACGTGGGACGATGGCAATGATAGCTGAGTAGATGTTTCCGTTTGGTACAAATGGGGAGAAGAGGTAACTTGTCGGTAGAATTGTAATCGTGTTAACAGTTAAGCTAAGTAGCCCCATCAAAAATCCAAGTGTAACTCCAACGCGTGGACCGTAAATAATGCTGGCAATAATGACAGGAATATGAACGATAGTCGGCTTGATTGGAAATGGAAAAAGGTTAAAGATAAGTGAGCTCAGAAAGTGTATCACGAGCATGGTTGCAAAAAAGATAGCAATAGGTGCAATATTAGAGCGTTTTTTCATCGATAGTTTCCTTTATTCTTTCTAAAATAATTGTGAGGTCGGCTAAAGCTCCTCTTCCGTGGTCTCCGCAAGCTAGTAGGGATTCCTTAGGAGCAATCAGCTGATAGTCATAGCTTTCTAATGTTTTCAGATTAGCCTGAGTTGCCGGATGATCATACATTTTTGTATTCATAGCTGGTGCGATGAGTTTTGGGATATGACTTGGCAAGGCTAGAGCCGTACTGGTCAACATGTTGTCGGCAAAGCCGTGAGCTAGTTTTGCAATAGTGTTAGCTGTTGCAGGGGCCACGATAAATAAATCTGCTTTTTTGCCAAGTTCAATATGATTAACCTGATCAGGATAGGGTTCATTCATGACATCCAGGTGGACGGAATTCTGTGAGAGTACCTGTAGTGTCAAAGGTTGGATAAACTCTGTAGCAGCTTGGGTCATTAAGACAGTGACTTTATGACCTTGTTTTTTAAGCGAACTGACTAAATCTGCTGACTTATAAGAGGCGATTGAGCCCGTTACAGCCAAGAGAATATGTGCCATAGCTTTCCTTTCTATGAATGGTAGGCTTGAATTTTTTCAAGGAGGAGTTCTGCAATTTCTTCTTTAGTCTGGACTGTTTGAAGCTGATCTTTCTCAACAAAGATAGCTCTGTGTTGCTTTGCTGAGATTTGAGTGAGGTCATTTGCAATGATTAAGTCTGCTTGGTTCTTGATAAGACTTTTTCTGGCAATCTCGATGAGATAATCCTCAGAGACATCAACCAGCAGTTTGAAACCAATCAGATGAATATCAGGATTCCATTCCTTGACTAGAGAGATGATTTTTGGTGTCTTTTTAAGGAACAAAACTTGAACATCATCAGTTGAAGAAATCTTAGCCTGATGATTCTGCTTGTTTAAAAATTCCTCTAGATTGGAACTAGCCTGAACTTCCTCTAGACCTGTCATATAAACAGGAGTGTAATCAGACACAGCCATTGAGTGAATCAAGATCTGATAGTCCTTTACACGTTCTTGCATTTCAAGAAGAAGGTCGTTTGTATTGTTAATTTCTCGAATGCTTAGGTTGGGATGGGCTTCTGGCTTCAAAGCTCGTTTTGTCGTCATTAAACAAACTTCATGCCCTGCAGCAAGCAGGGTTTCTGTGATGATTTTCCCTAAGCGACCTGTGGAATGGTTAGTGATAGAGCGGACGCTATCAATAGCTTCACTGGTACCGCCCGATGTAACTAAAATTTTCATAGCACTATTGTACACAAAAATAAACGGTAAGTAAAATGAAAGTGATAAATTTTTGGTAAAAACGAAGATTTACTATAGCTTCAAACTATAAAGGCATATAAAATTTAAGAAAGGACTCTAAAAACCTTAAAAAACAGGGATATTTACGAACATTTAGAGAGTTTTAGGATGTTAAAAATCTTGTTTTGTGTTATAATGAGTTATCATATAAGAGGTTAGAGGAGTTTTGAATGAAAACAGATATTGAAATCGCACAGAGTATTGAGTTGAAGCCAATTGTTGATGTTGTAGAGAAACTTGGTATTTCTTACGACGATTTGGAGTTGTATGGAAAGTACAAGGCTAAGCTCAGCTTTGATAAAATTCGTGCAGTTGAGAGCAATCCAGTCGGGAAATTGATTTTGGTTACTGCTATCAACCCAACACCTGCAGGTGAAGGAAAATCAACCATTACCATTGGTCTTGCAGATGCCTTGAACAAGATTGGTAAGAAAACCATGATTGCTATCCGCGAACCATCTCTTGGTCCAGTTATGGGGATTAAGGGGGGTGCTGCTGGTGGTGGTTACGCCCAAGTCCTGCCAATGGAAGACATCAACCTCCACTTTACTGGGGATATGCATGCCATTACAACTGCTAACAATGCTCTTTCAGCCTTGATTGACAATCACTTGCACCAAGGAAATGAGCTAGGAATTGACCAACGTCGTATTCTCTGGAAACGTGTAGTGGACTTGAACGATCGCGCCCTTCGTCATGTAACCGTTGGACTTGGTGGTCCTCTAAACGGTATTCCTCGTGAGGATGGTTTTGATATTACAGTTGCTTCTGAAATCATGGCAATTCTTTGTTTGGCAACGGACATCGAGGACTTGAAACGCCGTTTGGCTAATATCGTTATCGGTTATCGCTATGATCGTACACCTGTTTCTGTAGGTGATTTGCAGGTTGAGGGTGCCTTGGCTTTGATTTTGAAAGATGCTATTAAGCCAAACTTGGTTCAGACAATTTACGGTACACCTGCCTTTGTACACGGTGGTCCATTTGCCAATATCGCTCATGGATGTAACTCTGTTTTGGCAACAAGCACAGCCCTTCACTTGGCTGATTACACAGTTACTGAAGCTGGTTTTGGTGCAGACCTTGGTGCTGAGAAATTCCTTGATATTAAGACACCAAACTTGCCAACTTCACCAGATGCAGTTGTTATTGTTGCAACCCTTCGTGCCCTTAAGATGAATGGTGGAGTGGCTAAAGACACTTTGACAGAGGAAAATGTAGAAGCAGTGCGTGCAGGTTTTGCTAACTTGAAACGCCACGTTGAAAATATCCGTAAGTTCGGTATTCCAGCAGTTGTTGCGATTAACGAATTTGTATCTGATACAGAAGCTGAAATTGCAGCCTTGAAAGAACTTTGTGACTCAATCGATGTACCAGTTGAGTTGGCTAGTGTCTGGGCTGATGGCGCAGAAGGTGGAGTAGCTCTTGCTGAAACTGTTGTCAAGACTATCGCTGAAAACCCATCTAACTATAGACGTTTGTATGACAATGACCTTTCTGTCCAAGAAAAGATTGAAAAGATTGTTACTGAAATCTATCGTGGTAGCAAAGTAAACTTTGAGAAGAAAGCTCAAACACAAATCTCTCAAATCGTTCAAAACGGTTGGGACAAATTGCCAATCTGTATGGCTAAAACTCAATACAGTTTCTCAGACAATCCAAATGCACTTGGAGCACCTGAAAACTTTGAAATTACTATTCGCGAATTGGTGCCAAAATTAGGTGCAGGCTTTATCGTTGCCTTAACTGGTGATGTCATGACCATGCCTGGGCTTCCAAAGCGCCCTGCTGCTCTCAACATGGATGTTGAAAGCGATGGAACAGTATTAGGCTTGTTCTAGTATATTGCAATTGACTTTAAATGAGTTTGGAGATTTTAATCCAAGCTCATTTTTTATCTAGATATAAGGTGTCGTCTTCTAGACGTAACCAGTCTAGGTAAAGATATTTTCCCTGAATTCTGATATAATAGAAACATTGACTTCAAGAGTAAGGAAGAGAAGATGAACGCATTATTAAATGGAATGAATGACTGTCAAGCTGAGGCGGTGCAAACGACAGAAGGTCCCTTGTTGATCATGGCAGGGGCTGGTTCTGGAAAGACCCGTGTTTTGACCCACCGCATTGCTTATCTGATTGATGAAAAGATGGTCAATCCATGGAATATCTTGGCCATTACCTTTACCAACAAGGCTGCGCGTGAGATGAAAGAGCGTGCTTATAGCCTCAATCCAGCCACTCAAGACTGTCTGATTGCGACCTTCCACTCCATGTGTGTGCGTATTTTGCGTCGGGATGCGGACCATATTGGCTACAACCGTAATTTTACTATTGTGGATCCTGGTGAACAGCGAACTCTCATGAAACGCATTCTCAAGCAGTTGAATTTAGATCCTAAAAAATGGAATGAACGAAGCATTTTAGGGACCATTTCTAATGCTAAGAATGATTTGATTGATGATGTGGCTTATGCTGCTCAAGCTGGGGATATGTACACGCAAATCGTGGCCCAGTGTTATACAGCCTATCAGAAAGAGCTTCGTCAGTCGGAGTCGGTTGACTTTGATGATTTGATTATGCTGACCTTGCGTCTCTTTGATCAGAATCCTGATGTCTTGACCTACTATCAACAGAAATTTCAGTACATCCATGTTGATGAGTACCAAGATACCAACCATGCCCAGTACCAATTGGTCAAACTCTTGGCTTCGCGCTTTAAAAACATCTGTGTGGTTGGGGATGCGGACCAGTCTATCTACGGTTGGCGTGGTGCTGATATGCAGAATATTTTGGACTTCGAAAAGGATTATCCCCAAGCCAAGGTTGTTTTGTTGGAGGAGAATTACCGTTCAACTAAAACCATTCTCCAAGCGGCCAACGAGGTCATTCAAAACAATAAAAATCGCCGTCCTAAGAATCTCTGGACTCAAAATGCTGATGGGGAGCAAATCGTTTACTATCGTGCCAATGATGAACTAGATGAGGCTATATTTGTAGCCAGAACTATCGATGAACTTGGTCGGAGTCAAAACTTCCTTCACAAAGATTTTGCAGTTCTTTATCGTACTAATGCGCAGTCCCGTACTATTGAGGAAGCCTTGCTCAAGTCAAATATCCCTTATACCATGGTTGGCGGAACCAAGTTCTACAGCCGTAAGGAAATCCGAGATATTATCGCTTACCTCAATCTTATTGCCAATTTGAGTGACAATATCAGTTTTGAACGTATTATCAACGAACCGAAACGAGGAATTGGCCCAGGTACTGTTGAGAAAATTCGTGACTTTGCGAATATGCAAAACATGTCTATGCTAGATGCTTCAGCAAATATCATGTTATCTGGTATCAAGGGTAAAGTAGCCCAATCTATCTGGGATTTTGCCAATATGATTCTAGATTTACGAGAGCAGCTAGATCAATTAAATATTACAGACTTGGTTGAGGCCGTCCTAGAAAAAACAGGTTACGTCGATATTCTAAATGCTCAAGCGACTTTAGAAAGCAAGGCTAGGGTTGAAAATATTGAAGAGTTCCTTTCTGTGACGAAAAACTTTGATGACACCTCTGATGGGCCAGAAGAAGAAACTGGTCTGGATAAACTGAGTCGTTTCTTAAATGACTTAGCCTTGATTGCGGACACAGATTCAGGTAGTCAGGAGACATCAGAAGTGACCCTAATGACCCTGCATGCTGCTAAAGGTCTCGAGTTTCCAGTTGTATTTTTGATTGGGATGGAAGAAAATGTCTTCCCGCTTAGTCGTGCAGCTGAAGATCAAGATGAATTAGAAGAAGAACGCCGTCTGGCCTACGTAGGTATCACGCGTGCAGAGAAAATTCTCTATCTGACCAATGCCAACTCGCGCCTGCTTTTCGGTCGTACCAACTACAACCGTCCAACTCGTTTTATTAACGAAATCAGTTCAGACTTACTTGAGTATCAAGGATTGGCTCGTCCTACAAATACAAGTTTTAAAGCATCTTATAGCAGTGGTGGCTTTGCCTTTGGTCAAGGTATGAGTCTTGCCCAGGCACTTCAAGACCGTAAACGCAGTGCTGCCCCAAAATCTATCCAGTCAAGCGGTCTTCCATTTGGTCAATTTACAGCTGGAGCAAAATCAGCGTCTAGCGTGGCAAATTGGTCCATTGGTGACATTGCCCTCCACAAGAAGTGGGGAGAGGGAACTGTTCTGGAAGTTTCAGGTAGCGGTGCTACGCAGGAATTAAAAATCAATTTCCCGGAAGTAGGTTTGAAAAAACTTTTAGCCAGTGTGGCCCCAATTGAGAAAAAAATCTAATTTTCCATCCTTCTCACGAATAATAAAGTGAGGAGGATTTTTATGTATAGTATTTCATTTCAAGAAGATTCACTATTACCAAGAGAAAGACTAGCTAAGGAAGGAGTAGAAGCGCTCAGTAATCAAGAGTTGCTAGCTATTTTACTTAGGACAGGAACACGTCAAGTCAGTGTTTTTGAAATTGCCCAGAAAGTTTTGAACAACCTTTCAAGTCTAACGGATTTGAAAAAAATGACCCTGCAGGAATTGCAGAGTCTGTCAGGTATTGGACGTGTTAAGGCTATAGAATTACAAGCTATGATTGAACTGGGGCATCGTATTCATAAACACGAGACCCTTGAAATGGAAAGTATTCTCAGTAGCCAAAAGCTTGCCAAGAAGATGCAACAGGAGTTGGGACATAAAAAACAAGAGCACCTGGTGGCGCTCTATCTCAATACTCAAAATCAAATCATCCATCAACAGACCATTTTTATCGGCTCAGCTACTCGTAGTATTGCTGAACCACGTGAGATTCTTCACTATGCTATCAAGCATATGGCGACTTCACTCATCTTGGTCCATAATCATCCTTCAGGAGCGGTAGCGCCTAGCCGAAATGATGATCAAGTTACTAAACTTGTAAAAGAAGCCTGTGACCTGATGGGGATTGTCCTCTTGGACCATTTGATTGTATCTCACTCCAGTTATTTTAGCTATCGTGAAAAGACAGATTTAATCTAAAGTTCATTAACGATATAGTCAAAGAGGTTTTTATCTTTGGGACGATTTTCAAAAAGAAACTCTGGATGCCATTGGACACCGAGAAAGGAGACATCATCCGTACTCATGACAGCTTCAATGATACCATCTTTAGGATCATGAGCTGCAATTTTTAAGTTAGGTGCTAAATCCTTGATGCTCTGATGGTGGAAGGAGTTGATATGGGAGATTTCTCCATAGATTTCTCGAAGAACAGTATCAGGTTCTGTTACCAAGCGTTGAGTTGTGTACTCAGCAGAACAATCCTGCCAATGGTCTTCTATATCTTGGTACAAAGTTCCACCCATGGCAACGTTAAAGAGTTGAGTTCCACGGCAGACAGAAAACATTGGCTTTTTCTGTTTAATAGCTTCCTTGATTAGGGCCAGTTCAAAGATATCCCTTTGAAGGTGGTAGTCATCACTATCGATGGTTTTTGGTTCACCATAGAATTTTGGATCAACATTTTGCCCACCTGTCAAGATGAGCTTGTCAATCATACTGATATAGTGGCAGGCCATTTCTTGATCACCAATCGGTAGGATGATGGGAATTCCTCCAGCTTCTTTAACGCCTTCAACAAAGCCTTTTGCTACGTAGCTCATCATGATGTCATCATCTGGATGAGTTTTTTCGTTTCCTGTAATCCCAATAACTGGTTTTTTCATAAAATGATTTTCGCTTTCTAATCCTCTTTTCGCATGAAGTAGAGGAGGGTTTGGAGTTCACTTGTCAAATCGACATACTGAACGACCACATCTTTTGGTAAATGCAGATGGACTGGTGAAAAACTAAGAATTCCTTTCACACCAGCATCCACCAAGAGATTGGCAACCTCTTGTGACTTGACGCTGGGAACTGTCAGGATAGCAGTCTTCACATCAGCATCCTTGATTTTATCCTTGATTTGAGAAATCCCGTAAATGGGAATTCCATCAGGAGTTTGGGTACCGACTTCAGGATGGTCATCTAGGTCAAAGGCCATGATAATCTTCATCTTGTTACGTTCGTGGAAGCGGTAGTGGAGAAGGGCATGACCCATATTGCCAATACCTACAAGCATGACATTGGTAATAGAGTTATCATTGAGTAAATCGGCAAAAAACGTCATCAGTTTTTTGACATCGTAGCCAAAGCCACGACGACCCAGTTCACCAAAATAGGAAAAATCACGACGTACGGTCGCTGAATCAATTCCAATGGCCTCTGCAATTTGCTTAGAGTTGGCACGTTCAATCTTTTCTGCATGAAATCTCTTAAAAATTCGATAGTAGAGAGAGAGTCTTTTCGCTGTTGCTTTTGGAATAGCAGACTGTTTATCTTTCACAAAATCACAACCTTTCTATTCTTCTATTTTATAGAAACATTGTGAAAAAATCAACAAAAACAAGAAAAAACTAAGAAAAATCTTAGTTTTGTTGTAAAAAATCTGTATGTGATAGAAAACGGTAGAGGTCTCCGACCAGTCCTTGGTAAACTTCCTGCCCTTTAAAGGTCAAAGAAGTTACATAAAGTGTATCTGGCAGAGTCACACATCCTGACAGAGCTAGCATGAGAGCCTCGTAATCCTCATACTTGAGAGTACGCTCTACATGATAGCTGTCCTTATAGGTCAGTTCAAACATATGGGATCTATCTTTCAGATTTTGTAAAGACACCACGTTCTACTAAACTATCCATGAGGAAGTAGAATTTTTCCTGATGAATGTGGTGGTCTTCTGATTTGAAAATATCAACTAGACGTAGCCCAAACTTGTCAGTGATATTGATTTTAGCACCTGTAAGTTCCTTGTTAATGATGATTTTGAGTTGGAAGCCTTCACCGCTGTTTGGCACTTTTTCCAAAAGGCGAGTCAGTTCATAGTTACCAACCTTAGTCTCAAAAAAGGTGTTATCTTTGAGGGTGAATTTTTTAACAGAAGGGCTAAGAGTGTAGTCGTAACGACAATTTTTTAACTGAATGGTTTTTTCAAATGCCATATGGCTAACCTCCGATAATTTCTTTTAAGGTTTTTGCGAGGGTATGTAGGTCTTCAACAGTATTTTGTGGCGACAAACTGATACGAACGGATTCCTTCAAGCGTTCTGAATTTGCCCCGTACATGGCTTCAAGAACATGGCTGGATTGTACAATGCCCGCAGTACAGGCTGAACCAGTAGAGATAGAAATTCCAGCCAAATCTAGACGGAGGAGTAAGAGGTCATTTTTCTGGCCAGAAAATCCAATATTGAGAACATAAGGGAGATGATGTTCTCCTCTATTCAAGTAATATTGAACTCCCTCTAACTCTGCCAGAAAGGCAGTTTCTAGATTTTGTACATGTTGAAAATTGTCTTCTTGTTTTTCTAGGTCTTCTTTTAGGGCTGCAACCATGCCTATGATGGCAGCAAGATTTTCAGTTCCAGCACGTTTTTTCTGTTCTTGGTCTCCACCATGGAGATAGGAATCAAAGTCCATGCTAGATGCGTAGAGGAAGCCGATTCCCTTAGGACCATGGAATTTATGGGCTGAAGCAGTGAGAAAATCAATGCCCAATTCTTCTGGGTGAATAGGGATTTTGCCGATTGCTTGAACTGCATCAACATGATAAGCAGCAGGGTGTTGCTTGAGTATTTGTCCAATTTCAGCAATGGGAAGTAGGTTTCCTGTCTCATTATTGGCAAACATGGTAGAAACCAAGATTGTATCTTTACGTAAGGCCTCTTGAATTTGCTGGGCCGTGATTTCTTGATTTTTTGGCTGGATAATGGTTACTTCAAAACCAAAGTGTTGAACCAAGTAATCAATTGTTTCAAGGACAGCATGGTGCTCAATGGCAGTTGTGATGATATGTTTTCCTTGTTCTTGGTGACGAAGGCAGTAGCCAATGATAGCAGTATTGTTGCCTTCAGTCCCACCAGAAGTGAAAAAGATATGTTGAGGTTTTGTCTCTAGTAATTGAGCTAGTTCCTGACGGGCTTCACGCAAAAGTTTGCCAGCTTGACGACCATGACCATGGATACTAGATGGATTGCCATGGGTTTCTTGCATAACCTTGGTCATAGCTGAAATAGCAACTGCTGACATAGGAGTCGTTGCAGCATTGTCCAAATAAATCAAAGAATCACCTTATTTCTTTTTGTTGTAGGCAAAGAGTGGGCTGACTGGTTTTCTTTCGTGGATACGGACGATAGCATCACCAATTAACTCACTTGCAGTGATGTAGCATACGTTTTTAGGAGTTTTTTCTTTTGTTGCTACTGAATCAGTCACAAGAATTTCTTTAATATTAGTATTATCAAGAAGTTCAGCAGCACCTTCGACGAAGAGACCGTGGCTAGAAACAGCATAGATTTCTGTAGCCCCTTCACGTTCAACGATTTTAGCAGCTTCAGAGAAGGTACGTCCTGTATTCAGAATATCGTCAATTAAGATAGCTTTTTTACCTTCCACATCACCGATAATATAACCTTCGTTGCGAGTTGCATCGTCTTGGGGGTAGTCGATAATGGCGATAGGAGCATCAAGATATTCAGCCAAGCTACGAGCGCGTTTCACACCTGAATTTTTAGGGCTAACCACGACAACATCTGAACCGAGTAGGCCCTTATCGCAATAATGTTTTGCAAATAGGGGAACTGTGAAAAGGTTATCGACAGGGATGTCAAAGAAGCCTTGAACCTGAACGGCATGCAAATCAAGCGTAAGGATACGATCGACACCAGCCTTAACTAGCATATTGGCAACTAGTTTGGCTGTAAGCGGCTCACGAGGTGAAGCGATGCGGTCTTGACGTGCATAGCCAAAATATGGAAGAACAACGTTGATGCTGTGGGCACTTGCACGCACACAAGCGTCGACCATGATCAATAACTCCATTAGGTGGTTGTTAACTGGGAAACTTGTTGATTGGATGATGTAAACATCATAACCACGGACACTTTCTTCGATATTTACTTGGATTTCTCCGTCTGAAAATTGACGTGATGATAGTTTTCCAAGTGGGACACCAACAGCTTGAGCAATTTTCTGTGCAATTTCTTGATTAGAGTTGAGTGCGAAAAGTTTCATGTTTTTTCTATCTGACATTATAGACCGTCCTCTGTAAACTTTTTAAATCCTAGTCATATCTGCCTAGCCTATATGAACAGGGATTTTTGTATTTTATCTTTTCTATTTTACCAAAAAATAGAGATTATTTCAGCTATTTTTCATGCTTTTGACAAATCGGACCAATTTTGAGGGAGCTTTTTGATAAGCAATCTGATTTTCCTCTAAAAATTGCTGGAAATCTTGTTTCCCTTGCTCGTGATTCTCAACTTCAAGCTCTAATTCGTAATCTGTAATATCAAAGTACTGACTTTCATCCAGCGCCATGAGACCAATAGCTGTTTGCATTTCATAGCGAAGTGTCGTTAGACAACCAAGAATCTGCCATTTACTAGTTTTAATACCATGTTTCGCCAATTCATCCAGTACTAGCCCTTGAGGAAGTTTTTTCTTGCTCAGATAGTTTTCAGCATCTTTTAGTTGCAATTTTTGATTGTATTCCATGTTTCCGACACTTTGTGGGACTTTGAGTGTCAATTCTGCCCAATCTTCAAAAGTGCGAATGCGCAAAGCAACTTTCTTTTCTCGCAGTTCAAAATCAGGCGTGTCTATGTAGTAATTTTTTTGAAGAACAGGAGTGACACCTGTGAACTGGTCTTTTAGACGATTATATTCATCTTTTTTCAAGAGTGTTTTCAATTCAATTTCTAAATGTTTCAATTTTCTTACCTTTTCTTTGTCTATGAAAGCGGATTATATGATATAATAGCTTTGTATTTATTGTATATGAATCTGGAGAAAAAATCAAAGATATTTTTGAAGGATAATATGAGAACAAGGGAGAATATATGACCATAGAATGGGAAGAATTTCTAGATCCTTACATTCAAGCTGTTGGTGAGTTAAAGATTAAACTACGTGGTATTCGTAAGCAATATCGTAAGCAAAATAAGCATTCTCCGATTGAGTTTGTGACTGGTAGAGTCAAGCCAATTGAAAGCATCAAGGAAAAAATGGCTCGGCGTGGTATTACTTATGCGACCTTAGAGCACGATTTGCAAGATATTGCTGGTTTGCGTGTGATGGTTCAGTTTGTAGATGACGTCAAAGAAGTAGTGGAAATTTTGCGCAAACGTCAGGACATGCGAATCATACAGGAGCGAGATTACATTACTCATCGAAAGGCTTCAGGCTACCGTTCCTATCATGTGGTAGTAGAATATATGGTTGACACCATCAATGGAGCTAAGACCATTTTGGCGGAAATTCAGATTCGTACTTTGGCCATGAATTTCTGGGCAACGATAGAACATTCTCTCAACTACAAGTACCAAGGGGATTTCCCAGAGGAAATTAAAAAGAGACTGGAAATTACTGCCAAGATTGCCCATCAGTTGGATGAAGAAATGGGTAAAATTCGTGATGATATCCAAGAAGCCCAGGCTCTTTTTGATCCTTTGAGTAGAAAATTAAATGACGGTGTAGGAAACAGTGACGATACAGATGAAGAATACAGGTAAACGAATTGACCTGATAGCCAATAGAAAACCGCAGAGTCAAAGGGTTTTGTATGAATTGCGAGATCGTTTGAAGAGAAATCAGTTTATACTCAATGATACCAATCCAGATATCGTTATTTCCATCGGTGGTGATGGTATGCTCTTGTCGGCCTTTCATAAGTACGAAAACCAGCTTGACAAGGTCCGCTTCATTGGTGTTCACACTGGACATTTGGGCTTCTATACGGACTACCGTGATTTTGAGTTGGACAAGCTAGTGACTAATTTGCAGCTAGATACCGGAGCAAGAGTCTCTTACCCTGTTCTGAATGTGAAGGTTTTTCTCGAAAATGGTGAAGTGAAGATTTTTAGAGCACTAAATGAAGCCAGTATCCGAAGGTCTGATCGAACCATGGTGGCGGATGTTGTGATTAATGGTGTCCACTTTGAACGTTTTCGTGGAGATGGGCTAACAGTTTCAACACCGACTGGTAGTACAGCCTATAACAAGTCGCTTGGTGGAGCTGTTTTACACCCAACCATTGAAGCTTTGCAATTAACGGAAATTGCCAGCCTTAACAATCGTGTCTATCGAACCCTGGGTTCTTCCATTATTGTTCCAAAGAAGGATAAGATTGAACTTATTCCAACAAGAAACGATTACCATACCATTTCGGTTGACAATAGCGTTTATTCATTCCGTAATATTGAGCGTATTGAGTATCAAATAGACCATCATAAGATTCACTTTGTCGCATCACCGAGCCATACCAGTTTCTGGAACCGAGTTAAGGATGCTTTTATCGGCGAGGTGGACGAATGAGGTTTGAATTTATCGCAGATGAGCATGTCAAGGTTAAGACCTTCTTAAAAAAGCACGAGATTTCTAAGGGGCTGCTAGCTAAGATTAAGTTTCGAGGCGGAGCTATTCTGGTCAATGATCAACCACAAAATGCGACGTATCTATTGGATATTGGAGACCGAGTTATCATAGATATTCCCGCTGAGGAAGGTTTTGAAACTCTCGAAGCTATCGAGCGCCCACTGGATATTCTCTATGAGGATGACCATTTTCTAGTCTTAAATAAACCCTATGGAGTGGCTTCTATTCCTAGTGTTAATCACTCCAATACTATCGCTAATTTTATCAAGGGTTACTACGTCAAGCAAGACTATGAGAATCAGCAGGTTCACATTGTAACTAGACTTGATAGAGATACTTCTGGCTTGATGCTCTTTGCCAAGCACGGCTATGCCCATGCACGATTAGACAAGCAGTTGCAGAAGAAGTCCATTGAAAAACGCTACTTTGCTTTGGTTAAAGGCGATGGACACTTGGAGTCAGAGGGGGAAATTATTGTCCCGATTGCACGTGATGAAGACTCTATTATCACTAGAAGAGTAGCTAAAGGTGGGAAGTACGCCCATACTTCTTACAAGATTGTAGCTTCTTATGGGAATATTCATTTGGTAGACATTCGCCTGCACACTGGGCGAACCCACCAAATCCGAGTCCATTTTTCTCATATTGGTTTTCCTTTGTTGGGAGATGACTTGTATGGTGGTAGTCTAGACGATGGAATTCAGCGCCAGGCCCTACATTGCCATTATCTATCCTTTTATCATCCATTTTTAGAGCAAGACTTGCAGTTAGAAAGTCCCTTGCCGGATGATTTCAGCAACCTTATTACCCAGTTATCAACTAATACTCTATAAAAACTGATTCAGAGTATAATTATTATCTTAAAGGAGAAAACTCATGGAAGTTTTTGAAAGTCTCAAAGCCAACTTGGTTGGTAAAAATGCTCGTATCGTTCTCCCTGAAGGGGAAGAGCCTCGTATTCTTCAAGCGACTAAACGCCTGGTAAAAGAAACAGAAGTGATTCCTGTTTTGCTTGGAAATCCTGAAAAAATTAAAATCTATCTTGAAATCGAAGGTATTGAGGACGGTTATGAAGTCATCGACCCTCAACACTACGATAAATTTGAAGAAATGGTTGCTGCCTTGGTAGAACGTCGCAAGGGCAAAATGTCTGAAGAAGATGCACGCAAGGTTTTGGTTGAAGATGTCAACTATTTTGGTGTTATGTTGGTTTACTTGGGCTTGGTTGATGGAATGGTGTCAGGAGCGATTCACTCAACAGCTTCAACAGTTCGCCCAGCCCTTCAAATCATCAAAACTCGTCCAAATGTAACTCGTACTTCAGGTGCCTTCCTCATGGTTCGTGGTACGGAACGTTACCTATTTGGAGACTGTGCTATCAATATCAATCCTGATGCAGAAGCTTTGGCTGAAATTGCCATCAACTCAGCAATTACAGCTAAGATGTTTGGCATCGAACCTAAAATTGCTATGCTAAGCTATTCTACTAAAGGTTCAGGATTTGGAGAAAGCGTTGATAAGGTTGTTGAAGCAACTAAAATTGCCCACGACTTGCGCCCTGACCTTGAAATCGATGGTGAGTTGCAATTTGATGCGGCCTTTGTTCCAGAAACTGCTGCTCTGAAAGCTCCGGGAAGTACAGTAGCTGGTCAAGCAAATGTTTTCATCTTCCCAGGTATCGAGGCAGGAAATATCGGCTACAAGATGGCAGAACGTCTTGGCGGTTTTGCGGCTGTTGGACCTGTTTTGCAAGGTTTGAACAAGCCAGTTAACGACCTTTCTCGTGGATGTAATGCAGATGATGTTTACAAGTTGACCCTCATCACAGCAGCTCAAGCAGTTCATCAATAAGATTTAGTCCTCTTTCCCTTGGGAAGAGGCTTTTTATACTCAATGAAAATCAAAGAGCAAACTAGGAAACTAACCGCAGGCTGTACTTGAGTACGGCAAGGCGACGTTGACGTGGTTTGAATTTGATTTTCGAAGAGTATTAATACTAGGAAAAGGACAGTTAGAATCTTCTGTGTTATACTAGAGATATGTTAGATTTGAAAGAATACGGTATCGTCATGTGGCCGGAGGAGAAGATCATTTCTTTCCGTGAGAAACTTCTCGCTTGGTATGATGAAAACAAAAGAGATTTACCTTGGAGGAGAAGTAAAAATCCTTATCATATCTGGGTCTCTGAAATTATGCTTCAGCAGACCAGAGTGGATACAGTTATCCCTTACTACGAACGATTCTTGGACTGGTTTCCAACAGTGGAAAGTTTGGCGAATGCGCCTGAAGAAGGTTTGTTGAAGGCTTGGGAAGGTTTGGGCTATTATTCTCGAGTTCGTAATATGCAGGCTGCAGCCCAGCAGATTATGGCTGACTTTGGTGGTCAATTTCCAAACACCTATGAAGGAATTTCCAGCTTGAAAGGGATTGGTCCTTACACAGCAGGAGCCATTTCCAGTATTGCTTTTAATTTGCCTGAGCCAGCTGTAGATGGTAATGTCATGCGTGTTTTGGCGCGTCTATTTGAAGTCAACCACGATATTGGCATTCCAAGCAATCGAAAAATTTTTCAGGCAATGATGGAAATCTTAATTGACCCAGAAAGGCCTGGTGACTTTAATCAAGCCTTGATGGACTTGGGATCAGATATTGAGGCGCCTGTAAATCCCAGACCAGAAGAAAGCCCAGTTAGGGACTTTAGTGCGGCATATCAGAATGGCACAATGGACCGTTATCCAATCAAGGCTCCCAAGAAAAAGCCAGTTCCCATTTATCTCAAAGCCTTAGTTGTGAAAAATACTCAGGGACAATTTTTACTTGAAAAAAATGAAAGTGAAAAGCTATTGGCAGGTTTTTGGCATTTCCCATTGATAGAAGTTGATAACTTTTCGCAAGAAGAGCAGTTTGACCTCTTTCATCAGGTTGCAGAAGAAAATGTGAACTTTGGTCCCAGTCCAGAAGAGAGTTTCCAGCAGGACTATGACCTAGATGTTGATTGGTTTGATATTTGTTTTGAGACTGTCAAGCATGTCTTTAGTCATCGCAAGTGGCATGTTCAAATTGTAGCAGGTCAGGTGACTGACTTCCATGAGTTTTCAGATAGGGAAGTTCGCTGGCTTTCACCAAAAGAGTTTAAGAATTACCCACTTGCTAAACCCCAACAAAAAATCTGGCAGGCCTATGCAAAAGGCCAAGTTAGACAGTAGCAAAGACTAGCTATTGTGTTTTCTTGTTATTTTTTTGATATAATAGTAGAGAAAAAGGTGAACAAATGAAAAAAATATTAATTGTAGATGATGAAAAACCAATCTCGGATATTATCAAGTTTAATATGACTAAGGAAGGTTACGAGGTTGTAACTGCTTTTAACGGTCGTGAAGCGCTAGAACAATTTGAAGCAGAGCAACCAGATATTATTATTCTGGATTTGATGCTTCCCGAAATTGATGGTTTAGAAGTTGCAAAGACTATTCGTAAGACTAGTAGTGTACCTATTATCATGCTGTCAGCTAAAGACAGTGAGTTTGATAAGGTTATCGGTTTAGAGCTTGGGGCGGATGACTATGTGACAAAACCCTTCTCAAATCGTGAGTTGCAGGCGCGTGTTAAAGCTCTTCTTCGTCGTACGGACTTGGTTTCTGTAGATAATCAAGAGTCAGATGAAAAGAAAACCCAACCTTTGCAAATTGGGGACTTGGAGATTGTACCAGATGCCTATGTGGCTAAAAAATATGGTGAAGAACTAGACTTGACCCACCGTGAATTTGAACTTTTGTACCACTTGGCTTCTCATATTGGTCAAGTGATTACCCGTGAACACTTGCTTGAAACGGTCTGGGGGTATGATTATTTCGGAGATGTTCGGACTGTTGACGTAACTATCAGACGTTTGCGTGAGAAGATTGAAGATACACCTAGTCGTCCAGAGTATATCCTAACACGTCGTGGTGTTGGTTATTATATGAGAAATAATGATTGAATTGATTAGAAAAAATATTCTTACTAGTGATTTTATCTTCATTTTAATTTTATTGGGTTTTATCTTGATTGTTACCTTGCTTTTGCTAGAAAATCGGCGAGATAATATTCGGTTGAAGCAAATTAATCAAAAAGTTAAAGACTTGATTGCAGGAGATTATTCTCAGGTATTGGATATGCAGGGAAGCTCTGAAATTACCAATATTACCAATAATCTCAATGATTTATCAGAAGTAATCCGTTTGACCCAAGAAAATCTTGAACAAGAGAGTAAACGATTACACAGTATCCTCTCTTACATGACGGATGGAGTCCTCGCGACCAATCGTCGTGGTAAGATTACTATGATTAATGACATGGCTAAGAAACAGCTAGGTGTTCAGAAGGAAGAGGTTCTCAATAAAAGTATTCTAGAATTGCTTCAGATTGAAGATGAGTATGAACTTCGTGATTTGATTACCCAAGTTCCTGAGCTTATGATTGATTCTCAGGATGACAATGGTGAATATCTGAGCCTTCGTGTACGTTTTGCCTTGGTTCGTCGTGAGTCTGGCTTTATTTCTGGTTTGGTTGCTGTTTTACACGATACGACGGAGCAGGAGAAGGAGGAGCGCGAACGGAGACTCTTTGTTTCCAACGTTAGTCATGAGTTACGGACGCCTCTGACTAGTGTAAAATCCTATCTTGAAGCCTTGGATGAGGGGGCCTTGTCAGAACCTGTCGCTCCAGACTTTATCAAGGTGTCTCTAGACGAAACCAACCGTATGATGCGGATGGTAACAGATCTTCTCCATCTTTCACGGATTGATAATGCGACCAGTCACATAGATGTGGAACTGATTAACTTTACTGCCTTTATTACCTTTATCCTTAACCGCTTTGATAAGATGAGGGGATCAGATGAAGAGAAGAAATATGAATTGGTTAGAGATTATCCGATTACCTCTGTCTGGATTGAAATTGATACAGACAAGATGACGCAGGTGATTGATAATATTCTCAACAATGCCATTAAATATTCTCCAGATGGTGGAAAAATCACAGTGACCATGAAGACAACTGATGATCAGATGATTTTGTCTATCTCAGACCAAGGATTGGGTATTCCTAAGCAGGATTTGCCACGTATCTTTGACCGTTTCTACCGTGTGGATCGTGCTAGAAGTCGTGCCCAAGGTGGAACTGGGCTAGGTCTAGCTATTGCTAAAGAAATTATCAAACAGCATAATGGTTTTATTTGGGCCAAGAGTATATATGGTAAGGGATCAACCTTTACCATTGTGCTCCCTTATGATAAAGATGCAGTGAAGGAAGAAGTATGGGAGGACGAAATAGAAGACCAGAATGAGTGAAACAGGCTTTAAATACAGTATTTTAGCGTCGGGTTCCAGTGGAAATTCCTTTTATCTGGAAACGCCAAAAAAGAAACTTTTAGTGGATGCAGGCTTATCTGGTAAGAAAATCACCAGCCTACTTGCTGAAATAAATCGCAAGCCAGAAGACTTGGATGCCATCTTGATTACCCATGAGCATTCTGACCATATCCATGGAGTCGGTGTGTTGGCTCGCAAGTATGGTATGGATTTGTATGCCAATGAAAAGACCTGGCAGGCTATGGAAAATAGCAAGTATCTCGGCAAGGTGGATTCTTCGCAAAAGCATATCTTTGAAATGGGCAAAACCAAAACATTTGGAGATATCGACATTGAGAGTTTTGGTGTTAGCCATGATGCAGTCGCACCGCAGTTCTATCGCTTTATGAAGGATGATAAGAGTTTTGTCCTTTTGACAGATACAGGTTATGTTAGTGATCGAATGGCAGGAATTGTCGAAAATGCAGATGGCTATCTTATCGAGTCCAATCATGATGTAGAGATTTTGCGAGCAGGTTCCTATGCTTGGCGACTCAAACAACGAATCCTATCGGATATGGGTCACCTTTCTAACGAGGATGGTGCTGAAGCAATGATTCGGACGCTAGGAAATCGTACTAAGAAAATCTACCTTGGGCATTTATCTAAGGAGAACAATATCAAGGAACTGGCTCATATGACCATGGTCAATCAGCTGGCGCAAGCTGATCTGGGAGTCGGAGTAGACTTTAAGGTTTATGATACCTCACCAGATACCGCAACACCATTAACGGATATATAGAAAGAACGCTAAGAAGGTGTTCTTTTTATATTGACTGAACACCTAAAAAGTAATACAATGGTGTTACTATTAAAAAAGGGAGTGCAAAAGATGACTACTATTACATTAAAAGTTTCTGAAGCTGACAAAACATTTATGAAAGCAATGGCTAAGTTTGAAGGAGTTTCCCTGTCGGAACTTATCCGCACCAAAACTCTTGAAGCTCTAGAAGATGAATACGATGCTCGTGTGGCAGATTTAGCCTATCAAGAGTATTTAGAAGACTTGGAAAAAGGAGTTGAACCCATTACTTGGGAAGAAATGATGCATGATTTAGGCTTGGAGGATGAATAATTTGTATAAATTAGTTCCAACAAGACGTTTCATCAAGCAATTGAAAAAATTGGATCGTTATACGCAGAAGATAATTACAAACTATTTACAAACCAATGTTTTGGAAGACCCAAGACGACACGGAAAGGCTTTGGTTGGTAATCGCGTTGGTCAATGGCGCTATAGAATTGGTAATTATCGAGTTATCGTACAAATTGTAGATGATGAATTAGTCATTGCTACTTTAGAAGTTGGTCATCGGAGAGATATTTATTGAATTAAAGTTGAGTAATAACAGTATAGAAAGTGAGGAGAGTAAAATTTGAAGAAAAAATGGTTTTTTGCAGATTATTATGATACAACAATTATTTTACTTGCTTTAATCTCTGTTATTCTGGTATTACTTGGATTTGCTGAGATGATTGATTTAGACAGTCCTCCATACAGTATTATTGACTTACTACTTTGGTTTGTGTTTGTGGTAGATTATGTTTGGCGGTTCTTTTCAAGTGAAGCAAAATGGAGGTTTATACTTGAAAATATCTTTGACTTGTTAGCTATCCTTCCTTTAAATGCTATTTTTACAGTATTTCGATTAGGGCGTATTTTCCGCTTAGCAAGGCTGACAAAATTACTGAAACTGACTCGTTTACTTAGAATAATTGGACTTACAGGTAAATTAGAAAGAAAAATTAGTAGATTCTTACGGACAAATGGCCTGATTTATATCTTGTATGTTAATATCTTTATTGTTCTAGTAGGAAGTTCAATTTTATCTGTAGTTGAAGAAAAATCTTTCTCAGATAGTCTTTGGTGGGCTCTTGTGACAGTAACCACTGTTGGTTATGGTGATATTGTTCCAGTTTCCCTTTTTGGGAAATGGCTAGCTGTTTTATTAATGTTGGTAGGGATTAGTACAATAGGAATGTTAACAAGTGCCTTGACGAACTTTTTTGTAAAAGATAATCCAGGTGAACAGATAAAACTTGATAAACTACAAGACGAATTATCGAGCCAAAGAATATTAATAGAGAAACAATCTGAGAAAATCGAAGAACTACAGCGAATGATACAAGATTTGATTGAAAAAAGGTAATTTTGACCATTTAAAAACCACTCGATGAGTGGCTTTTTTACAATCCTGCAAATTCTTTGATTTCTTGTGCTGACATTGAAGAGTCGCAACGGACATTGATTTGTCCATCTGCAATGTGAACGAAGCCTGGTACAGTTGGGATTCCGTAGCGTGAGCGGAATGCTTGTAACTCATTGAGTTGGCTTGCTTCTTCACTGTTGATGAAGTAGATGTGAGCTTTAGTTTCAGCTACGACACCTGCCAATGTACCTGCAAATTTACGGCAGTAAGGGCAAGTTTTGCGACCGATAAAGAAGGTTGCAGTTTCTTTTTTATCAAGAGCTTCTTGCGCACGCGCAACTGTAGTGACTTCAAGGTCTTTGATATTATCTAAAAATTGTTCCATGAGATTACCTCGCTTTCATTGATAAGTCTAGTATGCCATAAAGTTTCTAAAATTGCTTAGATTTGATACGAAAAAAAGATGAGATTAGTTAGTCTCATCTTTTATAGGACCTTATTTTACAAAAGCATTAATTTCTGCTTCAATGTTAGCAATCTTAGCTTGTGATTCTTCGTTTGTTTCACCTACAACTGCAATGTAGAACTTGATTTTTGGTTCTGTACCTGAAGGGCGAACGGCAATCCATGAACCGTCAGCAAGTGTGTATTTCAACACATCACTTGGAGGAGTTGTTAAGTTTGTAACGGTACCGTCAGCAGCAGTAGCAGTTTGTGCCTTGAAGTCTTCTACGACAGTGATAGCTGTTGTGTTCCATTCTTTTGGAGCATTGTTACGGAATTTAGCCATAATCGCTTTGATTTGTTCAGCACCATCGACGCCAGAAAGGGTAACAGAGATAGTCTTTTCAGCGTAGTAGCCGTACTCTTTGTAGATTTCTTCGATACCGTCTGCAAGTGTCAAACCACGTGAACGGTAGTAGGCAGCAAGTTCAGCAACGACAAGGACGGCTTGGATTGCATCTTTATCACGTACAAATGGTTTAATCAAGTAACCGAAGCTTTCTTCAAATCCCATCATGTAAGTGTGATTGTGTTTTTCTTCGAATTCTTGGATTTTTTCAGCGATGAATTTGAAACCAGTCAAGACGTTGAACATAGTTGCGCCGTAGCTTTCAGCAATCTTCGTTACCAAGTCAGTTGATACGATAGATTTACAGAGTGCTGCATTTTCAGGCAGAGTTCCAGCATTTTTGTGGGCTTCCAAGATGTATTTAGCCATGATAGCACCGATTTGGTTACCTGAAAGGTTGAGGTAGCTACCATCTTTTTGAAGAACTTCAACACCAACACGGTCAGCATCAGGGTCAGTTGCGACAAGAACATCTGCACCAACTTGACGACCAAGTTCTTCAGCAAGGGCAAAGGCTGCTTGGCTTTCTGGGTTTGGAGATTTTACAGTTGAGAAGTCTGGGTCAGCAGTTGCTTGAGCTTCTACGACTTGAACAGAGTCAAATCCTGCTTGGGCAAGAGCACGACGAGCCAACATTTCCCCAGTACCATGAAGTGGTGTGTAGACAATCTTCATGTCCTTACCGAATTCTTCAATCAAGGCTGGGTTGATGTTCACATCTTTGACTTCTTTGAGGTATTCTACATCGACAGCTTCGCCGATAACTTCAATCAAGCCAGAAGCTTTTTCAGCTTCCACATCAGCAACTTCAACTGCAAATGGATTTTCGATTGCACGGATATAAGTAGTCAAAGCGTCTGCGTCGTGTGGAGGCATTTGTCCACCGTCTTCACCGTAAACCTTGTATCCGTTAAATGGTGCAGGGTTGTGGCTGGCTGTGACCATGATACCTGCGAAACAGTTGAGGTGACGAACTGCAAATGAGAGTTCTGGAGTTGGACGAAGGCTTTCAAATACATAAGATTTGATACCGTGTTTAGCAAGAACTGCCGCAGATTCAAAGGCAAACTCTGGTGAGAAGTGACGGCTATCGTAGGCGATTGCTACACCACGTTCTTTTTCATTTCCACCTTTTGACTCAATCAAACGAGCCAAACCTTCAGTAGCTTGGCGAACAACGTAGATGTTGATGCGGTTTGTACCAGCACCAATCAAGCCACGCATACCTGCAGTACCAAATTCAAGATTTGTATAGAAGGCATCTTCCTTAGTTTTTTCGTCCATATTTTCCAAATCTTGACGAAGATAGTCAGGAAGCTCCGCAAAATCAACCCATTTCTGGTAATTTTCTTGGTAAGACATTGAAATTCTCCTTTTTGTAAATTGTTTTAACCGTTCACATTATAGCACTTTTTAGCGTTTTAGTAAAACGGTAGCATAATTTTCAGAAAAGTGGTGTCATATGCCGGTTTATCAAGTCTTGAATGCCTTAGGGAAACATGCTATACTGTTTGTATGATTATTTTACAAGCTAATAAAATTGAACGTTCTTTTGCAGGAGAGGTTCTTTTTGATAATATTAATCTGCAGGTTGATGAACGTGATAGGATAGCCCTTGTTGGGAAAAATGGTGCAGGTAAGTCTACTCTTTTGAAGATTTTGGTTGGAGAAGAGGAGCCAACTAGTGGAGAAATCAATAAGAAAAAAGATATTTCTCTGTCTTACCTAGCCCAAGATAGCCGTTTTGAGTCTGAAAATACCATCTACGATGAGATGCTTCATGTCTTTGATGACTTGCGTCAGACTGAGAAACAATTGCGTCAGATGGAGTTGGAGATGGGTGAAAAGTCTGGTGAGGACTTGAATAAGCTGATGTCAGATTACGACCGCTTATCTGAAAATTTTCGTCAGGCAGGTGGCTTTACCTATGAAGCTGATATACGAGCGATTTTAAATGGATTCAAGTTTGACGAATCTATGTGGCAGATGAAAATTGCTGAGCTTTCTGGTGGTCAAAATACTCGTCTGGCACTGGCTAAAATGCTCCTTGAAAAGCCAAATCTCTTGGTATTGGACGAGCCAACCAACCACTTGGATATTGAAACCATCGCCTGGCTAGAGAATTACTTGGTAAATTATAGCGGTGCCCTTATTATTGTCAGCCATGACCGTTATTTCTTGGATAAGGTTGCGACAATTACGTTGGATTTGACCAAGCATTCTTTGGATCGCTATGTGGGTAATTACTCTCGTTTTGTCGAGTTGAAAGAACAAAAACTAGCTACTGAGGCAAAAAACTATGAAAAGCAACAGAAGGAAATCGCGGCTCTAGAAGACTTTGTCAATCGCAATTTAGTCCGTGCTTCGACGACCAAACGTGCCCAATCTCGTCGTAAACAACTGGAAAAAATGGAGCGTTTAGACAAGCCTGAAGCTGGCAAGAAATCAGCCAATATGACCTTCCAGTCTGAAAAAACGTCGGGTAATGTTGTATTGACTGTTGAAAATGTGGCTATTGGCTATGATGGGGAAATATTGTCAGAGCCTATCAACCTAGACCTCCGTAAAATGAATGCTGTTGCCATCGTTGGTCCAAATGGAATCGGTAAGTCAACCTTTATCAAGTCTATTGTGGACCAGATTCCTTTTATCAAAGGTGAAAAGCGCTTTGGTGCCAATGTTGAGGTGGGTTACTATGACCAAACCCAAAGTAAGCTGACACCAAGTAATACTGTATTAGATGAGCTCTGGAATGATTTTAAACTGACACCAGAAGTTGAAATCCGTAACCGTCTAGGTGCCTTCCTTTTCTCTGGTGATGATGTTAAAAAATCAGTCGGCATGCTGTCAGGTGGCGAGAAAGCTCGTTTGCTTTTGGCTAAATTGTCTATGGAAAACAATAACTTCTTGATTCTGGATGAGCCAACCAACCACTTGGATATTGATAGCAAGGAAGTGCTAGAAAATGCCTTGATTGACTTTGATGGAACTCTTCTATTCGTTAGCCACGACCGTTACTTTATCAATCGTGTGGCAACTCATGTACTGGAATTGTCAGAGAATGGCTCGACTCTTTACCTGGGAGATTACGACTACTATGTTGAGAAGAAATCAGAAGTAGAAATGATTCAGGCTGAGGAAGCTTCAACTAGCAATCAAGCAAAAGAATCAAGTTCAGTTAATGACTATCAAGCTCAGAAAGAAAGTCAAAAAGAAGTTCGCAAACTCATGCGACAAATCGAAAGTCTAGAAGCTGAAATTGAAGAGTTAGAAAGTCAAAGCCAAGATATTTCTGAACAAATGTTGGAAACAAACGATGCCGACAAACTGATGGAATTACAGGCTGAGCTGGACAAAATCAGCCACCGTCAGGAAGAAGCTATGCTTGAATGGGAAGAATTATCAGAGCAGGTGTAAAGATGGAACATCTTGGAAAAGTATTTCGTGAATTTCGGACAAGTGGAAATTATTCTTTAAAGGAGGCGGCAGGCGAGTCTTGTTCAACTTCTCAGTTATCTCGCTTTGAGCTTGGGGAGTCTGACCTAGCAGTCTCACGTTTCTTTGAGATTTTGGATAACATTCATGTAACAATCGAAAATTTCATGGACAAGGCTAGGGATTTCCATAATCATGAACATGTTTCTATGATGGCACAAATTATCCCGCTTTACTACTCAAATGATATTGCAGGTTTTCAAAAGCTGCAAAAGGAACAACTTGAAAAGGCTAAGAGTTCGACAAATCCCCTTTATTTTGATCTGAACTGGATTTTGCTGCAAGGTCTGATTTGTCAAAGAGATGCGACTTATGATATGAAGCAGGATGATTTGGATAAGGTAGCAGATTATCTCTTCAAAACAGAAGAATGGACCATGTATGAGTTGATTCTTTTCGGGAACCTCTATAGTTTTTACGATGTGGACTATGTCACTCGGATTGGTAGAGAAGTGATGGAGAGGGAGGAATTTTACCTAGAGATTGGTCGCCATAAGAGATTAGTGTTGATTTTGGCCCTCAATTGTTACCAGCATTGTTTAGAGCATCTTTCTTTTGACAATGCAAGCTATTTTGAGACTTATACAGAGAAGATTATTGGTAAAGGGATCAAACTGTATGAGCGTAATATTTTCCATTATCTAAAAGGCTTTTCCTTGTACCAAAAAGGACAGTGTAAAGAAGGGTGTAAGCAGATGCAAGAAGCCATGCATATTTTTGACCTACTAGGTCTTCCAGAGCAAGTAGCCTACTATCAGGAACACTACGAGAAATTTGTCAAAGATTAATTTTCCCAAATATGGGAAAAATGAGAAACTCCTCCAAGTTTTGATACAATAGTTTCAAAATTTGAGAGGAGTTTTTATGAATCGATACGCAGTACAGTTGATTAGTCGCGGAGCTGTTAACAAGATAGGGAATATGCTCTATGATTATGGAAATAGTGTCTGGTTGGCTTCCATGGGAACTATCGGACAGACAGTTTTAGGAATGTATCAGATTTCTGAGCTCGTCACATCTATTCTCGTCAACCCCTTTGGCGGAGTCATTTCAGACCGTTTTTCTCGTCGTAAGATTTTAATGACGACGGACCTTGTTTGTGGTATTCTTTGTCTAGCTATTTCTTTTATAAGGAATGACAACTGGATGATTGGGGCTTTGATTGTTGCTAATATTGTGCAGGCTATTGCTTTTGCCTTTTCTAGACCTGCAAATAAGGCCGTTATCACAGAATTGGTAGAGAAGGATGAGCTGGTCCTCTACAATTCTCGTTTGGAGTTGGTCTTGCAAGTTGTCAGTGTGAGTTCTCCTGCACTCTCTTTTCTGGTCTTACAATTCGCAAGTCTTCGCATTACCTTGGTATTAGATGCCCTTAGTTTTTTTCTCGCTTTTGGTTTGGTAGCCTTGCTTCCAAAGAAAGAAGAGAAGACTTTGGGTGAAAAGAAACTCACATTCAGAGTTATTTTTTCTGATATCAAGGAGGGGGTTCACTATATTGTGAAGCAAAAGGAAATCTTCTTTTTATTAGTCATGGCTTCAAGTGTCAATTTTTTCTTCGCAGCCTTTAATTATCTCCTTCCCTTTTCAAATCAGCTATATGGAGTACAAGGTTCCTATGCCACTATTTTGACAATGGGTGCTATCGGATCTATTGTTGGGGCTTTGTTAGCTAGTAAGATTAAAGCTAGTATGGAAAAGCTTTTGTTGTTATTAGCTCTGACTGGACTTGGAGTGATGATAATGGGATTCGACTTCCCCACCTATCTTGCTTTTTCAGGGAATTTCATTTGTGAACTATTTATGACGATTTTCAATATTCACTTTTTTACTCAAGTACAAACCAAGGTTGATGGTGAATATCTGGGCAGAGTCCTTAGTTCGATTTATACCTTAGCTATACTATTTATGCCAATTGCAACAGGTTTAATGACCTTGCTTCCAAGTGTTCATCTTTATTCTTTCTTGATTATAGGACTTGGAGTTGTCGCCTTATCCTTCTTAGCTCTAGGCTATGTACGAACTCATTTTGAAAAAGAGACATAAGTTTGCTTGGACTTCAAAAATAATTCCAATCTAAGTGTTTTTTCCGCCCTTCTCGTTTGTGAGAAGGGCTTAATTTATGGTAAAATAGTTTTATGAATAAAAGAATGAATGAGTTGGTCGCCTTGCTCAATCGCTATGCGACTGAGTACTATACCAGCGATAATCCCTCGGTTTCAGACAGTGAGTATGATCGCCTTTACCGAGAGTTGGTTGAGTTAGAAACTGCCTATCCAGATCAAGTGCTAGCAGACAGTCCTACCCATCGTGTTGGTGGCAAGGTTTTAGATGGTTTTGAAAAATACAGTCATCAGTATCCTCTTTATAGTTTGCAGGATGCTTTTTCACGTGAGGAGCTTGAAGCTTTTGACGCGCGTGTTCGTAAGGAAGTGGCTCATCCGACCTATATTTGTGAGCTGAAAATCGATGGCTTGTCTATCTCGCTTACTTATGAAAAGGGGATTTTGGTTGCTGGGGCAACACGTGGTGATGGTTCTGTTGGGGAGAATATAACAGAAAATCTTAAGCGTGTTAAGGACATTCCTTTGACCTTGCCAGAAGAACTTGATATCACGGTTCGTGGGGAATGTTATATGCCACGCGCTTCTTTTGACCAGGTTAACCAAGCTCGCCAAGAAAATGGAGAGTCTGAATTTGCCAATCCTCGTAATGCGGCAGCAGGCACTCTGCGACAGTTGGATACAGCAGTAGTTGCCAAGCGCAATCTTGCGACTTTCCTCTATCAAGAAGCCAGCCCTTCAACTCGTGATAGTCAAGAAAAGGTTTTGAAGCACCTAGAACAGCTTGGTTTTGTGGTCAATCCTAAGCGAATCTTGGCTGAAAATATAGATGAAATCTGGAATTTTATCCAAGAAGTAGGAGAGGAACGGGAGAATCTGCCTTATGATATCGATGGGGTGGTGATCAAGGTCAATGATTTAGCAAGCCAAGAAGAACTCGGTTTTACCGTCAAGGCTCCAAAGTGGGCAGTAGCCTACAAGTTTCCTGCTGAGGAAAAAGAAGCTAAACTCTTATCAGTTGATTGGACAGTAGGTCGTACTGGAGTTGTCACGCCAACTGCAAATCTGACACCTGTTCAGCTTGCTGGTACGACTGTTAGCCGTGCGACCCTGCACAATGTGGATTATATTGCTGAAAAAGATATCCGCAAAGACGATACGGTTATCGTTTATAAGGCTGGGGACATCATCCCTGCTGTTTTGCGTGTGGTAGAGTCTAAACGTCTTTCTGAAGAAAAACTAGATATTCCATCACATTGCCCAAGTTGTGACAGTCACTTGCTTCATTTTGAAGATGAGGTGGCTCTCCGTTGTATCAATCCACGTTGCCCTGCCCAAATTATGGAAGGTTTGATTCACTTTGCTTCTCGAGATACTATGAATATTACAGGACTTGGTCCATCTATTGTTGAGAAGCTTTTCGCTGCTAATTTAGTCAAGGATGTGGCGGATATTTACCGTTTGAAAGAAGAAGATTTCCTCCTTTTAGAGGGGGTTAAGGAAAAGTCTGCTGCTAAACTGTATCAGGCCATCCAAGCATCTAAGGAAAATTCTGCTGAAAAGCTCTTGTTTGGTTTGGGCATTCGTCATGTCGGAAGCAAGGCCAGTCAGCTGTTACTTCAACATTTCCACTCGATTGAAAATCTGGCTCAGGCAGATCCAGAGGAAGTGGCTAGTATTGAAAGTCTGGGTAGTGTGATTGCCAAGAGTCTTCAGACATATTTTGCGACAGAAGGCTCTGAAATTCTCCTCAAAGAATTGAAAGAAGCTGGGGTCAATCTGGACTATAAAGGACAGACGGTAGTGGCAGATGCGGCCTTGTCAGGTTTGACCGTTGTATTGACTGGAAAATTGGAACGGCTCAAGCGCTCAGAAGCTAAAAATAAACTCGAAAGTTTGGGTGCTAAAGTGACTGGCAGTGTTTCTAAAAAGACCGACCTCGTCGTGGCAGGTGCAGATGCTGGAAGTAAACTTCAAAAAGCACAAGAACTTGGTATTGAAGTTCGAGATGAAGCTTGGCTCGAAAGTTTGTAAAGAATAGTAGAAGGCTAGATGTTAGATAGTCTGAAACTGTCTATCCTGAAGTGTTTTGACATGAATTGAGTCTATCTTGAGTCAGAAATTAAATTGCTGAATCTATCAGCACCACATAAAAAATTAAATTAAAATTAGAAATTAGGAAAAGAAATGTTAAATTACCCTGTAGTCATCCATTTTCATCGAAAAAACGGGGATTATGCAGCCTGTTCATTTAGTAGAAAACAGGCGGACAATGTTGAAAAATTGTATTATGAAAATAACTTTTTTGGAGCAAAGTTCTCCTTCACAGTTACAAGTCAAGAAAAGTTAGAAAACCTGAAGTTTTCTGTCGAGATTGATGGGACAGTTAAGGAATATTCCGTGCGTTATAACTACTATCCGCTTCTGACAGAAGTTTGGATTTTAGAGGGCGACGAGACTGTTTATTATTCTGAAAACCCAGCCATTGCTAGTCCTTACTACAAAGATCAAAATCCATTTGCTTTTGATAGAGCAATACATAGCGCTAGTTTTGATCACCACTGGGGCTACCAAGGAGAACTAGGTTACAGTCTTTCAGATTATCAGACTAGCTTTAAACTTTGGGCTCCTACGGCTACTGCTGTACAGGTGGTTGTCTACGAAAATACCAGCAACGACGCTCCGATTTGGAAAACCTTTAATCTAGAGCGTGGTAATAGCTATTCATACAGTCATAAGTACAATACCATTGGTGTTTGGAGTCTAGACTTAGATGAAAATCTTGCTGGCAAGGCTTATCAGTATCAGATTGACTTTCCTCACCACCAGACTGTGACGAGAGATCCTTACACGATTGCCACAAGTCCTGACGGCAAACGTTCCGTAATTCTTTCTCATCAAGACAGACAAGTAGAAGGATTTGTGGTCAAACATGGAACAGAAGCGCCTTGGCGTTTGGAAAATCCATGTAAAGCAGTTATCTGTGAAATGCATATCCGAGATTTAACCAAATCTCCGACCTCTGGAGTTGCAGAGCATCTCCGTGGAACCTTCCTTGGTGCTGCCCAGACTGGAACTGTAAACCAATTCGGACAAGCAACCGCCTTTGACTATATCAAAGAACTTGGCTGCAACTATGTTCAACTCCAGCCTATCTTTGATCGCCATAAGGAATACGATGAGGATGGAAATGTAACCTATAACTGGGGTTATGACCCTCAAAACTACAATGCACCAGAACCAAGTTTTTCTAGTAATCCAGATGATCCAGGGCAGGTCATTCGTGATTTGAAGACCATGGTTCAAGCCTATCACGATGCGGGGATTGGTGTCATTATGGACGTGGTTTATAATCACACCTTTTCAACGGTTGATGCACCTTTCCAAACAACTGTCCCTGATTACTACTATCGTATGAATCCAGACGGTACCTTCCAGAATGGAACAGGTGTTGGAAATGAAACAGCCAGTGAACACGAAATGTTCCGCAAGTACATGATTGATTCTCTTCTATACTGGGTACAGGAATACAATATTGACGGCTTCCGTTTTGACTTGATGGGTATTCATGATGTCAAAACCATGCAAGCGATTCGTTGGGCGCTAGATGAGGTTGATCCCCGTATTATCACTTATGGAGAAGGCTGGGATATGGGAACAGGTCTTGCAACTTATGATAAGGCCAAGAAGGATAATGCCTACCAAATGCCAAATATCGGATTCTTCAATGATAATCAGCGTGATGCGGTCAAAGGAGGAGAAGTTTATGGTGCAATCAAGTCAGGATTTGTAAGTGGTGCAGCCACTGAACCAATCATTGCCAAGGCCATTCTTGGTAGCCGAGAATTGGGTTCTTATCTCAGTCCAAACCAGGTTCTCAACTATGTTGAAGCCCATGACAATTACAATCTTCATGATTTGTTGGCGACTCTTCATCCTGATCAAAGTTCAGACCAGATTATGCGCAAGGTTGAGACGGCGACAGTAATGAACCTTCTCATGCAAGGAATGTCCTTTATGGAAATTGGCCAAGAATTTGGTCGAACCAAATTAATTCCGACGGGTGAACATGGACAACTCACTTCGGCAGACCGAGAACGTGCTATGAATAGTTACAACGCTCCTGACAGTGTTAACCAAATAAACTGGGATTTAATCAATGAAAGACAAGAAAGCATTGACTTTGTCCGTCAAATTATTCGACTGAAAACACAGACTAGCGCCTTTTCTTATCCTACATACGAAGAAGTTTACCGTCATGTCTTTGTTCACACAGCTGCAGAAAATAGCGGATGGATTGTTTACGAGATTCACGGGGGGCCAGAACATCTATTGGTAGTATTCAATGCCAAGGGAACTTCCTTATACTTTGAAAATGCAGGAAATCTAGAAATGCTTGTGACCAATAGTCGTTCGAAACAAGAAAATGTCATTGATGATACTAGTGTCGCAGTGCTAAAAGTACTCTCTTAAATGCATAAACTAAAAAGGGTTAGATTGTCTAATCCTTTTTATCATTTATAAGTTTTCAATGAAGATTAGAATCAAGTTTCAAATAGTTTGAAAAACCAAGCTTGTGAAAATAATCTCAAAAAAATTACAAAAAGGGTTGTAATTTTCTGAAAATTTGGTAAAATATATCTTAATCATTTTCAGGAGGACGAGAATTTGACAAGATATCAGAATTTAGTAAATGGAAAATGGAAATCAGCTGAAAAAGAAATTACGATTTATTCACCAATAAACCAAGAAGAATTAGGGACTGTTCCAGCTATGACTCAGGCAGAAGTAGATGAGGCTATGAAAGCTGCGCGTGCAGCCCTGCCAGCTTGGCGAGCTTTATCAGCAGTTGAACGTGCGGCTTATTTGCACAAAACAGCAGCTATTTTAGAACGTGATAAGGAAGAAATTGGTACTATACTTGCCAAAGAAGTGGCAAAGGGAATTAAAGCAGCTATTGGAGAAGTGGTGCGTACCGCAGACTTGATTCGCTATGCTGCTGAGGAAGGTCTCCGTATCACTGGACAAGCAATGGAAGGTGGCGGTTTTGAAGCAGCAAGTAAAAATAAATTGGCCGTTGTTCGTCGCGAGCCAGTTGGTGTCGTGCTGGCTATCGCTCCCTTTAATTATCCAGTTAATTTATCTGCTTCTAAAATTGCACCTGCCTTGATTGCAGGGAATGTAGTCATGTTTAAGCCACCAACACAAGGTTCTATTTCTGGGCTCTTGTTGGCTAAAGCGTTTGAAGAAGCAGGGATTCCGGCTGGTGTTTTCAATACCATTACGGGTCGTGGTTCAGAAATTGGGGATTATATCATTGAACACAAAGAAGTCAACTTCATCAACTTTACAGGTTCAACTCCTATCGGAGAACGTATTGGTCGTTTAGCTGGTATGCGTCCAATCATGTTGGAGCTTGGTGGGAAAGATGCAGCCTTAGTACTAGAAGATGCAGATTTGGAACATGCTGCCAAGCAAATTGTTGCGGGTGCCTTTAGCTATTCAGGTCAACGTTGCACAGCCATTAAACGTGTTATTGTTATCGAAAGTGTAGCAGATACACTAGCTGCTTTGCTTCAAGCAGAGGTTACTAAATTAACAGTTGGCGATCCATTCGACAATGCTGATATCACACCAGTTATCGACAATGCTTCAGCAGACTTTATTTGGGGCTTGATTGATGATGCACAAGAAAAAGGTGCTCAGGCTCTTACACCAATCAAACGCGAAGGCAATCTTCTATGGCCAGTGCTTTTTGACCAAGTTACAAAAGATATGAAAGTGGCATGGGAAGAGCCATTTGGTCCTGTTTTACCAATTATCCGTGTGGCTAGTGTAGAGGAAGCCATTGCCTTTGCCAACGAATCTGAATTCGGCCTTCAATCCTCAGTCTTTACAAATGATTTCAAAAAAGCATTTGAAATTGCTGAAAAACTTGAAGTGGGTACAGTTCATATAAATAATAAAACCCAGCGTGGTCCAGATAATTTCCCATTCCTTGGTGTCAAAGGTTCTGGCGCTGGAGTGCAAGGAATTAAATATAGTATTGAAGCGATGACAAATGTCAAATCCATTGTTTTTGATGTGAAATGAAATGTAAAATCAGGAAATTCGTTTCCTGGTTTGTTTTTTACTTAAAATCATATTTTTTGTTAGCTAAATGACGAACTTTATGATAGTATTATAAAAAACAATTCGTTTTCAAAGCATTTCTGAAAATTTCTTGATTTACAAGTGAACACATCAGTGAATTTGTTGAAGACTTTCAAAAGATTTTTTTGCAAATTCCGTAATTTACTTGAATCTTCCCTAAAAAGGTAGTATAATAAATCTATAGAAAACGCTTACAGAAAAGAGGAGGTATTATGGATAAAAGAGAAGCTTTGCGCACCTTTATGACAGGAGAAAATTTTCACCTTCAGCATTATCTAGGAGCACATAGGGAAGAACTAAATGGAGAGTATGGTTATACATTTCGTGTGTGGGCTCCCAACGCTCAGGCTGTCCACTTGGTAGGAGATTTCACCAATTGGGTAGAAAATCAAATTCCAATGGAACGAAATGAATTTGGTGTCTGGGAAGTCTTTACCAGCCTTGCTCATGAAGGCCAAATTTACAAGTATCATATCACACGTGCAAATGGTCATCAGCTGATGAAAATTGATCCTTTGGCTGTAAGGTATGAGGCACGTCCGGGTACTGGGGCTATTTTAACAGAAATTCCAGAGAAAAAATGGAAAGATGGACTTTGGTTAGCTCGTAGAAAACGCTTGAGCTTTGAAGAGCGTCCCGTCAATATTTACGAAGCTCATGCTGGCTCTTGGAAGAGAAATCCTGATGGTAGTCCTTTTAGTTTTGCTCAATTGAAAGATGAACTCATTCCTTACTTGGTCGAGATGAACTATACTCACATTGAGTTTATGCCCTTGATGTCTCATCCTCTTGGATTGAGTTGGGGTTACCAGCTTATGGGTTACTTTGCTTTAGAGCATGCCTATGGTCGCCCTGAGGAATTTCAAGATTTTGTTGAGGAGTGTCACTTAAACAATATTGGGGTTATTGTGGACTGGGTACCTGGTCACTTCACTATTAATGATGATGCCTTGGCCTATTATGATGGAACACCGACTTTTGAATATCAAGACCATAATAAGGCTCATAACTACGGTTGGGGCGCACTCAATTTTGACCTTGGAAAGAATGAAGTCCAGTCCTTCTTGATTTCTAGTATTAAGTTTTGGATTGACTTTTACCATTTGGACGGTATTCGTGTGGATGCAGTGAGCAATATACTCTATCTAGATTACGATGATGCCCCATGGACGCCTAATAAAGATGGGGGCAATCTCAACTACGAAGGCTATTATTTCTTAAAACGTTTGAATGATGTCATTAAACAAGCTCATCCAGACGTTATGATGATAGCTGAGGAAAGTTCATCAGCTACTCAGATTACTGACACCAAGGATTCAGATGGTCTTGGCTTTGACTACAAATGGAATATGGGTTGGATGAATGATATCCTACGATTCTACGAAGAAGACCCAATTTACCGTAAGTATGACTTTAATTTAGTGACTTTCAGTTTTATGTATGTCTTCAAGGAGAATTATCTCCTACCATTCTCACATGACGAAGTGGTTCATGGCAAGAAGAGTATGATGCACAAGATGTGGGGAGATCGTTATAATCAATTCGCAGGCTTGCGTAATCTCTACACTTACCAAATTTGTCACCCTGGTAAGAAATTGCTCTTCATGGGTAGTGAATATGGGCAATTCCTAGAATGGAAATCTGAAGAACAGTTGGAATGGTCTAACCTAGAAGATCCAATGAATGCTAAGATGAAGTATTTCACTTCTCAGCTAAACCAGTTTTACAAAGACCACCGCTGTCTGTGGGAAATTGATACCAGCTATGATGGAATTGAAATCATCGATGCGGATAATAGAGACCAGAGTGTTCTTTCCTTCATCCGTAAGGGTAAGAAGGATGATATGTTAGTCTGTATCTTTAATATGGCACCTGTTGAACGAAAAGATTTTACAATCGGACTTCCTGTTGCAGGGATTTACGAAGAAGTTTGGAATACTGAGTTAGAAGAGTGGGGAGGCGTTTGGAAAGAACATAATCAAACTGTGCAAACGCAAGAAGGACTATGGAAAGATTATGAGCAGACCTTGACCTTTACCCTACCGGCTATGGGAGCAAGTGTTTGGAAAATCAAACGTCGCTTGAAACCTACTAAAACCGTCACAAGTAAAAATCAAAAAGGAGTAGAAAATGAAGAATGAAATGTTAGCTTTGATTCTTGCTGGTGGGCAAGGAACTCGTCTCGGTAAACTCACTCAAAGCATTGCAAAACCAGCTGTGCAATTTGGTGGGCGCTACCGTATCATTGACTTTGCTCTTTCAAACTGTGCCAACTCAGGCATCAACAATGTTGGAGTCATTACACAGTACCAACCACTTGCTCTCAACAACCATATTGGTAATGGTTCAAGCTGGGGACTAGACGGTATCAATTCTGGTGTCTCTATTCTTCAACCTTATTCTGCAAGTGAAGGAAATCGTTGGTTTGAGGGGACTAGCCACGCTATTTACCAAAATATTGATTATATCGACAGTGTCAATCCTGAGTATGTCTTGATTCTATCTGGGGACCATATCTACAAAATGGATTATGATGATATGCTCCAGTCTCACAAAGATAATAATGCCAGCTTGACAGTAGCGGTTTTAGACGTCCCTCTTAAAGAAGCTAGTCGTTTTGGTATTATGAACACAGATGCCAATAACCGCATTGTTGAATTTGAAGAAAAACCAGCTCAACCTAAATCTACAAAAGCTTCTATGGGAATTTACATTTTTGATTGGCAACGTCTGCGCAATATGCTTGTTACTGCTGAAAAGAGCAATGTCGATATGTCAGACTTCGGTAAGAATGTCATTCCAAATTACCTTGAGTCAGGTGAAAGTGTCTATGCATATGAGTTTAATGGCTACTGGAAAGATGTTGGTACTATTGAGTCACTTTGGGAAGCTAACATGGAATATATTTCACCAGAAAATGCCTTGGATAGCCGTAACCGTCAATGGAAGATTTACTCAAGAAACTTAATTTCACCACCAAACTTCCTTGGGGCAAATGCTCATGTGGAAGATTCCTTGGTTGTCGATGGCTGTTTCGTAGATGGAACTGTTAAACATTCTATCCTCTCAACAGGTGCGCAAGTTCGCGAAGGGGCAGAAGTAGTAGATTCAGTTATCATGAGTGGTGCAATTGTCGGTCAGGGAGCTAAAATCAAACGTGCCATTATTGGTGAAGGTGCAGTTATTTCTGATGGTGTCGAAATTGATGGAACAGAAGAAGTACAAGTTGTAGGATATGATGAAGTAGTGGGGGTAGCAACAGATGAAGATTGATAAATATTCTGCCATTTTAGGAAACACAGTTGGTTTTCATGATATGTCAACACTGACAGACCACCGTCCAGTAGCTAGTTTGCCATTTGGTGGTAAATATCGCTTGATTGACTTCCCGCTTTCAAGTCTTGCTAATGCTGGTGTCCGTAGTATTTTTGGTATTTTCCAACAAGACAATATCAGCTCAGTCTTTGACCATATCCGTTCAGGACGTGAGTGGGGCTTGTCAACTCTTCTTAGCCACTATTATCTAGGTATTTACAATACTCGTGTGGAAAGTAGTACAGTTGGAAAAGAATACTACCAACAACTTCTTACTTACTTGAAACGTTCTGGCTCAAACCAAACAGTTTCACTCAACTGTGATGTTTTGATTAATATTGATTTGAACCAAGTTTTCCATCTACATAGTACAACAAAAGGGCCTATCACTGTAGTTTATAAAAAACTAGCTAAGAAAGACATTTCAGAAGTAAACGCAATCTTGGAAGTGGATGAAACAGACCATGTTCGTTCTCATAAACTCTTTGATAGTAAATCATCAGATGAAGTTTACAATATGTCGACAGATATCTTTGTCGTTGATACCCCTTGGTTGATTGAACGCTTAGAAGAAGAGGCTAAGAAAGAACATCCAGAGAAGTTGCGCTATGTTTTACGGGATTTGGCTGCAAAAGAAGGGGCTTTTGCCTACGAGTACACAGGCTACCTAGCCAACATTCATTCTGTAGAGTCTTATTATAAAGCGAATATCGATATGCTTGAATCGCAAAAGTTCTATTCTCTCTTCTCACCAAACCAAAAGATTTATACAAAGGTCAAAAACGAAGAGCCAACTTACTATGCCAATACATCTAAGGTAAGTACTTCTCAGTTTGCTTCTGGTAGTATTGTTGAAGGTCAAGTGGCTAATTCTGTTTTATCACGTAATATTCATGTCCATAAGGATAGCTTGGTTAAAGATAGCATCTTATTCCCTCGTGTTGTTATTGGAGAAGGTGCTCAGGTAGAATACGCTATATTGGACAAGGGTGTTGAAGTTGCGGATGGAGTAGTGATCCGTGGAACTGCAGAACATCCAGTCGTCGTTAAGAAAGGTGCTAAAGTAACAGAGGATATTCATTCATGAAAATTTTATTTGTAGCAGCTGAGGGTGCACCCTTTTCAAAAACAGGTGGTTTGGGAGACGTCATTGGCGCTCTTCCTAAATCACTGGTAAAAGCGGGACATGAAGTTGCAGTAATTTTACCCTACTATGACATGGTAGAGGCTAAATTTGGAAATCAGATTGAAGATGTGCTTCATTTTGAGGTTAGTGTTGGTTGGCGCAGACAGTACTGTGGGATTAAGAAAACAGTCTTAAATGGTGTGACCTTCTACTTCATTGACAACCAATATTATTTCTTCCGAGGTCATGTTTACGGTGATTTTGATGACGGAGAACGCTTTGCTTTTTTCCAACTGGCTGCCATTGAGGCTATGGAAAGGATTGACTTTATTCCTGATCTTCTCCATGTTCATGACTACCATACAGCTATGATTCCTTTCTTGTTGAAGGAAAAATACCGTTGGATTCAAGCCTATGAGGGCATTAAAACTGTTTTAACCATTCATAATTTAGAATTCCAAGGACAATTTTCAGAAGGAATGTTGGGTGATTTATTTGGAGTTGGCTTCGAACGTTACGCTGATGGTACCCTTCGCTGGAATAACTGTCTGAACTGGATGAAGGCAGGTATTCTCTATGCGGATCGTGTGTCAACTGTCTCGCCTAGCTATGCCCATGAAATTATGACTAGTCAGTTTGGATGTAACTTGGATCAGATTCTTCGAATGGAGTCTGGTAAAGTTTCTGGTATCGTGAATGGGATTGATGCTGACCTGTATAATCCTCAGACGGATGCTCTTTTAGACTATCATTTCAATCAGGAAGATTTGTCTGGAAAAGCCCAAAACAAGGCAAAATTGCAAGAAAGAGTTGGCTTGCCAGTTAGATCTGACGTTCCACTGGTGGGAATTGTTTCTCGTTTGACACGTCAAAAAGGTTTTGATGTGGTGGTGGAAAGTCTGCACCATATCTTGCAAGAAGATGTCCAGATTGTTCTTTTGGGAACTGGAGATCCAGCCTTTGAAGAGACTTTCTCGTGGTTTGCTCAGATTTACCCAGACAAGCTATCAGCAAATATCACTTTTGATGTCAAACTAGCTCAAGAAATATACGCTGCTTGTGACCTCTTCCTCATGCCGAGTCGTTTTGAACCGTGTGGCTTGTCTCAAATGATGGCGATGCGTTATGGAACCTTGCCATTGGTCCATGAAGTTGGTGGCTTGCGAGATACTGTTCGCGCTTTCAATCCAATCGAAGGAAGCGGTACTGGCTTTAGCTTTGACAATCTATCACCTTATTGGTTAAATTGGACTTTCCAAACAGCTTTGGACTTGTATAGAAATCATCCTGACGTTTGGAGAAACTTACAAAAACAAGCTATGGAGTGTGATTTCTCATGGGATACAGCCTGCAAGTCATACCTTGACTTGTACCATAGTTTAGTTAATTAATAGATAAAATCGTATGATGATTTCATACGATTTTTGGGCTATTTAGAGAGGAGGAGTGATGTCTCAAGTAAAAGGATTGTGTGTTATGGATGTTGATGGAACCTTAATCCTAGAAGAAGTGATTGATTTGTTGGGAAGAGAGGCAGGCTGTGAGGAGGAAATTTCGCAGATTACAAGCCGGGCAATGAGAGGAGAGTTGGACTTTGGAAGCAGTTTAAGAAAAAGAGTTTCCTTCTTGGAAGGCCTTCCTATTTCGGTCTTTGATAAAGTCTTCAACTCTATTCATCTAACACCAAATACACAGATATTCATCTCTATTCTCCAAAAGAATGGCATCCTAGTTGGTCTGGTGTCTGGTGGATTTACTCCAATAGTTGAGAGGCTTGCAAAATCTCTTGGTATTGCCTATTTCTCTGCTAATCAACTTGAAGTCAAAGATGGTCTTCTAACAGGAACATTAGTTGGACAAATTATCAGTCCCCAGGTCAAAAAAGAGACTCTGGAAAAATGGAGAGAGAAACTAAAACTTCCTAAAGAAAGAACGATTGCAATCGGTGATGGGGCCAATGATTTATTGATGTTGAAGTCATCAGGACTAGGAATTACCTTTTGTGCCCAAGAAGTACTTAAAAAAGAAATACCCAATCATGTTGACAAGAGGGATTTTTTAGAAGTTCTTCCTTTGATTGACTGGTTAGAATGAGGTAAAATATGAAGATTGTAATTGCACCAGATTCATTTAAGGAAAGCTTGACCGCTGAAGAGGTAGGTGAAGCAATAAAAAGAGGCTTCCAACAATCAATAGCAGATGTAGAATGTCTCCTCTGCCCTGTTGGTGATGGTGGCGAAGGTACAGTAGATTCCATTCGACATTCTCTTGAACTTGAAGAAAAATGGATCCAAGTGACAGGACCTTTTGGACAAAAAGAAGCCATGCGCTATTTTCAAAAAGGGGAACTGGCGCTATTTGAAGTTGCCGACTTGGTTGGTCTTGGAAAGATTCCGATAGAGAAACGAAATCCACTTCAAATCAAAACTTGTGGTATTGGAGAATTGATTCGTCATCTCATTGCTAAAGGGATTACAGAAATCTATATCGGCGTTGGTGGCACGGCCAGTAATGACGGAGGAATTGGGATCGCTGCTGGATTGGGTTATCAATTTTATGATAAGGATGGAAATGTATTGCCTGCTTGCGGTCAGTACTTATTAAACTTAGCTTCTGTTTCAACAGAAAATCGCTATGAAATTCCTGAAGGTGTTCAAATTTATATTTTAGCAGATGTCGTGAGTCCCTTATGTGGTCCTCAAGGTGCGACTTACATTTTTGGAAAACAAAAAGACCTAGATCCTACTATGTTTGCAGTCGTAGATCAGGCAATTCAAGATTTTTATGGAAAAGCCTCACCTGTAACATTGGAAATTAAAGGAGCAGGAGCTGGTGGAGGCATTGCTGCTGGTTTGTGTGCCTTTGCTCAGGCAAATATCGTGTCGGGAATTGATACCTGTTTAGATTTGATTGATTTTGATAAGAAAGTTGCAGATGCTGACTTGGTTATCGTTGGTGAAGGTAGACTGGACAGTCAAAGCCTAGCAGGTAAAGCGCCGATAGGTGTTGCAAAAAGAACCCCTGTCGGAGTTCCTGTCATTGCTATTTGTGGTAGTATTTCTGAGGATTTACCTTCCCTACCATTTGAGAATATCCAAGCGGCTTTTTCAATTTTGGAGAAAAGTGAACCACTAGAAGATAGTTTGAAAAATGCCAGTCTCTATCTGGAGCACACGGCTGCCAATATAGGACATTTATTAAATATGCACAAGATTTAGCCAAACCATTTCTTCCATAAGGATGCTTTGGATGGTTCTTCCTCTTTAACTTCCCAAAGTTTTGGAAAAGCAAGTCGAAGATCCTTTTCTTCTACTTGCACTGGTGCATTGGTATGAATAACCAGGCCGAAAGGAGAAGAAGTATGTTCTTCAGACACTATGGTGGCTTGACTATTGGTTTCTTTTGCTTCTTTTAAGTAGAAAACTTGCTTGTCAAATTCGATAGTTGGTGAAATCTTCACAAATAGTGGTTCTGCTTTTTCCTGAAGGTTTTCTAAAATAGATAAAAAGCCTTTTTCTAGCTGAGGGCTATTTGCCGTATCAATATCTGCATATCCAAGAACTCTTTCCTCAAAGGTACCAAGATAGCGTCTTTGCTCATCTGGATTTAATTTTGGCCCACCATGAGCTTTTTCAAGTAATTGTTTTGATAAATCTGTCATGAAAACAGTATATCATAAAAGTTAGAATAAAACAGACAAAAGAAAGCGATTACTTTATAAAGTTAAGGAAAATTTGCACAAAGATAACGTTTTTTCTTGAAAAAGGAGGGGTTTTAAGGTATTATAGAGGTGTAAAAAATTTAACTCATAAGGAGAGTAAAAAATGTCAATTATTACTGATGTTTACGCTCGCGAAGTCCTAGACTCACGCGGTAACCCAACACTTGAAGTAGAAGTTTACACTGAATCAGGTGCTTTCGGACGTGGTATGGTTCCATCAGGAGCTTCTACTGGTGAACACGAAGCAGTTGAACTTCGCGACGGTGACAAATCTCGTTACGGTGGTCTTGGTACACAAAAAGCTGTTGACAACGTAAACAACATCATTGCTGAAGCTATCATTGGCTACGATGTACGTGATCAACAAGCTATCGACCGTGCTATGATCGCACTTGACGGTACTCCTAACAAAGGTAAATTGGGTGCTAACGCAATCCTTGGTGTGTCTATCGCTGTAGCTCGCGCTGCTGCTGACTACCTTGAAATCCCACTTTACAGCTACCTTGGTGGATTCAACACTAAAGTTCTTCCAACTCCAATGATGAACATCATCAACGGTGGTTCTCACTCTGACGCTCCAATCGCTTTCCAAGAGTTCATGATTTTGCCAGTTGGTGCGCCAACATTCAAAGAAGCTCTTCGTTACGGTGCTGAAATCTTCCACGCTCTTAAGAAAATCCTTAAATCACGTGGTTTGGAAACTGCCGTAGGTGACGAGGGTGGATTCGCTCCTCGTTTCGAAGGAACTGAAGACGGTGTTGAAACTATCCTTGCTGCGATCGAAGCTGCTGGATATGTTCCAGGTAAAGACGTATTTATCGGATTTGACTGTGCTTCATCAGAATTCTACGATAAAGAACGTAAAGTTTACGACTACACTAAATTTGAAGGTGAAGGCGCTGCTGTTCGTACATCTGCAGAACAAATCGACTACCTTGAAGAATTGGTTAACAAATACCCAATCATCACTATCGAAGATGGTATGGATGAAAACGACTGGGATGGTTGGAAAGCTCTTACTGAACGTCTTGGTAAGAAAGTACAACTTGTTGGTGACGACTTCTTCGTAACAAACACTGACTACCTTGCACGTGGTATCCAAGAAGGTGCTGCTAACTCAATCCTTATCAAAGTTAACCAAATCGGTACTCTTACTGAAACTTTTGAAGCTATCGAAATGGCTAAAGAAGCTGGTTACACTGCCGTTGTATCACACCGTTCAGGTGAAACTGAAGATTCAACAATCGCTGACATCGCAGTTGCAACTAACGCAGGACAAATCAAGACTGGTTCACTTTCACGTACAGACCGTATCGCTAAATACAACCAATTGCTTCGCATCGAAGACCAACTTGGTGAAGTAGCTGAATACCGTGGATTGAAATCATTCTACAACCTTAAAAAATAAAATAGTTCACTGAACTATTTTATCCCGAACCTTGAAATTCAAAAGTTCGGCCGTTGATTTAACAACGTTTTAAGCCCCTCGGATTTTATCCGAAGGGCTATTTTTGTATTTAGGGGGCAAAAAAGGGGCAAAACATTTCAAGACATCTCATTTACCAATAAATACGATTCAGCTAATATAATTGAAAATGATGGAAAAAAGGGTGAATTTATGATATACTTTAATGTAGGACCTTTTTAGAAATTTTGAAAGAGCATAAAAAATTTAGAATGAGAAAAATTGTTATCAATGGTGGATTACCCTTGCAAGGTGAAATCACTATTAGCGGTGCTAAAAATAGCGTTGTGGCCTTAATTCCAGCTATTATTTTGGCTGATGATGTGGTGACTTTGGATTGTGTTCCAGATATTTCCGATGTTGCTAGTCTTGTCGAAATCATGGAGTTAATGGGTGCTACCGTTAAGCGTTATGACGATGTGTTAGAGATTGATCCACGAGGTGTTCAAAATATTCCAATGCCTTATGGGAAAATCAACAGTCTTCGTGCATCTTATTATTTTTATGGAAGTCTTTTAGGTCGCTTTGGGGAAGCTACAGTTGGTTTGCCTGGTGGATGTGATTTGGGACCACGTCCTATAGACTTACACCTAAAGGCTTTTGAAGCAATGGGAGCTACTGTTAGCTACGAGGGAGATAACATGAAGTTATCTGCTAAAGATGTGGGACTTCATGGTGCAAGTATTTACATGGATACGGTTAGTGTCGGTGCGACGATTAATACGATGATTGCTGCGGTTAAAGCAAATGGGCGTACTATTATTGAAAATGCAGCCCGTGAGCCTGAGATTATTGATGTTGCAACTCTCTTGAATAATATGGGTGCCCATATCCGTGGGGCAGGAACTAATATTATCACTATTGATGGTGTTGAAAGATTACACGGAACTCGCCATCAGGTGATTCCAGACCGTATTGAAGCGGGAACATACATTTCCTTAGCTGCTGCAGTTGGTAAGGGAATTCGTATTAATAATGTTCTTTATGAACACTTAGAAGGATTCATCGCTAAGTTGGAAGAAATGGGAGTGAGAATGACTGTATCTGAAGACAGTATTTTTGTCGAAGAACAGTCTAATTTGAAAGCAATCAATATTAAGACAGCTCCTTATCCTGGTTTTGCTACTGACTTGCAACAACCAATTACTCCTCTCTTGTTAACAGCAGAGGGGCGTGGTACCATTATTGATACCATTTATGAAAAACGAGTAAACCATGTTTTTGAACTAGCAAAGATGGATGCAGATATTACGACTACAAACAACTACATTTTATATACCGGTGGACGTAGTTTACGTGGTGCAAATGTAAAAGCAACTGACCTTAGAGCTGGGGCCGCACTTGTCATTGCTGGTTTAATGGCTGAAGGCAAAACTGAAATTACAAACATTGAGTTCATTTTACGTGGATATTCAGATATTATTGAAAAATTACGTAATCTAGGAGCGGATATTACACTTGTTGAAGAATAAACCGTAGAGGTGTTTATGAATATTTGGACCAAATTAGCAATGTTTTCTTTTTTTGAAACGGATCGCTTGTATTTGCGTCCTTTCTTTTTTAGTGATAGTCAGGACTTCCACGAGATAGCTTCAAATCCAGAAAATCTTCAATTTATTTTCCCAACTCAGGCAAGTCTGGAAGAAAGTCAATATGCATTAGCGAATTACTTTATGAAGTCCCCTTTGGGAGTGTGGGCAATTTGTGACCAGAAAAATCAACAAATGATTGGTTCTATTAAATTTGAGAAGTTAGATGAAATCAAAAAAGAAGCTGAGCTTGGCTATTTTTTGAGAAAAGATGCTTGGTCGCAAGGATTTATGACAGAGGTTGTTAGAAAAATTTGTCAGCTTTCTTTTGAGGAATTTGGTTTAAAACAATTAGCCATCATTACTCATCTTGAAAATGAAGCTAGCCAAAAGGTTGCTCTAAAGTCTGGATTCCGTTTGACTCGTCAGTTTAAAGGAAGTGATCGCTACACAAGAAAAATGCGGGATTATCTTGAATTTCGGTATGTAAAAGGAGAATTCAATGAGTAAACATCAGGAAATTCTAAGCTATTTGGAAGAATTACCTGTCGGAAAGAGGGTCAGTGTTCGTAGCATTTCCAACCATCTGGGAGTCAGTGATGGAACTGCTTATCGGGCCATCAAGGAAGCTGAAAACCGTGGAATTGTGGAGACGCGTCCCCGTAGTGGAACAATTCGCGTTAAATCGAAGAAAGTTGCTATCGAAAGATTAACATATGCAGAAATTGCAGAAGTAACCTCTTCTGAGGTGTTAGCTGGACAAGAAGGTTTAGAGAGAGAATTCAGTAAGTTCTCAATCGGTGCCATGACTGAGCAAAATATTTTATCTTATCTTCATGATGGGGGACTCTTGATTGTCGGAGACCGAACCCGTATTCAGTTGTTAGCCTTGGAAAATGAAAATGCAGTTCTAGTTACAGGTGGATTTCAGGTCCATGATGATGTGCTAAAACTGGCCAATCAAAAAGGGATTCCTGTTCTGAGAAGCAAGCATGATACTTTCACTGTTGCGACCATGATCAATAAAGCCTTGTCAAATGTTCAAATCAAAACAGATATTTTGACAGTTGAGAAGCTTTATCGTCCAAGTCATGAATATGGTTTTCTGAGAGAGACTGACACAGTCAAAGATTATTTGGACTTAGTACGTAAGAATCGAAGTAGTCGTTTTCCAGTTATTAACCAACATCAGGTTGTCGTTGGAGTTGTAACTATGAGAGATGCGGGCGATAAATCACCAAGTACTACAATTGATAAGGTCATGTCTCGTAGTCTATTTTTGGTTGGATTATCGACAAATATTGCTAATGTCAGTCAACGGATGATTGCTGAAGACTTTGAAATGGTACCAGTTACTCGGAATAATCAAACCTTGCTTGGAGTTGTGACGCGACGAGATGTCATGGAGAAGATGAGTCGTTCCCAAGTTTCGGCTCTACCGACTTTTTCTGAGCAGATTGGACAAAAACTCTCTTATCACCATGATGAAGTAGTCATTACAGTAGAACCCTTTATGTTAGAGAAAAACGGAGTTTTGGCTAATGGTGTATTGGCTGAAATTCTGACTCACATGACACAAGATTTGGTTGTGAATAGCGGAAGAAATTTAATAATAGAGCAGATGCTGATCTACTTTTTGCAGGCTGTTCAGATAGATGATATATTGCGCATTCAAGCACGCATTATCCACCATACTAGACGATCAGCTATTATTGACTACGATATTTATCATGGTCATCAGATTGTTTCAAAAGCAAATGTGACTGTTAAAATTAATTAGAAACTAGGAGAAAAAATGATAACATTAAAATCAGCTCGTGAAATCGAAGCTATGGATAAAGCCGGTGATTTCCTCGCAAGTATTCATATCGGCTTACGTGATTTGATTAAGCCTGGCCTAGATATGTGGGAAGTTGAAGAATACGTTCGCCGTCGTTGTAAGGAAGAAAATTTCCTTCCACTTCAGATTGGGGTTGACGGTGCCATGATGGATTATCCTTATGCTACCTGCTGCTCTCTTAATGATGAAGTAGCTCATGCTTTCCCTCGTCATTATATCTTGAAAGATGGTGATTTGCTCAAAGTTGATATGGTTTTGGGAGGTCCTATTGCTAAATCTGACCTGAATGTCTCAAAATTAAACTTCAACAATGTGGAGCAAATGAAAAAATACACTCAGAGCTACTCTGGTGGTCTAGCAGACTCTTGTTGGGCTTATGCTGTTGGTACACCGTCCGAAGAAGTAAAAAATTTGATGGATGTAACCAAAGAAGCTATGTACAAGGGAATCGAGCAAGCTGTTGTTGGAAACCGTATTGGTGATATCGGTGCAGCCATTCAAGAATACGCTGAAAGTCGTGGTTACGGTGTAGTGCGTGATTTGGTTGGTCATGGTGTTGGCCCAACCATGCACGAAGAACCAATGGTTCCTAACTATGGTATTGCAGGTCGAGGACTCCGTCTTCGTGAAGGAATGGTCTTGACTATTGAACCAATGATCAATACAGGTGACTGGGAAATCGATACAGATATGAAAACTGGCTGGGCGCATAAGACCATTGACGGTGGATTGTCATGTCAGTATGAACACCAATTTGTCATTACTAAAGATGGTCCGGTAATCTTGACTAGCCAAGGTGAAGAAGGGACTTATTAATAAAAAGTGAAAAGGCTACTGGAAGTTCATTTCTAAAGAATCTAGTAGATCTTTTCATATTAAATAAACGCATTGTATCAAGTTTTTAAGTGCCTGATATAATGCGTTTTTCTGGCTTTAAAATTCTTACCTCAATATATTGTACTTTATAATCATTTCAAAAAAATGAACTTTCTACACTGTTACACTTCAGGTAAAAAATATGTTTCAGATTTTCTGTTACAGAAATAGATATCATTATGAAATAATTATTTTATATTTACTACTATTTCTATAAAAACCACAAAGATATTGGCAAACTATCTGATAAATAATTATTTCGTGTTACCAACAAGGCTACGAGGAAGGATTTGTTGCCTATCGTGGTTATGATGTTTAATGAATCTTTAAAGATTGCTTTAGAGCCTTATCATTCGGAATTGTTTTTGCCTATTTTGAACTCTGCTGAACGTGAAAGAAAGTTAAAACGAGAGGGTGTAGAGGAATTATATCTTCTTGATTTTAGTAGTCAATTCGATACTATCACGACAGAAGATTTTAAAGGATTACTTTGATGGAGAAATTATCATTGTTTCACGTTATTATTGTAGATTCTAAAAGAAATCAATTCAGTACATTACCTCTTTTTATTCTTTTTCAAAGGTAAATCCTTCTCCAAGGATTTCGTGAGCTTCTGTAATAGTTATAAAGGCTTGAGGATCGATTCGATGAATCATTTCCTTCATTTTCACAATTTCATTTCTTCCGACAATACAGTAAATGATTTTTAAATCTTCTCGACTATAATAACCTTGACCTGAGATGAAAGTAACGCCTCTTCCTAGGTCATCATTAATCGCCTTAGCAAGTTGGTCAGGACGTTTTGTGATAATCATAAATCCTTTACCTGCATAGCCACCTTCGCCAATCAAATCAATGACACGCGAAACGATAAAATCAAATAAGAGCGTGTAGGAAACCAATCTCAAATCCTTGAAGATTAGGAGAATAAGCATGAGAATACAAAAATCTAAGATAAAAAGCAGTTTCCCCATAGATATATGAGTGTATTTATTGAGAATACGAGCTAAAATATCAGTTCCCCCTGTTGTACCTCCAGCATTAAAAATAATTCCAAGACCAATTCCCAATAGAATTCCTGCTATAAGGGCAGTGATTAGTAAATCACCTTGAAGATCAATATGAAGGGGAATACGTTCAAAAAAAGCCAACCAGGCGGACAAGGCTAAGGTTCCTAGTAAACTAGAATAGAGAGATTTTGCTCCAAAAATCTTCCAAGCTAGGAGGAAAAGGGGAATATTAATCAGCAAGTTCATGAGAGAAACAGGGATTTTAAAAAGATAAAAGGTGATGAGGGTAATACCCGTCGCCCCTCCTTCAAAGAGATGATGGGGAACTACAAAATAAGTTAGCCCAAAAGCATAAATAGCAGCACCTAGTAAGATGGTTAAAATGGGATAAATTTTTTTAATCATAGGGACCTCTTTTCTTATAAGTAGATTATATCAAATTTTTAAGGAAAATTTGAATGACTCCATTAGGATTTTTAATCTTTTTTTGATATAATTAAAAGTAAGAAAACCAATCTGAATCCTAAAATAGAAAGATTGATACTATGACAAAAATTAAGATTGTAACCGATTCATCTGTTACTATTGAACCTGAACTAGTAAAACAATTAGATATCACTGTTGTTCCGTTATCTGTAATGATTGATAATGTTGTTTATTCTGATGCGGATTTGAAAGAAGAAGGTAAATTTCTTCAGTTGATGCAAGCAAGTAAGAATCTCCCGAAAACAAGCCAGCCCCCTGTAGGTGTCTTCGCTGAAGTTTTTGAAGACCTATGCAAGGATGGTAGCCAGATTCTTGCTATTCATATGTCCCATGCTCTTTCTGGTACTGTAGAAGCAGCACGTCAAGGTGCTAGCTTATCTACTGCCGACGTGACAGTTATTGATAGTTCCTTCACTGACCAAGCCCTGAAATTCCAGGTTGTTGAGGCTGCGAAGTTAGCACAAGAAGGAAAAGATATGGATGCAATTTTATCTCATATAGAAGAGGTAAAAAAACACACAGAACTCTATATTGGTGTTTCTACTTTGGAAAATCTTGTCAAAGGTGGACGAATTGGCCGTGTAACTGGATTGTTGAGCTCCCTTCTCAATATACGTGTTGTCATGCAGATGAAAGACCATGAATTGCAGCCAATCGTAAAAGGGCGTGGAGCTAAAACTTTTAAAAAATGGTTGGATGAGCTGACAAGTTCGCTAACTGAACGTTCTGTAGCAGAGATTGGAATTTCATATTCTGGTAGTGCTGATTGGGCAAAAGAGATGAAAGAAAGCTTACAAGCTTATGTTGAAAAGCCTATTTCAGTTTTGGAAACGGGCTCTATTATTCAAACTCACACGGGTGAGAACGCTTGGGCTATTTTAGTACGTTACTACTCTTAAAAAAATAAATAAAATGGGAAGAAATAGCGTTTTTAACTTGACCTAAAAGGGATTTTAGGATATGATTATAATTGTTAATTAGAAATTAAATTGGAGGAATCATTAACATGGCAAACAAACAAGATTTGATCGCTAAAGTAGCAGAAGCTACAGAATTGACTAAGAAAGACTCAGCAGCAGCAGTTGAAGCTGTATTCGCAGCAGTAGCTGACTACCTTGCAGCTGGTGAAAAAGTTCAATTGATCGGTTTTGGTAACTTTGAAGTTCGTGAGCGTGCTGCACGTAAAGGTCGCAACCCACAAACTGGTAAAGAAATCACAATTGCAGCTTCTAAAGTTCCAGCATTCAAAGCTGGTAAAGCTCTTAAAGACGCTGTTAAATAATCAGCATTTGAAAAGCCTATTGTATCAAGTTTTTGAGCTTGGTCAATAGGCTTTTTTGTGTATAGAGGGCAAAAAAGGGGCAGAATCTGAATGAACTAGTACCGGAACAAATATTTCAAATACTGGCTAATTCAAATTGCGTAGCAGAAATCATACAAATGAAATTGATTATAGTAAAATAGGATATGAATTATTAAGAAAGTTGGTTCTTTATTGGAAACGATAGTATTTTCAATCTCCGTTTTTTTAGCAGGGATCTTGTCCTTCTTTTCCCCTTGCATTTTCCCTCTGTTACCTGTTTATACTGGAATTTTATTGGATGATCAGGAAAGCGCAAAAAGCTTTTCTTTGTTTGGGAGAAAAGTTGCGTGGTCCGGCTTGATTCGAACTCTTTGCTTTATCGCAGGCATTTCACTCATTTTCTTTATTCTAGGATTTGGTGCTGGTTACTTTGGTAATATTCTCTATGCCAATTGGTTTCGCTATACCATGGGTACGATTATCATCATCTTAGGTTTACACCAGATGGAAATTTTTCATTTTAAGAAATTAGAGATTCAAAAAAGTTTTACTTTTAAGAAATCAGCACCCAATCGTTATTGGTCAGCCTTTTTACTCGGTATTACCTTTAGCTTTGGTTGGACGCCTTGTATTGGTCCAGTTTTAAGTTCTGTTTTAGCGCTTGCGGCTTCTGGAGGCAATGGTGCTTGGCAAGGTGCAATCTATACCTTGATTTACACTCTGGGGATGGCCATTCCTTTCTTGGTTTTGGCACTAGCTTCAGGCGTAGTTATGCCATATTTTAGTAAAATTAAACGTCATATGATGCTACTGAAGAAAATTGGTGGTTTCCTTATTATTTTAATGGGAATTTTATTACTATTAGGACAAGTAAATGTTCTAGCTGGAATTTTTGAATAAAGGAGAAAAAGATGAAAAAAGTAATGTTTGCTGGCTTAAGCCTCTTGTCATTAGTTGTATTGATAGCTTGTGGTGAGGAAGAGACTAAAAAGACTAAAGCACCAGAACAATCCCCAAAACAACAGCAACAAACGACTGTACAACAAATTGCTGTTGGGAAAGAGGCGCCAGATTTTACCTTGCAATCAATGGATGGCAAAGAAGTAAAGTTATCTGATTATAAGGGTAAAAAGGTTTATTTGAAGTTTTGGGCTTCATGGTGTGGTCCATGTAAAAAAAGTATGCCAGAGTTGATGGAATTAGCTGCAAAACCAGATCGTGATTTTGAAATTCTTAGTGTCATTGCACCAGGAATTCAAGGTGAAAAAACTGTCGAGCAATTCCCACAATGGTTCCAAGATCAAGGTTATAAGGATATCCCAGTTCTTTATGACACAAAAGCAACCACATTCCAAGCTTATCAAATTCGAAGCATTCCTACAGAATACCTGATTGACAGTCAAGGAAAGATTGGAAAGATACAATTTGGTGCTATCAGTAATGCGGATGCAGAAGCAGCCTTTAAAGAAATGAACTAGAATAGATAAAAATCTGATTACAAGAGAGTAGTCAGATTTTTTTAGAAAAACATTTTATAAATATTCACAAATACCCTATATTTATGGTAAAATAGAATCATCATTTTATTTTGGAGTCAAAGATGAATATATTTAGAACAAAGAATGTCAGTTTGGATAAAACGGAGATGCACAGGCATTTGAAATTATGGGATTTGATTTTGTTAGGTATCGGAGCCATGGTAGGGACAGGTGTCTTTACAATCACAGGTACTGCAGCTGCAACGCTTGCTGGTCCAGCCCTAGTGATTTCAATCGTCATTTCTGCCTTGTGTGTGGGATTATCAGCTCTCTTTTTTGCAGAATTTGCTTCACGAGTACCTGCTACAGGTGGTGCCTACAGTTATCTCTATGCCATCTTAGGAGAATTCCCAGCTTGGTTGGCTGGTTGGTTAACCATGATGGAATTCATGACAGCCATATCTGGTGTGGCTTCGGGTTGGGCAGCTTATTTTAAAGGCTTGCTCTCTCAATATGGGATAGCCCTTCCTCAGGCTTTAAATGGTACCTTTAATCCTCAAGCAGGGACATTTGTTGATTTATTGCCTATTCTTGTCTTGGTATTGGTGACCTCACTTGTTTTACTCAATGCTAAAGCAGCATTACGTTTTAATTCTATTCTAGTGATTTTGAAATTTTCCGCTTTAGCTCTCTTTATTTTGGTGGGAATTTGGCATATCAAGCTTGATAATTGGAGCAATTTTGCTCCTTATGGTTTTGGACAAATCTATGGTGCTAGTACTGGTATTATGGCTGGTGCGTCCTTAATGTTCTTTGGATTTTTAGGCTTCGAATCCATCTCTATGGCTGTAGATGAGGTCAAGACTCCTCAAAAAAATATTCCTAGAGGGATTGTCTTATCGCTTTCTATCGTAACCATTCTTTATGCCTTGGTGACGCTTGTCTTAACTGGTGTGGTCCATTATAGCCATCTAAATGTCGACGATGCCGTTGCCTTTGCCCTTCGTAGCGTTGGGATCAGTTGGGCAGCCAACTATGTATCATTAGTTGCTATCTTAACCTTGATTACGGTTTGTATCTCAATGACTTATGCCCTATCTCGTATGATTTACAGTTTAGCGCGTGACGGATTGATGCCTGCCGCCTTTAAAGAATTAACAAAGACTAGCAAGGTACCAAAGAATGCTACTATCTTGACCGGTCTAGCTTCAGCAGTAGCAGCAGGAATGTTCCCTCTTGCTAGTATCGCAGCCTTCTTAAATATTTGTACCTTGGCTTACTTGATCATGCTGGCTTATGGTTTGATTCGCTTACGGAGAGAAAAGGGGATGCCCAAAGCAGGAGAATTTAAAACACCACTGGTACCCTTATTACCGATTTTATCAATCATCATTTGTTTATCCTTTATGTTGCAGTATAATATGGAAACTTGGATTGCTTTCCTAGTTGCATTGTTAGTAGGAAGTATTATTTACTTTACTTATGGCTATAAGCATTCTACCATAGAAGAATAATACTCTTCGAAAATCAAATTCAAACCACGTCAGCTTCGCCTTGCCGTACTCAAGTACAGCCTGCGGCTAGCTTCCTAATTTGCTCTTTGATTTTCATTGAGTATATAAAGTGAGAATCTGTTGAGTTGTTGAAACCCAGCAGATTTTTATATGTGAAAGAAATTTCAAATTTTTTCTAAAAATAGCTTGACAGATTAAATTTTTAGGAGTAGAATGTTTACCAGTTAATTAAATAGTTAAGGAGTTGTTTATGAAAAAACAGAGTTTATTTTTAGTATTGTTAAGTGTCTTTCTTTTGTGTTTAGGGGCTTGTGGCCAAAAGGAAAGTCAGACTGGGAAAGGGATGAAAATTGTAACAAGTTTTTATCCTGTCTATGCTATGGTCAAGGAAGTATCTGGTGACTTGAATGATGTTCGGATGATTCAGTCAAGTAGTGGGATTCACTCCTTTGAACCTTCAGCAAATGATATCGCAGCCATCTATGATGCAGATGTCTTTGTTTACCATTCGCATACGCTTGAATCTTGGGCGGGAAGTCTGGACCCCAATCTTAAAAAATCCAAAGTTAAGGTTTTAGAGGCTTCAGAGGGAATGACTTTAGACCGTGTCCCAGGGCTAGAAGATGTGGAAGCAGGCGATGGAGTTGATGAAAAAACGCTCTATGACCCTCACACTTGGCTAGATCCTGAAAAAGCTGGTGAAGAAGCTCAGATTATCGCTGATAAACTTTCAGAGGTGGATAGTGAGCATAAAGAAACTTATCAAAAAAATGCGCAAGCCTTTATCAAAAAAGCTCAAGAATTGACTAAGAAATTCCAGCCTAAATTTGAAAAAGCGACTCAGAAAACGTTTGTAACACAACATACAGCCTTTTCTTATCTAGCTAAGCGATTTGGACTCAATCAACTTGGTATTGCAGGTATCTCTCCAGAACAAGAACCAAGTCCAAGACAACTAACAGAAATTCAGGAATTTGTAAAAACCTATAAGGTTAAAACGATTTTTACAGAAAGTAATGCTTCTTCAAAAGTAGCTGAAACTCTTGTCAAATCAACAGGTGTGGGGCTTAAAACTCTGAATCCTTTAGAGGCAGACCCACAAAATGACAAGACTTACCTAGAAAATCTTGAAGAAAATATGAGTGTTCTAGCAGAAGAATTAAAGTGAGGAAAGAATGAAAATCAATAAAAAATATGTAGCAGGTTCAGTGGCAGTGCTTGCCATAAGTGTTTGTTCCTATGAACTTGGTCGTTACCAAGCTGCTCACGTTAAGAAAGATTCTAATCGAGTAGCTTATATAGATGGCAACCAACCAAGCCAAAAGGCAGAAAATTTGACACCTGATGAAGTCAGTAAGAGAGAGGGAATCAACGCAGAACAAATCGTCATCAAGATCACCGATCAAGGTTATGTGACCTCTCATGGAGACCATTATCATTACTATAATGGCAAGGTTCCTTATGATGCTATTATCAGTGAAGAGCTCCTCATGAAAGATCCGAATTATCAGTTGAAGGATTCAGACATTGTCAATGAAATCAAGGGTGGCTATGTCATTAAGGTAGACGGGAAATACTATGTTTACCTTAAAGATGCGGCTCATGCGGACAATATTCGGACAAAAGAAGAGATTAAACGTCAGAAGCAGGAACACAGTCATAATCATGGAGGCGGTTCTAACGATCAGGCGGTAGTTGCAGCCAGAGCTCAGGGCCGCTATACAACGGATGATGGGTATATCTTCAATGCCTCTGATATCATCGAAGATACGGGCGATGCCTATATCGTTCCTCATGGCAATCACTTCCACTATATTCCTAAGAGTGATTTGTCTGCCAGTGAATTAGCTGCTGCCCAAGCCTTCTTATCTGGAAAAGGTGGCCAATTAAGTACGGTTGAATATCGTTCAAGCAGGGGAGAAACAAGATCTAGTGTGAGAACGAGTCAATCTGAAACTCCTCAAAATCCTGCAACGTCTCCTGAGAGTCAAAATGAGGATTTAGCTAGTCTCCTTCAAGAATTATACGCTTTACCACTTAGCCAACGTCATGTGGAGTCTGATGGATTGGTATTTGACCCAGCACAGATTACAAAACGTACTGCCAATGGTGTGGCAGTTCCTCACGGGGATCATTTCCATTTCATTCCTTATTCGCAAATGTCTGCTTTGGAAGAAAAATTGGCTCGAAATCTACCAATTGGAGGTCAGCCAGTTCAAAGTCATTCTGATAATACGAAACCAAGCAGTCTTGAGAAAACAAGTTCAACGATTAAACCAAACTTTAATCTCAATACGCAGGCACCAAATCGAGGAACTGGAGGTGCTTATACAACGGATGATGGGTATGTCTTTAGTCCGACAGATGTGATTGAAGATACAGGTGACGCTTTTGTTGTACCGCACGGCAATCATTTCCACTATATACCTAAGAGTGATTTGTCTGCAGGAGAATTAGCTGCAGCCCAAGCTTATTGGAATGGTAAACAGTCTCATTCTGCTACAAGCTCAAGTAAACCAAACATCAATACTGCAAAACCAGTCCAACCAAGTTTGACAGAGACTCCTAATCTGAATGTTACCCCAACATATCATCAAAATCAAGGGGAAGATATCCCAACGCTTTTAAGTGAATTGTATGCCAAACCTTTATCAGAACGACATGTAGAATCTGATGGATTAGTCTTTGATCCGGCACAAATTATCAAACGTACAGCTAACGGTGTCGCAGTGCCTCACGGAGATCATTATCACTTTATCCCTTATTCACAAATGTCACCGCTGGAAGAAAAATTGGCTCGTATGATAGCTGTTAAGGGACAAAA